>PLDN01000148.1 GCA_003136185.1 Acidimicrobiaceae bacterium | reverse complement strand
GACGACTGACCGCACCTAGTTGGCTTGACGGAGGGGTCGCCGGCCTTGGGGCGGCCGCTGTTTGCGCCGCGTTCGCATTTCACAACATCATCCATTCGACAGGTGGAAATGCCCTGTCCGCCGCTGTCAACGTGGCGTATCCGATCGGCGACCTGCTGTTGCTTGCGCTGGTGGTTGGCGGCACAGCGGTTCTTCGAGGCAAGCGCCGGACCCCCTGGCTCCTCATCGCCGGCGCCTGCGCGTTGAACACCGTCGGCGACACGTTCAACCTGTTCTCTTCCACGATCGGGTCGTCGCATGTCGGTACCCTCTTAGACACCGTGGCATGGCCGGGCTCGTTCCTATTGATGTCCATGGCGGTGTGGGTTCGGCCCCGAGCGGCTAATCCGCTTGCGCCTCAAAGACCGGCGGGTTTCTTGCTGCCGGGCATCGCCGCGCTGGCCGGGCTGGTCATTCTGTTCACGGGCACCTTGCATGGGCTGTCCCGCGTATCGATCGGGCTCGCGACCGCAACGCTCGTACTCGTCGGAATCCGCTTGGCGCTCTCCGCTCGAGGTCTGCGGCTCCTCACCGAGCAACGACACCGGCAGTCGATGACCGACGAGCTCACCGGGCTTGGCAACCGCAGGTACCTGTTCCACGTGTTGAACACATTCTTCGCCGACCTCGCCGATCCGCTCTTGCCGACGAGGCAGCTCGCCTTCCTCTTCCTCGACCTCGATCACTTCAAGGCGATCAACGACTCGTTCGGCCACGCCGCGGGCGACAAGCTGCTGAGGCAGCTCGGCCCCCGGCTCACCGCGTCGCTCCGCTCGACCGACGTTCTCGTTCGCCTCGGCGGCGACGAGTTCGCCGTCGTGCTCCTCAACGCCGATGCCGAGTACGCCACGCTCGTCGCGCAGCGTCTCATGGCGGAGTTCGCACATCCCTTCGTCCTTGACGTTGTGAGTGCGACGATCGGAGCGAGCATCGGGATCGCGATCGCACCCCAGCACGCGAGCGACCCGGCGGGCGTGCTGCGGTGCGCCGACATCGCCATGTACCGGGCGAAGCTCGAGCAAAGCTCAATCGAGACCTACAACGAAGACCTCGACGACGACGGCAACCTCCTGCGCCTCGCGGAGGAGCTGCGCGTCGCCGTCCAGGAGAAGCAGTTCGTTCTCCACTACCAACCTCAGCTCGATTTGCGCACGGGCCAGTTCTCGGGCGTTGAAGCGCTCCTGCGGTGGCCGCACCCTCGGCTCGGCATGATGGCGCCGCTCAAATTCCTCCCGGTCGCTGAGGAAGCCGGCGTCATGCCGTCGCTTACTGCGCTCGTGCTCGACGACGCTCTTCACCAGTGGGCTGAATGGCGCGCCGCCGGCCACGACATCGACCTCGCTATCAACGTCTCGCCTTCGAACCTCCTCGATGCCGGTTTCATCGGATCGATCTCCGAGCAGCTCGAGACCCACCATCTTCCGGCGGGGCGGCTCGTGATCGAGATCACCGAGACATGCATCATCACCGACTACGAGCGCTCTCGAGGGGTAATCGAGGAGTTGAAGGCGCTCGGAGTGACCGTGTCCATCGACGACTTCGGCGCCGGTTTCACGTCTATCGCCTACCTGCGGGATCTCGCCGTCGGCGAGCTCAAGTTGGACCGAACGTTCGTGAGCGGTCTGCTCTCCGAAGACAAGGCGCGCGGAATCGACCTCATCCGGTCCACGATCGAGCTCGGCCACGCGCTCGGTCTGCGCGTGGTCGCTGAGGGTGTCGAGGACTTGGCGACGCTCGAGGTCCTGGGCCAGATCGGTTGCGACATCGCTCAGGGCTACTTCATCTCCAAGCCCATGCCCGCGTCCGATCTCGTCCTTCAAGCTGACATCTCCGCAGAAGCAGAGGTGGTGCTGGGCAGCTGAGAGCCTGCTCGCGTACCGGGCAGCAGACCCGCACGGCGACCCATAGGCTTTCTGTCATGAAGGACCTGACGGTCGTCGCCATTCCCTTTTACTTCGGGAGCATGGGCGCCGAGTACCTCTGGATGCGCAGGAAGAGCGAGGCAGGCCTGACCACCCAGGCAGGGCGCGACATCTCATCTGGGATCTACGAGCGGCAGGACACCATCGCAAGCCTCACAATGGGTGTCGGGAGCCTCATACTTCCTCTAGTAGTCCCGCGCCTACTCCGCCCGCTCACGCCGGGCCGCGGTAAGTACGGCAAAGTGCTCATGCTCACCGCCGCCGGCGCCGCCGCGCTCACGACAATTGCTGACCAGCTGGCAAAGGTCGACCCGGCCATCAGTGCCGACGACGAAATGAGCGACGAAATGAGCGACGACTCGGACGGCGACGGCACCGCGACGGACGAAGCCTTCGCAGGCAAGTCCGACCGCCGGCGAAGGCTCGGGGCTCTCGCCCGGCACGTCGCTTCAGTCGGGGGCGTCACAGCGATCGTGGCGGGCGGTGTCGCCCTCACGACTGCGTGGGCGGACCGTACGACAGTGAAGCGGCTCTGGAACTCACGCATCCTTCCCGACCTTGGGAAGGGCCCGCTCGCTCTCGCCGCCGCCGTCGCCGGCTGGGACTTCATCTACTACTGGAACCACCGTTCCATGCACGAATGCCGCGCGCTCTGGGCTATCCACGTAGTGCACCACTCGAGTGAGCGCTACAACCTCTCGACGGCGCTCCGCCAGCCGGTGGCGGACGCCTTCGGGGCATTCATCCCCTATTCGCTCCTGTCGCTCTTCGGCATCCGGCCGGAGCTCATCAACACCGCTCGAGGCGTCAACCTGCTGTACCAGTTCTGGATCCACACCGAGACCGTCGACTCCCTCGGTCCGGCCGAGTATGCCCTCAACACGGCCTCTCACCACCGTGTCCACCATGGGAGCAACGGCCGCTACCTCGACAAGAACCACGGCAGCATCCTCATAGTGTGGGACCGGCTCTTCGGCACGTTCGAGCCCGAGGACGAGCAGGTCCGCTACGGGTTGACCAAGAACGTGAAGACCTTCAGTCCCGTGCGAATCGCCACGCACGAACACGTCGAGATGCTGAAGGACGTGGCCCGTTCCACGAACTGGCGAGACCGCCTGTCATTCGTCCTCCGGGGCCCTGGTTGGGCGGGCCAGCGCAAGGCGGGGCTGACGGAGGACCCAGCTTCAGTCGAGGCTATGGCTTAAGGATCTCGGCCGAGTTGCCGATAATTCCTAGGTGCCCCGAAACGGGCTCCCACGCGGAGAGCGGGGGACGCCTCTCACCCTCGCGTGGTGGCCCCCGCTCTTCACAGCGTGGCCTACGCGGCTGCGCGGACGAGCGGCGATGAACCACCAGCTCAGGACCTACTTTGTCGTGCCGGCCAACTCGAGGCCGTCCCTCGGCGAGTCGTGGACCGCCGAGAAGGCGAGTGGCACCTCGGTCGGGTAATGCCCGGTGAGGCAAGCTCTGCAGTATCCCTGGCCTTCCTCGTCGGCCCCGACGGCTTTCATGAGGTTGCCGAGCGAGAGGTAGTCGAGGGAGTCGGCGCCGATGTGAGCGTTGACCTCCTCGACCGACATCCGGGCGGCGATCAGCTCGTCCCGATCCGGTGTGTCGATGCCGTAGTAGCAGGGCCACTGGAACGGCGGCGACGAGATCCGAAGATGCACCTCGGCCGCCCCGGTATCGCGCAGCATCTTGACGAGTTGGCGGGTAGTGGTTCCCCGCACGATCGAGTCGTCGACCACGATGAGCCGCTTGCCTGCGATGGTGGCCCGGAGAGGATTCAGCTTGCGCCTCACCCCGAGTGCTCGGGCCTCTTGCGTGGGAGCGATGAAGGTCCGCCCGATGTACCGGTTCTTCACGAGCCCCTGGCCGTAAGGCACGCCGCTCACTTCGGAAAATCCCTCGGCCGCGGTGAGGCCCGAGTCCGGCACGCCGATCACGAGATCAGCCTCGACCGGGCGCTGGGTGGCAAGCAGCTCCCCCATCCGTCGCCGCACCGAGTACACCTCGCGGTTGCGCAGGCGTGTGTCGGGTCGGGCGAAGTAGACGAACTCGAACACGCACAGCCGAGCGTCCTTCGCCTCGCCGAAAGGCCACAGCGATCTCGGGCCTGCGGCATCGATTACGACCATCTCGCCCGGTTCGATCTCCCGCACGAACTCGGCGCCGCAGACATCNNACCGCAATCAGCTTCTCGGTATCGATCAACCCGAACGAGAAAGCCCCCTCGATCCGTGGCAGGACGTCTTCGAGGGCGCGCAGCAACTGCTCGGCGGGGTAGTCGGGCACGATCCCGGACTCGTCGTCGAGCTCCGGCTCTGGCGCGAAGTGCCGCGCGAGCAGCTCCGCGACGAGATCACTGTCCGAGGTGAGGGCACCGAGCATGCCCGCATCCATCGCGAGCGCCTCGGTGTTGGTCAAGTTGCCGTTGTGTCCGAGCGCGAAGCCGGCCGGGCCGACAGAGCGGTA
This sequence comes from Acidimicrobiaceae bacterium, assembly GCA_003136185.1. Classification (GTDB taxonomy): domain Bacteria; phylum Actinomycetota; class Acidimicrobiia; order Acidimicrobiales; family Bog-793; genus Palsa-601. Next base: position 44,700 of record PLDN01000148.1, on the reverse strand, counting down.
TACCGGCTGGGCGTTGTGCCAGGTGCTCGAGCCTGTCGTCGAGTACCGGGTGTGCCCGAGGGCGAGGTCACCCTGCAAGGGCGAGAGAGTGCGCTCGTCGAAGACGGCCGCCACGAGGCCCATGTCCTTCGTCACAGTGATGGTGTCGCCGTCGCTCACGGCCATCCCGCAGGATTCCTGCCCGCGGTGCTGCAACGCGAACAGTCCATCGAAAGTGAGCTGGGCAACACGGGCACCCGGCGCATAGACGCCGAAGACCCCACACGCCTCCTTCACATGCTCATTCTGCCACCTTGTGTGTCGGGATCGGGCCACGATCACATACGCCCAGTACGCTGCGGCCGGGCCGACGGTGGATAGGGAGTACCGATGATCGATCTGCACACTCACTCGACTTGCTCGGACGGATCCGACCCGCCGGGTCGGATCGTGGAGCTGGCGGTCGCCGCCGGGTGCAGCGCGGTAGCTCTCACGGACCACGACGGCCTCTCGGGAATCGCCGAGGCCCGCCGGGCGGCCGAGGCCGCGAGAATCACGTTTATCCCCGGTTGCGAGGTCTCCTGCCAGTTCTCGCCAGGGACGATGCATATTCTCTGCTACTTCGCCGAGCCCGGCGATGGCCCGCTCCAGTCGCAGCTCGAACGCCTCCGGGACGATCGGGTCAACCGCAACGTTCGGCTCGTCGAACGCTTGAACGAGCTCGGGATACCTCTCACGCTGGAAGACGTCGAGGCAGAGACGGACGGCTCGACGCTAGGACGGCCCCACTTTGCAGCGGCTCTCGTGAAAAAGGGGATCGTCGAGAGCTACCAGGACGCCTTCGACAATCTGCTCGCCAAGGGAGGACAGGCATACATCCCGAAGGCGTTCATCTCAGCCGACACGACGATCGCCGCAGCTCGCGGGTCGGGGGCGCTTACGGTGCTTGCCCATCCGCTCTCCCTCGGACTCGAGCCTGCCGAGCTGGAGCGCACCGTCGCCGAGCTCGCCGAGGCCGGGCTCGCCGGTTTGGAGTGCTGGTACGGCCGCTACAGCGACGAGGAGCGCCAGGGTCTCTCGGCCATCGCGAGGCGCCACGGCCTGGCGGCCACCGGGGGCTCGGACTTTCACGGAACGTTCAAGCCCGATCTCTCGATTGGATCAGGCAAGGGAGATCTCGAAGTGCCCGACTCCGCATTGGACGAGCTCGTCGCGCGGCGGGCGTCATGAGCGCCTCACGCGTGGAGGCGGTGCTGGCCGAGCTCGATCTCGCCGAACGAATCCGCCTCCTCGCCGGGAGCGATTACTGGCACACGCACCAGATCGAGAGAGTCGGGCTCGGGGCCGTCCAAGTCTCCGACGGCCCGGTCGGCGTCCGAGGCGAGCGGACCGTCGGATCGGTCTCGGTCTCGTTCCCCTGCGGCACCGCCATCGGAGCGACATTCGACCCCACCGCCGCCGCCGCGCTCGCCGATGCGCTCGCCGACGAGTGCTCCGACAAGGGAGTACGTGTCCTTCTCGGCCCGACGATCAATCTGCAACGCCACCCGCTCGGCGGCCGGCACTTCGAGTGCTATTCCGAGGACCCGATCCTCACTGCCGACCTCGCCGTCGCCTATGTGAAAGCGCTGCAGGCACGGGGAGTGGCGGCGACGATCAAGCACTTCATCGCCAACGACTCGGAATTTGAACGGCACACCATCAGCTCGGAGGTCGACGACCACGTGCTGCGGGCGCTCTATCTCGTGCCGTTCGAGGAAGCGGTCATAGAGGGCGGCGCCTGGGCTGTGATGTCCTCCTACAACCGGATCAACGGCACCTACGCCGCTGAGCACGAGGCGCTGCTGCAAGGAGTCCTGCGGGACGAATGGTCCTTTGACGGCTTGGTCATGTCTGACTGGTTCGGCACTCAGAGCACCGTGGCGTCGGCGATCGCAGGCCTCGATCTCGAGATGCCCGGGCCCGCCATCCACTACGGCAAGCGGCTCGAGGAGGCCGTCGCGGCGGGCGAAGTCTCAGAGAGGGTCATCGCCGAGCGGGCGCGACGAATCATCCAGGTGGCCGAACGAACGGGCGCGCTCGCCGAATCGGGCTCTACGAGCCGCGAGCCGCAGCGCACCTTGCCCCAGCGCCGCGAGCTCTCCCGCGAGCTAGCCGCGCGCTCTTTCGTGCTGCTGCGCAACGAGGCGCCGACGAGCGGGGACGCCGCGGCGCTACTGCCTCTCGAGTTGCCCGCAGGCGCCGTGCTGGCGGTCATCGGTCCCAACGCCGCCGCGACGGCTGCGCAGGGCGGCGGCAGCGCCCGGGTCAGTCCGGACCACGTCGTGTCTGTACTCGACGGGCTACGGGAGGCCTACTCGCCGCTCGGCGTCGAGGTCTCCCACGAGATCGGGTGCGTGACCTGGACCGAGACGCCCGACCTCGACGTCCCCGCGCGCCTTGAATACTTCGCTCTCGCGACATCTGGACCCCCGGGCTCGAGCTTCGACGGACCCGTGCTGCACGAGGAGACCACGCCTCGTCCGCCACTGCTGTGGCTCGGGCCGCCGGTGCCTCAGGTGCACGAGCTCGGATACGGCGCGTTCGCCGTGCGCTGCTCGGCCGAGTTCACGCCCGAGCTCACGGGAGGTTACGAGTTCTCGCTTGCCCAAGCAGGTACCGCCCGCTTGCTCATCGACGGCGAGTTAGTGGTGGAGGGGTCGGTCGAAAGGGGGAAGCGTTTCTTCGGGTTTGGGTCTGCCGAGGCCGCCTCATCAGTCGGGCTCGTAAGTGGCGTGACCTACGAGGTGCTCGTCGAGTACGAGGTGACGCCGGGGTCGCCGGTGGCAGGCGTGTTCGTCGGGGTCCGGCCACCGTTGCCCGACGGCGACGAGCTCATCGCGCGGGCGGTGGCGCTTGCCGAGCGGGCAGATGCCGTCGTGTGCGTGGTCGGCACGACGGCCGAGTGGGAGACCGAGGGTCACGACCGGGCGTCCATGGATCTTCCCGGCCGCCAGGACGACCTCGTGAGCGCGGTCGCTGGAGCCAACAGCCGGACAATCGTCCTCGTCAACGCCGGTTCGCCCGTGACGATGGATTGGGCAGGGCTCCCGGCATCGATCCTGCAGATCTGGTTCGGCGGCGAGGTCGTCGGCACGGCCGTCGCGGACGTCCTGCGGGGCGCCGAGGAGCCCGGTGGGCGCCTTCCGCACACGGTGCCGGTGCGTCTCGAAGACTGCCCGGCGTTCCCCTACTACCCCGGAGCAGAGGGCAAGGTGACCTACGGCGAGGGGCTGCTGATCGGTCATCGGCACTACGCGACGACCGGGGCCGAGCCCCGCTACTGGTTCGGCCACGGCCTCGGCTACACGAGCTTCAGCCTCCGTCGCCCGGCAGTCGAGGCACGACAAGGCGAGGCTCGGGTCTCGGTCACCATCACCAACGAAGGCGCCCGCAAGGGTGGGGCAACACTGCAGGCCTACCTGGCTCCGGTCGACCGGGCCGAGGGAGAGCCGGCTCTGCAGTTCCTCGGCTCGTCGCGCCGAGAGCTCGATCCCGGCGCTGCGGCGGAGGTCGAGATCGAGATCTCACGCCGGCGGCTCGGGCGGCTACGCCCTGGTCGCTACCGCGTGCAGGTCGGTTGGAGCGCGGACCCCTCTACCCACGAGCTCGCGGGCGAGGTCACGATCGAGGGGTGAGGTCAAGATCGCGAGGAGGATCCTGCGGAACCGTCCACACGAGGAAACCTTTCTCGAACTCTTCGTGGTAGCGGTTCGTGGCCCGCACCACCGCCTCGAAGACAGAGTCGAAACGGTCCCACTCCTCAGCCTCGACGACCTGCCGCAGGCTCGCCATCTCCTCGTCGATGAAGCGCTGCATCGAGTCGGTGTACTTCGGCCGGACGATGACCGAGCCCTTCATGATCTTCGTCGCCTCGGAGAGCTGGTACCGGGCGAGCGGACGGTTGCGGGCCTTGCCGGCGTGATAGCACTTCCACATCCGGTCGGACACCTCGACCATGAGGCGCGCCATGCCAGGCTGGATGCCCGCCAACTCGTCGAGCGTGAGCTCAGCCTTCCCGTTGTCAACGACGTGGGTGTGATCGGTTGCGGGCTCTGTTGCCATGGGCGAAAAGCTATCGAGCCTGCCCGGTGTCACCCGCGCTGTCACCGGTGCTGTCACCCGCACCCGAGCAAAGGAGCAAAGGCGACGAGGACCGCCAGCGCGGCAACAGCTGCCGGGATGACGACCCGCAGTCCCATACGGCAGAACACGCCGGCGGTCACCGGCGCGCCGAGGCGTCGCATCGAGTCAACCCAGAGGAGGGTCGAGAGGGAGCCCGTGATCAGCAAGCCCGGACCGGCGTTGACGCCTAGCACGATCGGCCACAGTTGGCAGGTGGCCCTACCGCCTGCGCCCGCGACCGAAGGCAGGGCGACCAGCAGCGCCGGCAGGTTGTTGACGACGTTGGCGCCGCCGGCGCTCACCGCGGCAGCCCGGATCATGGCGAGCGGCCCAGAGCCGGCCAGGAGGCTGCTCAGGTCGACGCCCTGCACAGCCGCTGTGGCCAATACACCCAGTCCCGCGGCTACGAGCGCCGTCTCCCAAGGGACCGATCGCAGTGGGAGGCGCTTCGACGAGGCGACGAGGACGAGGTCGGCGGCAAGCGCCACCTCCCATGCCCTCACGCCGATCGACGGGCCAACCAAGAAACCTACGAGGACCAGCCCAACCACGACCGACCCGCCGGCAAGGACGCTACCGTCGCGTGCCGTCGCCGACGTGGCGGACTCCTCGTCGTCGCTGACCGGGGCCCCGGAGTCGCCCGCCAGCCGAGTCGCTCCCCGGTAGCACAGGTACCCAACGGTGCACGCGACGGCAGCCGGCGCGCCGAGATGCTCGAACCACTCGAGCGGGCCGATCCCGAATCGGGCGCTCGCTATCAGGTTGGTCAGGTTCGACACGGGCAGGAACGACGACGCCAGCAGCGCGAGGACGACGGGTTGGAAGCAGACGAACCGCGCCGGAAGACCGTGGCGGGACGCGATCCTGAAATAGAGCGGCGTGAGCAGCACGACTGCCGCGTCGAGGTTCAAGACGGCGACCGTGCCGGTGCCGAGGAGCCAGAGCCCGGGAACCAGCCATCGGCCGTTTCCGAAGAGAGCGGCGAGCTGTTCGAAGTAGCCGAGGCGGTCGAGCAACACCGCGAGTGGGATGGCGGTCAGCAAGAACGCGAGCGGAGCCAGGAGCGGGCTTAGCGCATGGCTCGTCTCGTGCCACGAGGCGAGGCCCGACAAAAGCGCGATGAGCACGCAAGCGACCGGCGCCAAGAAGGCCGGGATCCGTCTCGGTCTTAGCGTGGCACCCGCGACTGCGACTACGAGCAGAGCGAGCCGAGCGACCGTCACGCGCCGAAAGCACCAGGGCCGGTGTCGACTCCATGACTCAAAGCGCCCGGAAGCCAGCGATACGTGACCCAACCCTCGACCGGTCGAGCGCCAAGGGAGTCGTAGAAGCCAACCGCGGCCGTGTTCCATGTCAGCACGTTCCACTCGACGCGCCCGCTCGTCAGCCCGCAGAGGGCGTCGAGCAACGCCCTCCCGTGCCCGGCGCCGCGATGCTCCGGTCGCACATAGAGATCCTCGAGCCAGAGTCCCGACGTACCGAGGAACGTCGAGAAACTCTCGAAGTACAAAGCGAACCCTGCCACCTCTCCCTCGTCGGACTCGGCGAGCAGAACGCTCGGCACGGCGCCATCCCCGAAGAGCGCCTCCTGTAGGGCGGCTTCCACCCACACGACCTCATGGGCAAGGTGCTCGTACTCGGCCAGCTCGCGAATCAATCGCGCGACGACCTGTCCGTCGGACGGCTCTGCTCGCCGTATTGGCATAGAATCAGACTAGGAACGGCAACGAGACTCTCGACGCGGCGTTGACTGCTCAACGGGCGGTTGCTAGACACCCTTGGCATGAAGCTCTCTCGAGTCGTAGCTGGGGCCATACCGATTCTCGCCATGCTGCCTGCGGGCGCCGCGTTCGCGGCGCACACGAACACCTACCCGAACCGCCTCGCAGAGATCGCCGCGCGGCCGAGCTTGCCGCCGCACACCGTGAGAATCGGGAACGTCCGGTCGTCGATGGAGATCTCCGGAGCCGTCGGCCTCCGCTCCCGTGATCAGGCAGGCCTCACGCGCTTCTTGGCAGACGTGACCGACAGGATCTCGCCCGCGTTCCACCAGTACCTGACGAGGAGCGAGTTCGCGAGCCGCTTCGGCGCGTCGGAGTCGGCCGTCGCCGCCGTGACACGAGTACTGCGCTCTGACGGGCTTCACCCGAGCGTGTCGTCCAACAGGATCCTCGTCACCTTCCATGGGGACGCCGCGAGGGTGGAGAGGGCGTTCGGGACAGGGTTGGCTGACTTCCGTTTCTCGAATGGGCGCACCGGGTGGGGCGCGACGTCGGCGGCCCGCTTGCCGTCGGCCATTGCTGGCAGCGTGTCCGGCGTCGTGGGCCTCGACGACCTCGTGCACATGTCGAGTGGCATCGAAAAGGCTCCCCGGGTGGCGCGTGGACCCGTCAAGGCATCATCGCTCCCGAAGGCTGCGGCAGGCGCGCCCTCGGCGTGCACGTCCGCCAAGGCACAGTCGGTCTACGGCGGCGTGACCGCTGATCAGCTCGCGCACGCATACGGCGTGGACGGCCTTTACTCGACCGGTGACCTGGGCGGGGGACAGACCGTCGACATCTTCGAGCTCGAGCCGTTCTTGATGTCGGACATCGTCGCCTACGACAAGTGCTACTTCGGCCCGAACGAGACCAACACGACGCACGTCTCCGTCACTCAAGTCGACGGCGGCCCAGGTACGGGCCCCGGCGTAGGCGAAGCGTCCCTCGACGTCGAGGACGTGTCGACGATCGCGCCCGATGCTGAAATCCATGTGTACGAGGGCCCGAACACGACGTTCGGTTCGCTCGACGCGTACAACGCCATTGCCACCGCAGACAACGCCCGTGTCGTCAGCACGAGCTGGGGCCTGTGCGAGTCCGCCTTCCAGTCGGGCTCTCCCGGCACGCAGGAGGTCGAGAGCGAGATATTCGCCGAGACCGCCGCCCAGGGTCAGTCCGTGTTCGCCGCAGCCGGCGACGACGGCTCCGACGACTGCTCGGGCCAGGCACCCACCCCGACCGCGAACGAGCTCTCGGTAGACGACCCAGCTAGCCAGCCATACGTCACCTCCGTCGGTGGCACCACCTTCACCGACATCACCGAGCCCCCTACAGAGCAGGTCTGGAACGACGGCAACGACTGGGGCGCAGGCGGCGGCGGCATCTCCGACACGTGGGCCGAGCCGTCCTGGCAGGCAGACGCGACGGTCACGGGCATTGCGAACGCAGCCGGGACTTCTGNNTGGCGGGCGTCGACACGACCTTGCCGTCCGGCACTTCTTGCCGGCTCGTTCCCGATGTGACGGCGCTGGCGGACGAATTCACCGGCATCACGACCTACTGGAACGGCCAGATGAGCACTGTCGGTGGGACGTCGTCCTCGACGCCGCTGTGGGCTGCGATGACCGCCGACATGAATGGGTCGTCGTTCTGTGATGGAACGACGTTGGGTTTTGTGAGCCCTCTGCTGTACGACGTCGCTTCTTCCGGCCCGTCGGATTATGCCCACGCCTTCAACGACATCGCGGTCGGGAACAACGACAGCCTCGGTGTCGGGGACGGGACTGACTTCCCGGCCACTAGTGGCTACGACCTCGCCTCCGGGCTCGGCTCGCCGAAGATCACGAACCCCGACGGCGATCCTGGCTTGGCCCAGCAGGCGTGCGCGCTCGTCCAGAGCTCGAGCAACCCTCCGACCGTGTCTGGGGTCAGCCCTTCGTCAGGCACGAATGAAGGAGGGACGAGCGTCACGATCGCTGGCAATGACTTCGGCACGACGACCGGTGCCGTCTACGTCGGGACTCAAGCAGCGACGGTGGTCAGCTGGTCGTCGACGTCGATCGCGATCACGACGCCGAGCTACAACGCCCCGCAAGGGACAGTGCTACCAGCAGGGGGCACTGCGCCTGTGACCGTGGTGACGGTAGACCCCGAACGATCGAGCTCGCTCAACCCGACGGACAGCGTCTTCCACTACCTCGGTTACGCGGGCGGCACCACGCCGGTAATCGACTACATCGGTCGGACCGCCGGCAACGCGACCGGCGGGTACGAAGTGGACATCGTCGGCTCCGGCTTCACCGGCGCCACGAGGGTCACCTTCGGTGGTGTGGAGGCTGAGAGGCAGATCGACGTGAACGACAGCAACATCACGGCGACGGTTCCGGCCGAGACCGAGTCCACGACGTGCGCCTTCCCGAGCGACAGCTCGATATGTCAGGTTGAGGTGAGGGTTACGACTCCTGCCGGCACTTCGGCCGAGGACAAGATCCTTCCCGCCTACTCGGGAGCGATCGAATTCACCCCGAGCGGGGTGCTGTCTTTCACGCCGGGAACCGAGGTCGTGGCAGCCGCTTGTGAGTTCGACTACGCGCCGACTCCCGACGTGACCTCGGTAACGCCCAAGTACGGCGCCGAAGAGGGCGGATCGATCGAGGACATCCACGGCACGGGCTTCAACGTTCTCACGTACTTCTGGACGGATTTCGGGGATGTCGGCCCGCAGTCGAGCCAGGATTACTTCGATCTGTCGATCACACCGACCGACCTGTTCATCATCAACAACGGGGACCCGAACCTCACAGGGCCAACGACAGAACCTGAGGCTCAGGCGATCACGATCGTCACCGCAGGAGGCCTTTACGACGTCCCGAGCGACTTGTTCGCTCTGGCCGGCCAGCCGACAGTGACGAGCTTGTCGACCCATGTGGGGTCGACGGAAGGCGGCGGCACCCTCACCATCGATGGCCACGGCCTGATAGACGTTGAAGCGGTCGTATTCGCCGATGACAACCCGGGATTCGGGGAAACCGAATCGACGGCCTTCCTCACCCAATCGGACACCGTCTTGAAGATCGTGCTCCCGGGCAACCTGCCGGGAGATACTGAGGCGTTCGCCTGTACCGAGACCGGTTGTAGCAACGAGAACCCGACGCTGGACTGGTTCGTGTTCGGCTATCCGGGTGCTCCGGTGATCTCGAAGATCTCACCCTCGTCCGGTCCAGCCGCCGGCAGCGAGTCCCTTAAGGACGCAGTCGTTATCTCCGGGACTTTGCTCGATTCCCCCGTCGCGGTGAAGTTCGGCAACACCGAAGCCACGGTCTTCGAGAACACGGGCGCCATACCGGGCGGCGGCAACGCGTACGCGATCCTCGTCGAAGCCCCGCCAGGCAAGGCGGGCTCGACGGTCATGGTCTCGGTTGAAACGGCCGGTGGGGAAGCCACAAGTCACGGCTTCAGCAACACCAAGAGCTACACCTACAAAAAGAGCGCTCCGAGCGCCCCACGGTCTTTGACGGCGAAGGGCGGGAAGAAGACGATCAGTTCGTCTTGGACGACCCCTTCATCGAACGGAGGCTCGCCGATCACCGGCTACACGGTCGAGCTTCTTTTGAAAGGCGACTTCAAGAAGCCCGTGCAGAAGGTGACGGTCTCAGCGTCCACTCACTCCTACAGCTTCACTAGGGTGGCGCCGGGCGTGAAGTACACGGTTGCGGTGGCTGCCAAGAGCAGCCTTGGGACTGGCTACTTCGCAAGCTCAGCTGTGGTGGCGGCTAGCTGACTTCGCGGCTGAACCTGACGGGCTCACCACTCTGGTTGTAATTTCTGACCGACATGTAAACATCGACATGTCTGGTGGAGTTGATTGGCGCCGTCCTGCAAGCCGCCGGCCTCGCGGGCTTCCACGGCCTTGCTCTCGGAATGGGCCTCGATCGGCTCCTCATGTTGACCAAGGGCATCCCCGACATCCGGCTGTTGCGGTCGAACGATCCACGAGTGAGCAGCCAGATGCTCGATCTCGCCCCCTACCGACCGGTGTCGGCCATGCCACCTGTGAGACGTGACCTGTCGATCGCGGTCGCTGTAGATGACGACGAGGAGACACTGGGCGACCGCGTACGCGAGGCACTCGGCGACGATGCCGACCGCGTCGAAGAGGTCGTCGTCCTCTCGGCCACGCCGTACGGCGATCTGTCCGCGCCAGCTCGGGTACGGCTCGGTGCGCGCGCTGGACAGAAGAACATGCTGATACGGGTCGTGCTTCGCGACCTGGCGGAGACCCTCACCGACGAGCAGGCGAACGAACTGCGAGATCGCGTCTACGGAGCGCTCCATCAGAGCACGGCGCACCAGTGGGGCCGCGATACGGCAATAGTTAGCCTTGAGACGTGAACGCTCCCAACGGACGTCGCCGTCGCCCGCACCGAGCTTTCGAAGGAGATGACCCCGATGACCCCGAACGAACTGATCCTCGACTCGCTGCAGCGCCGATTGAAGGCGATGCACTCGCTCTGGTACGAGGCCGTCGACACCATGGATGCCGAGCAGGTCAACCACGTGGAGCGCGAGCCCGTCCTCCCGATCGCGTTCTCGCTGTTCCACCTCGCTCAGATCGAGGACGGATCCGTCTCGATGCTCGGGGGGCCACCGCTCGTCTACGACGAGGGCTGGGCGGATCGGATGGGCCTCGCGATCGCCGATCACGGCAAGCACCGCACCGTAGAGGAGATGGTGGGCCAGCGGATCGGCAACTACGAAGGCTTCCGCGAGTATCAGCGGCTCGTCTTCGAAAAGACCGAGACTTGGTTGAGCTCCATAGAGCGTGCCTCGCTGACCGATGTCGTCGTAGCTCGCCCCTTTCCGCCGCAGATCGCGTCGACCTTTAGCGCGCGAGTCGCAGGCGAAGTAGGGATCACTCGCCTCGATGCCGTCGAATGCTGGATCTACCAGCACGGCCTACGCCACATGGGAGAGATCGAGCACGCCCGCGCACTCGTCGGATTGGAGGGCATGACGTCCTGAGGTATCGACCCGCGGGCGCTTGGTGCATAGGTACCGTTTAGGGCATGGCGAACAGGCGTAGACGAAGCACGTCGAGCCGCCCAGCGGTGATCGCGCTTCTCGTCTGTATCGGCTTGGTGATCGGCCTCGCTGCGGCCTTCGCAGCCAGCAAATCCCAATCGAGCGCTCCGCCGTCGCCCATCACAGCGAAGGCGGTCGTAGCTGCAACGCTCAAGCCGGGCGTATCGAGCGCCGAGGCGACCGCGATGTCCAACCATTACCTGACTTTTGCCGGCGTTGCCGCGGTGCAGGCCGTCGGTACTTCCACCGAGGAGTTCTTCATGGCCCAAACGGCTACGACCCTGCAGATCGATGCAGTCGAGTCCGCGCTCCGATTCGATCCCTCGGTAGCGCACGTCAGCCTCGAAGGCTCGAGGACGTGCCAGAAGACCTGCCTCCGGAGTAGCCGATGACGACAGAGAGGATCCGGTCTCGGCCGCTCCAGGTACTGGCGGTCATCTGGATCGCGCTGTCCCTCGTCCCGATAGGGATCTGTATCAACGCCATGATCGGCGCAACGGCGGCCGTGACGCTCGTTGCGCTCTCAGTGCTAGCTGTGAACGTGATCATCGGGGTCGTTCTCGTGCGCCTCGCCCGTACGGGAATCGATCTCGACTCGAAAGGCGTCGTCGTGAGGAACCTGATGCAGACCGAGCGGGTGCGCTGGGCAGAGATCTCGGGCGTGGGGCGCGACAGAGTCGGAGGCTTGCCAGACGTAGCTGCCTCCGACCTGCCCGTTCGGATCCACCGGCATGGCGGGTCGGACGTCGTCGTGGGGGGTCTCCTCGTCACGAAGTCGGAGAAGAACCAGCGCGCCATCGAAGCACTTGTTGTCTACCTGAACCAGCGACTCAATGCGTCTCGCTCCGCACTCGGACCGACCTGACTCGCTAGGTGAGTGCAGCCTCGTCGGGGCATGCAGTCGTCGTCGAAGCGCTCGTGCTGGTCGTCGTCGTATCAGAGTTCTGCAGATAGATCGTTGTGCGCCACGTGGAGATCTGGTTGCCCGAGTACCCAGCCGTGCGGGGCCCGGTCTGGAATGCGACAGAGATGTTTACGCTGTTGACGTCAAACAACGCGCAGCCAGGCACCGTGCCGTGGTCGGTACTGGTAGCTCCGAGTTGGTTCCCGAGCGAGTCGAAGTACTCGAATGAGTAGGTGTTCGTACTCGTCACGTCAGTCGGACCGAGCGAGTCTGTCGCCTCGATTGTGGAGGATTTTCCGGCCGTATTGGTTACGATGACCGCGAACACCCACGGATTGTGCCCCGTCGGAGGGTTCTTGCAAGCAGCAATAGGTTGTCCACACGAGCCGAACCAGGCCGTGAGCGTATCGGTCAGTGCTGCGCCGTAGGTGCCGGGGTAGGTGGTGCCGGCAATCGTTCCCGAGTTGTCGTCAATGCCCGAGTAGGTGGTCATCGTGAACGAGGTTGGACCAGCTGCGGTCAGAGCGACGGCCGCGTGAAGGAAGGGCGTTACGGCTTCGGACGCGATCTGTTCCTGCTGGAATGAGTACTCCGTCCCGAGCACCGCGGACGACGACTTCTCCAGCAGGACAACCGCTCCTGCGCTCAGGGCCATGATGATCGAGATCACGAGGAGCGTGACGATCATCTCAGCCAGCGAGAAACCGCTGTCGTCGCCAGCGGCGCGCTTGCGGGTCGCGGCCAGCGCGATCCGGAACGGCGACCGGACGGTTCCGTTACGGTTCATGCTCCCCCCTCTCAGCTTGCGTTGGCGCATTTTGGTGTCGTGCTTGCCGACAGGTTCACGCCACCGCAGTTCACCCAGCCGGCGGGGAACCAGTTGTCCGCGGACGCCGTGACGGCATCCGGTGGCGCCAGATACGCGAGGCGAGTGTCGTAGGTGAACTGTTTCGTATAACCCGACACACCGGTGTTCGCGAAAGGACCTCGATACTCGGCTACGTCGGAACCGTTCACGTACATGCCACCCAACTGAGCTCCCACGTTGTAATTCTGGATCCCGAACGAACCGTTGAGGGCAATTAGGAGCGCGTCTACGACAGCCCCGGTTGAAGTCGTTCCCGTGTCACAGGTCGGCGTGACATTAGCCATAGTGTCGGCTGCGACCGTACCGTTGTTCGGACACGCGGAGTCGTTCGTACAGGTCTCGCTGGTACCTGAGCCGGAGCAAGACTTCACGGGGTGCGAGAAGAGAACGTCGCCGTTGGCGTACAGCCCGAGCACGTCGGGCGTGGTCTCGCTCGCGCATGCGGCAGGCAACCCGTTGAGGGGACTCTGAAGCGTCCCTCCGGTGTCGGCGCAGCTGTATGTCAGGTCCCGGGTGATGTAGATGTTGTTGTCGGCTCCGATCGTCAGCTCGCCGTTGAGCTCGCCTTCCACGAACAGATTCCCGCCAGTGCAAGCCGCGCTGTCGGGCAGCGCCGTGGACGCCTCCGGGTTCAAGAAGCAGGTAGTACCCGCCCCGGTATTGCCGTCGGTCGTCGTCGAGCAGGTCGCCCCGGTCGTGCAGACCGACGTGGCCGAGTTGAGCGCGTTGAGCGCAGCGTCCGTCCAGCAGTTGGGATCAACACACGCGTACGTACCAGAGACGTCAACCGGCTGTGGGACGTTCTGGACGTAGATGACGCCGTCGGCGGGCATGGGAATGTCCTTGATCAACGGGTTAGACGGTGAGAACGTGCCGTTCCCACCGCAATTGGTCCCGGTGCCGGAATAGTCGGTCTTCTTGGAGAGTGGGCTCCAGACGTCCATGTACTCAGCGCCGGCCTTGTAGACGAGCTCGATCATGGTGGGTCCGGTGTAGAGGCACCCAAACGTCGGCGTCGAGGCGCTGTTGACACCGTCAGCCCAGCCCTCCAACGAGTCGTCGAACTGAGGAAGCACTTCGTTCTGGTCGAGCTGTATGGGGCCGTGCGCGAGCGCTGGGACTCCCGCGCTCGAGCCCGCACAGTTGATCTGGTCGATCGTGACTCCGGCGGGTACCCACTCGCCAGCCTCGGCTCCGGTTCCCTTCTCGCTTCCCGGCCACTCGTACTTGAACGCGATGTCGTTGGGCGTCGCGGTCAAGAGCGAGTACGGAGACCCGTTGAATGCCGGATCTCCGGTCGAGTCGCACACGTGGAGCTCGTCCTTACTGAAGACGGGGCCGGAAAAGCTCTCGCCACCGATGAAATCGTAAGGCGTGGCACATGGAGAAGCCGGAATGGTCAGTTTCTCGCTCTCACCCGTAACGGGTGTGAAGGTGTACGTGAGCGCCGCTTGTGTGAAGCCTGAGGACTGGGTAGACGGATTGCCAGTTCCCCCGGAGAGCTGGCTGGCGGCTGGGGGAATCCCATAGTACGGGCCGTAGTACGGGTACTGGTACGAGAAGTCTGTCTGCCCGGCGATAGCGGCCGACGGCGACTGAGCACCGAGCGAGTCGATGAAGTTGTTCTCCTGATAGCCCTCGTAGTCACAGAGGGCCGTGTTGAGGTAGACGCTGTCAACTGTCACCGGCACGTCGGCGTCGCTCGTGTACGTGTAGTTGATGAGCACCTGGGATTCCGGAGACGAGCTCGTCGTTGTGACGCCATTCTGGGTTAGTGACTCGCTCACGTTGGGATCGGCAATCGCGGTCGAACTTGAGGTCGTGGCGGGGTAGTTCGGATCGAGCACCTCGGTATCGGAGTAATAAGCGTTCTGTAAGTAAGTCGCGTACTTCTTGAACGCGACGACGGCCGACTCGAAGATGTAGTGCTTGGGGATCCCAGCACGCCCGGTGATCGTCGTCAGCACCTCGTTCGGGAACGTCTCGGCGGCCGCGGTGCTCCCGAGGAAGTTGGTGTTTGCCTGGACGTGGAACGACTCACACGGAGTGGTGCATTGCTGCCCGCTCAAACCTTGGACGCAGATCTGCTCCCACCCATTACCCGCTGCATCGGCACAGGCTCCCCCGGTGATCGTGTTGGTGCCCATGGAAGGGTTTGCGGCATCGACGGGGGCGGTCGTGCCGTACGTGTAATACGTGGGGTCGTGGTTCAGGTCGTTGCGGTAGTTCTGAACTCCTGCTTCGAGAGCCGCGTACGCCGCGTGCTCGGAGGTGGCGACGCTCACAAAAGGCAGCTCCTGGGTAACGGATGCGACGAGCCCGGCGCCAAGAGAAGCGAGCAAGAAGACTACAACGAGTACGAGCAAGAGAGCCTGGCCCCCCTCGCCACGGTCGCGGACGACTGCATGCCGAACTCGTTTCAAGGCCTTTGTTGTGATCAAGCGAATCATCTTCTGCTCCCTCGCGCAGGTCCCACTAGGTAACCGTGACACTCGCTACTCCGGTAGTCCACGTGCCTACGCTTGAGGCGCAGTTGGTGATCGGAGTAGCGACGGACTGGGGTATCTCAGAACTCGAGTAACAGACTCCGAATGGTGTGACCCATATGTACTGGGCCGCACCGCTGAGGGTCGGGGCTGTGCTGGTAGTGGCCGGAGACAATGCGTACTCACCGAGAGGCAGGCCGACCTTGTAGGCCACCGGCGACGTCGTCTTCGTGCACCCGGTCGGATCGGTATAGGCGGCAGACGAGCCGTCCACCTCGGTGAACGTGAGCCCGCTCATCGAATGAGCGGCCGCGAGGGAGGAACAGGTGACGGTGATCTGGGCGTAGTACAGCTGAATCGTCAACGGTGGCTCGTTCGTGTTGGCAGACGATTGCGTCGACAGCGGGATCGGAGGAGTTACCGACGTCGGCTGGGTAAAGCTCCCCGTCGCGTTGTAGTAGTACGCGACAGGTGTGGCGGCCGACGAGAGCGACAGAGGATTGGATTCGTTCTCGTCGCCGGAATATACGGGTGAGTAACCGTCCGAATACGGATAGAGGTAGAGGCTTCCTCCGGTGGACGTCGCGTATGTTGCCGCCGCGTCGCCGAGCGGGCACGTGGCACTCACCGAGTTGCACTGGAGATGTTCGTTCTCAACGCCGACGCGCACGTAAGACGGTTCCCAAACCGTGGATGGTTCCGTTGCCGGGGCCGTTCCACCGCTCGGGTATCGATAGGTCGCGAAGGAGACCGGAACGGTCGCTGCCTCTGCGAGATAGAAGGGGTTGGCAACGGTGACGCTGCCGGCGGTGACCGTGATTCCTGACTGAGTCGGAATGCCGGGTGCGCCTGCTTGGCCGCCGTTCTCGTCGAAGTCGACGATGGCAGGACTGGTGTTCGTACACTGACCGGCAACCGCACCGGGGGAAGAGCAATAGGCGACCGTGACTTGATAACTCCAGCCGGCGGCGGCATCGAGGTTGGGGAACTGGGCGCAACCGAGGTCGTTGGTGTCCTCGATCGCCGAGGTCGTCTCGCCGCTGGGGACAGAAGGCGCAGGTGGCGGTCCGGTATAGGTGCCGATGGCCTGGAACCAGACGTTGTCAGCGACGTCAAGAGTGGTGTTCAGGTTCTGGACAGGCACCGCGATCTCACCGCCGTTGAGCGTCAAGTCGCCAGTACCCGCTGCCGCCGGCGCGAGCTCGGTCGTGAGCGACACCGGTCCACCCGAGACAGAAGTGTTCTGTCCTACGCCGCCGCCCTCGCCATGCCATGTGACCTTGGCGGTGACGAAGTAGATCTCTTGGCTCTCTCCGGACCCGGCGGGCTCCAGGCAGGGCGACACACCCGTAACCGAGTTGTTGAGATAGATGGTGACCGTTGAATTGAATACCGTCTGACCGATCGTGACCGTGCTGTACGTGGACGTGGTCAGGTTGGGGTTGAAGTCCTCGGCGTTCTGCGAAAGCTGCTCTTCTTGTTCCAGCACCTGGGTCGCAACGTCGTCGGCTTCGGTCTGAACATGGCTGTAGCTCGCGGTCCGGTTGGTGTTGATGAGGATGAGCGCGGTCGGCAACGAGGTGATCGTGAGAAGCACGACGGCCACAATCACCTCGACGAGGCTGAAGCCGACGTCTGACATCTCCCGCACGCGTAGGCGTCGCAAAGTCACCCTAGCCATACGGTGCAGCACAAGAAACGGTCGTTGCACAGTCACTCATAGTAGTACCCCGAACACGGCCCGCGCGAGTCGGCGACATCTGATACGACGAAACTACATTAGAGTGCACCAGACTCCCCTCGCCCCAACATCTCGGTATCGGCGAGAGCTTAGGGCCTGCAAACGACCCTACGTGATAGGACGGGCGACTTGAGGACCCCGGCTGTCCACGAGTTCGTCATCGTCATGAGTGGCCTGTTCGGTCTCGTCATCGGATCGTTCCTTTCCGTGGTCACGTCACGAGTGCCGCGCGGCGAGTCGATCGTGCGGCCCAATTCGCACTGCCCGAAGTGTGGGAACGAGATTCAGCCCTACGACAACATCCCGCTGCTGTCGTACGCCGTCCTCGGCGGACGGTGTCGGTCATGTTCGGTTCACATCCCTCTTCGCTACCCGCTGCTCGAAGCAACAACAAGCGGATGCTTCGCCGTGATCGCCTGGCGGGTCGCGTCACCTTGGGTGATCCCGCCCTTTTGCGTGCTGGCAGCCGGACTGATTGCGGTGTCCGTCATCGACATCGACCACATGAGGGTCCCGTCGCCTGTGCTCTTCGTCACCGCCGCGCTTGCCGCACCTCTCCTCCTGCTCGCCTCGGTGGAGACTCAGACGATCGGCCACCTTCTTTATGGGTTGTTCGCCGGGGTCGCGGGGTTCGCACTCTTGTTCGGTATCCGCCAGGCCCACCCGGAGGGATTGGGCTTCGGTGACGTGAAGCTCGTCGCACTCACTTCCTTCTGTCTCGGCTGGCTCGACCCGCGGGGCGCCGGACTTGCCATCGCCGGTGTGGCTTTGCTGCTCGGCGTCGCGCTCGCTTGCGCCTTCTCGGTCGTCCGTGTCGCGAGAGGCGCCGCTACTTTAAAGGCGAGGCTCCCGTTCGCGCCCTTCCTGTCGGCGGGCGCCCTCGTCGCCGTCTGCATTGGGCCTACGGTCGTCAAGATCTGGATCGGATGACCATGGAGATACAGCGGGCGCCGATCCCGTTATCGGTACTGCTACCGTCAGCCCATGAACCAGGCTGAGCACACAGCCTCCCCGCGCGCGAGGTGCGGTCTCGAGCTCAACCTATGAGTACGGGCGCGACCGGAGACGCAACCAGCACGGGGATCATCCTGCCCGAGGCGCCTGGCCGACCTCCTCGGCTCGGATCCGGTAAACCGGTCGACGAGAGCACCGAGTCGGCCCGCCCGGCGAGCGCCCTCGGCCTGTTTGCCGCTCTCGCGGCTGCGGCGTTGCCGGTGGTGGCCGACCCACAGGTCGGATCAGACACCTTCACACCGAAGTACTTCGTAATGCTGATCATCGCGGCCGTCGGTGTCGTCCCTCTCTACCGCCTTGCCCGTTCCGGCCCTCTTCGAGTGCCGGCGCGCTTTGGCGTGTCCTTCCTCCTCGTGGCGTTCGTGGCAGCTCTGAGTTCCGCAGTTCCGGTCGAGGGTCTCTTCGGGACGTATCTCTGGGGAACCGGCTGGTTCTTCTGGCTCGCCTGCGTCGGAGGGTGGGCGATCGGCGCGACCCTCGACGAGCACGGACGGGTCCTGCTGATCCGTGGGTTGCTCGGTGGCGTGTTGGCGAACGCGCTCCTCGGCATCATCCAGGTCTACGGGACCAAGCTCGATCCCGGACTGTTCACAGCCGGCTTGCTCGCGACATTCAACGGTCAGGCCGACGGATTCCTCGGCAATCCCATTCATCTCGAAGCACTCCTCATGGGCGGCCTGGCGCTCGTCTTGGGACGCGCCTGCAGGAGACCTTGGCCGTGGGCGTTGTGGACAGCGATCATCGCTCTCGCTCTCGAAATGTCCGCAGAGCGCCTGGCGCCGATCCTTTTCATTGGGCTCGTGGCATACGCCCTTTGGCGATACCCGTGGCGCCGCGTCCTGATCTACGCCGGATCGATCGCCGTTGGGTACGTCGTCGGGGACCGCACCGGGACTCTCAGCGTCGTCAACAGGGCCACGACCCTGGCCACCGCGAGAACGACCGACGGGCTGCGGCTCGGCATCTGGAAGGTCGCGCTGAAGGCTGACCTACACAGACCGCTGCTCGGCTACGGCCCCGGCCAGTTCTCGCACGCGACGTCGGCGAGCATTCCGGCATCGCTCGCAGCACAGCTCGGACCGGACCGATACTTCACCGACGCCCACGACATATTGATAGAGGTGCTGACGACGACGGGCGTTCTCGGCCTCCTGGCGATCGCCGGGCTCGTTGCCACTTCGGTCCGGAGTGCACGCGGCGCCCTTCTCGGCTTTGCCGCCTTCACTCTCGCCGTGCGTCTCATCGAACCGCTCAACGTCGGGACGGACCCTCTCGCGTTCATGGCTATCGGCGGTGTGGCCGGAACGTTCGCGTGGGATCGGGGCCGACAGCTCGAACCCGGGAACATCGCCAGCCGAATGGTGACAGCCGTTTGCGTGCTCGCGGCAGTCCTACTCGGGTCGTCGCTGTTAATCGGCGACGCCTTCCTTTACGAGGGTGCACTGCACTACTCGGTTCCAGACGCACAGACGGCGAGTCGCCTTCTTCCGGAATGGCCCGAGTCGGCCAGCGATCTCGCCCGCGTCTACGCCTATAACAGCATTGTGCACCCCGGACAGGGCTGGCTGTTGAAGGCTCGCGCGGCGGAGCTCGCGGCGCTCGGCCGGGAGCCGACTAGTCCGGGGTACTGGGCAGATCTGGGCAACGCAGATCTCGACCTCGGTCATGTGAGCCTCGCGATCCACGACTTCGACCGCTCGCTCAACCTTGCGCCCTACGACGACGAGGCACTTACCGGCCTCGCCACGATCGCCATCAGCCGCCACCAGTACGAGACGGCGTTCACTGAGGAGCAGTTGGCTTACTCGCTCTACCCGACGACCCGGGACCGTACCGAGCTTCGCCAGATAGAGGCTGACCTTCACCACTAGAGACACTCGTCTCAGTAAGCTCACGGCTTTGCTCTGAGGCGGGCGACCACGTAGAGTGGTCACGGCAGAAGGCGAGTCCGATGAACAAAAGTTCTCGGATCCTCTCCTTGTTCGCGCCCGAGCTGGGATCTTGCTCACCGACAGCGACTAATTTCTCACCGATCGCGGTAAAAATTCGCGCTAGGGGTCGCCAAAGCACCACTCTTCGTGTTATATTGACAACTGCTGGCAATTCCGCACGCTCACCAAGCACATGCGAGGGTCTGCTCGCGGTAGTCAGTAATTCATTGACCAACAAGACAAGGAGGGAGCATCAATGCTCCAGCTCACACGCCAAATGCGGCAGCGCAGTGAAGAGGAAGTGTCCGATGAGGGCTTCACCCTTATCGAGCTCTTGGTCGTCCTCTTGATCATCGGCATTCTGCTCGCGATCGCAATCCCGACGTTCCTGTCGGTGACGAAGACCGCGAACAACACCGCCGCTGAGAGCAACCTGCAGACTGCTCTGACCGGCTCTGACACGTTCTACACCCAGAACAACCAGAGCTTCACCAACATTCTCGTACCGAGTTCAGGCATATCCACGTTGACCCAGATCGACACGGGCCTGACCTACGGCCTCGTAAGCTCCAGCACGGCGAACAGCGTCGTGGTCGACCCGGCGAACGGTAGCGAGATCCTTCTCGGCGCCTACGCTCCTGGTACGACCGACTGCTGGTTCATCCTGGACAACAAGGCCACTCAGTCAACGGCTGTCGAGACCGGCGCGCCGGTTTCAGTCGGCACTTTCTACGGCGGCTACGTCGCAGGAACGCCTGGAAGTTGCACTCCCGCAGAAGCTGGCAAGATTGGCTCCGCCAACTGGTCGCAGAACGGGTTCCCGAAGAGCGCTGCATAATCAGCTAATCAGAACAGGCACTTTAAAGAAGACCCCGGGGCCATTGCCCCGGGGTCTTCTTGCAATTGAGGGCCGATCGGTGGACTGGCGACGGCCGAGTCGTTTCCGGAGCCCGCTAATGTGGCACCCGGAGTTGGTGAGCGCTCCAGGCTCGGTGGTTCAGCTGGCTGCCGGGCAGCCACAGACCGAAGATCCCCCATCTGCGGGACGGACGTCGTGGTACATGTGTTGCGAGTGAGACCCGTTTCGACGGGTCTCACTTCGCGTTCTGCCACCCGAACCCGGGTGGGCGGGCAGCATCTCGTAGGATCCGTCCATGGCACGCCAGGGGTCAGCCGCGACCGGGTCCCGCCTCGGTCGCCGGCTCGAAGCCGGGCCTCGGAGCCCCGCCGCACGCGCCATGGCAAGCAGAACCGGGCGTGATCCCTTGCTCACCTGTGTCGCCCTCGTGGTCGTTTGCGGAGTCGTTCTTGGTTGTGTTTTCTCTGGAGTCGACTCGTCGTGGCCTGCTGCGGCATCTCTCCCGTTTCAGCTCGTTCTCATCGTGCTCGTGCTGAGAGGGTTCTTCCGCTCGGTGAGGGCCGAACGCAACCGGCTGGAGCGCATCCCCGACTCGACGACACGCCGCGAGCTCTTTGCCGGCTGGGACTACGACGACCTCGTAGGAAGGGCCGTCGCCTACTACGGCGATTACCAAGGCAGGCAAGTCACGCCCGTCGCCCGCGACGAGCGTGTGACATACCTGCTCGTCTCACCGCCAGCCGGCTCGACGGGCGGCCGCCCGAGCGCCGAACGGGACGCGAAGAACGACGAGGCGGACCCGACCGGGACCGACGAGCCTGCTGCCTCGCGGGTGGTGGCGATCTTCAATCCGAGCGGGACAGCGCCATCGGGGGGTGACATCGCTTTGATAGAGAGCGTCGCGCGCGAGAACGGTGCCACAAAGTGCTCGGCCATCGCCCGGCACTTCGAGAAGGACTTCGCCAAAGTGGCGCTCGCGAAGAACGTCTTCATGATCGACGAGGGCAACATTGCGCTCGCCGCGACGCGGGGTTTCGTCTTTGTGACCGACTCGGATGCGCCTGCTCCGTCCGACCTCCAAATCGTGCTCCGATCAATTCCGATGGCCTTCGGGCTGCGTCCGCCCTGATTCGAGAGACGAAGAAAGATCATGAATCGGCGGAGCGGGCCGTTCGACGTAGTGCTCTTCAAGAGGAAGCGCACGGGCTACCTGATGCTCGGCGCCATCGCTGCCGTCCTCGTCATCATCGTCATCGTGATCGACCACTCGCGAACGACGCACACCACAGCCAACTCCGGCCAATCCACCGAGGCTTTGACGCCTCTCGTGCCTCGACAGCTTCTTGGCGGAATCGCCGCGGTGCCGTTCACTACGAACGGTGCTGCGGTGGCTCTTCCCTCGGCTCTCGTACCTCTCGAGCGCATCAAACCCGCAGGGTCAAGTCAAGTGGCACCCGCGCTCGAAACAGGAGACAAGGCCCTCATCGTCGCCAACCTCGGCGAGTTCTCCCCCCTGTGTGCCATCGACCGTTGGGCGCTGCTGGCAGCTCTCAGCCACTTCGGCACGTTCTCTGGAGTGCGCGAGATGTCCTCGTCGCCTGTGGAACCGCCGGCGGACATCGCCACCTTCACGTTCCGCACGATGACGTTCGCCAGCCCCTATGTGGCGTTACAGGCTGTCGAGACCTTCGACCGCTCACGTGATGTCCTGCAATCGCCGAGCAGCGAAGATGCGAAGGTGTTCTCCCACTTCGACGAACCGCCCTACGTGAAAGCCGCCGGCGGGCTTCCTTTCGTGGACCTCGGCGGGGAGTACCTCCAGCCGGGTACCTTCCCGTGGCTCGACGCCATGGACTTGAAGGGGTTGACAAGGTCGAAGATCCTGTCGCAGATGAGCTCGAAGACAAGTGGTGGGGCACTTATCGACATCCAGGCCGCTTACTTCACCGCGGCGATCTGCGCGATCGACGGAGAGCGCCCTCGCTCTGTCTGCTCGACGACAGGAATCCAGGTGCTGGAAGATCAGCTCGGGTCGGAACCACTCACGAAATGAACTGACTCGCCGGGGCATTGGAGCACCTCCCCGGTTGGGGCTTGTTGTTGCGTGCCGAGAACCGTCCTTAGCCCAGCGGCCAGCCGGAGCCGCTCGGATCCCCTTTCGGCCACGACGTCGGAACCGCCGCGACAGCGAGGAACGAAGCCGCGTCACAAGCCGGCGAAGACGTGTTCTTCACCCAGAAGTAGTACGAGCCGGGTACAGACTGCCCGAGAAGCGCCAGCCCGCCCGAGCCAATATCGAGAAGTCCGAGGCAGTCGTGAGAGAGCGGGTTGAACCCAACAAGGGCCGTGTCGGTGCCACTCGAGTCCTCGGAGATCACTGACGCGCTCGTCGACGGTCCTGCTGTTATCGAGCCGCCCCCATCGTCGCCCGCGCCACCGAGGCCGGAGCCGATGCCATCGGGGAGAGTCGTCTGCCCAGCGGACACGTCTCCCCCTGTGGCGGCTGTCTTCAGATTGGTCTCGACCGCGACGTCAGAATCGGGTAGCACACTTAAAGGTGCGTAGTAGCCGTTGACAGCATCGCCTGGCAGCGAGCAGCCACTGAGACCCGCCGCCGCCCCACCCATCAGCAACATCGCACCGACGACAGCTGGGCGGAGTGCTTTTTCGAGCCGAAGGGCCACGACCCAAGAGTAGTTCCTGTAGCTGCACTCACTTGAGTGGGATCATCTTGCGGTGAGCGCGGCACCNNACGGCGCCGGTTACCTCGCGCCTCCAGCGCTGCCGCTCGTCCTCGCTCCCGTGTGGGAGCTCAGCCATCTGCTCGGACTCGCCGTCGGCTACGAGAAACTCGTACCTCGCCCCTCCGCGTGGTACCTGCTCGGCCCGACCACTGCGTTGCTCTGCTCGCTCGAATTGTTCGCAGCCGACTCGCTCGCGGGCCAGTTCGGGGCCTCGCGGGGCCGCCGGATCGCCCTCGCGGGTTTCAGCGCCATCGCTTTGTGGACGATCGTTGCCTGGGGCCACCCTGAAGACGCGATAGCGGTTGGGTTTCTCCTCTATGCCGTCGGGCAAGGAGTACGCGAGCGCTGGGTTCGCTGCGCATGGCTACTAGCGGCGGCCTTCGCCTTTCAGCCCTTGGTGGCCCTCGCGATCCCCGTCGTACTTGGAGCCGCACCGCTGAGGCGGCTACCGAGCATCGTCGCTCGCATTTTGGCACCGACGATCCTGATGCTCGTCGGGCCGATGATCGTCAACCCCACCCAGACAATGATCGCCCTTGTCGAGCAGCCGGCAATCCCCTCTCTCGGTAGACCTACCCCGTGGCTGCATCTCACGCGCCCGATCCTTCACGAGGGCCTCAGAGCGCAGTTCACCGGCGGGCCTCCTCGGTTGATCGCCGTGCTGATCGCCTTAGGCCTCGGAGTACTGGTCCATCGACGCCGACCGGACGGCTTGACGGTGACCTGGCTGGTGGCCTGCGCGCTAGCTCTCAGGACTGCCTTTGACCCCGTCGTCCTCCCGTATTACACCTGGCCGGCGATCGCCACTGCCGTGATCGTCGCTGCTGCAGGGAGCCCGTTACGGCTCGGCGCAACGTTCGTTGCCGGTGCGCTGACGACGATCGTGTCAGACACCGACATCTACGCCGAGAAGCTGTGGTGGTGGATCCTCCTCGCTCTCGCCACAACGATGATCGCGTCGTCAGATCTCGGCCGACAGAGATCAGCGATCTCGCCGGCGGTCGCGGTGGCGGGCAGCTCTGGCGCGGGCGCAGCAAATGGCGGGCAACTCTGGGGCGGCACCGCGGGGGAGGGCGCCGCAACGAACCGCTGGCGAGCTGTCAGGCCCGCGCTTCGGTGAGGACGATGAGGGCTCTTTCTCCGGCGGCACGGACACGAGCCACCGGGTCTTCACGAAGTCGAACGGCGGCCTCGATCCCGTCTCCGACCCGATGCCGAGCGATCACCTTGGCCGCCATCTCGCGGACTCGCCACGCTTCGTCCGCTGTCGCTTGGATCACCGCCGCAGCTGCTGTCTCGTTCCACGCGTAGAGGAGGCCGCGAGCCGCCCACACCCGGAACCAATACGGGCCCTCGTGCCCGTCGAGGACGTAGCGAGCCGTCGGGCCGCCGAGCGCCAGCAACAACTTCTCGTCGGTGTATCGCCCCTCGAGGATGTCGACGCAGCCCGACACAACTACTCCGGCTCCCCTGAGGCCACATTCGGCTTCGACGCTCTGGCGTGGAGTCACGCCCCACTTGCTCGGCACCGCTTCAGCTTGGCGGGGCGGCCACGAGGTCGCAACTGCGGCTACGAGGTCGCGGACGCTACGACCACTCGCGCCGGCCAGGGCCGGCGCGCCGGCAGGTACGATTAGCGACGTGACGGAGCTGCGGGTGACGGTCCCCGATGAAGTAGCCGAGAGCGTCGCCTCTGAGGCAACAGAACGTGGAACCTCCGTCGACGTCGTCGTCACTGAGGCGCTCGCGTCTCGCACCGCGGTTCCGCCGAAACGGTCTTTCCCCTTCATCGCGATGTTCGAAGCCCCGCCAGGCTACGACGTGCAACGTGCAGAGGAAGACCTCGAAGCGGAAGGGTTCACAGCATCCTCATAATCGACACCGGACCGCTCGTCGCTGCCGCTGTTCACGGTGACCGTTGGCACAACGCTACGAGAGAACTCCTGGATTCGCATCAGGGACCGTTCGTCGTTCCGACGCTCGTACTTGGTGAGACCGCATTCATGATCGCCCGAATACTTGGCGCCGAGGCTGAAGCACAGTTCCTCGCTCAGCTGGCGGACGGCGATCTCCTGCTGGAGCCAGTGACCGCACCTGATCTCCGGCGCATGTCTGACCTGGTGGCGACTTATGCCGATCTCCCTCTCGGCGTAGTCGATGCGTCGGTGATCGCCACCGCAGAGCGACTCGGCGCCAACGCCATCGCGACGTTGGACCGTCGCCACTTCACCCTCGTGCGCCCAGTTCACGTAGCGGCGTTCGACCTCCTCCCCTAACGCGAAGCACGTGCCGCGACTTGGCTAGTCGGCACCCGGATGTCGTCCGACGCTTACGACCACGTTCACAGCTGGCCCGTCCTGTCGCGAATATGCGGCTCAGCGATAATGCGGCGTTACCGGTAGTCGAGGTCGCGATCCAGACCGGCACGGAAGCCGGAAGCCGACTGAAAGGTTGCTGGCATGGCGCCCGAACAAAGGCCCAAAGTGTCCCCGCACTCTTGGGCTTCATGGGCGCCAACGTAACGCCGTGATCGGGCGCCCGCTCAGCTCGCCGACGCAACCACCTCAGGCAAGCTCACCACTACGTGCAGCCCGCCCTCCGGCCTCGGCACCGCCGTGACCACCGCACCGTGAGCGTCGGCGATCGCCTTCACGATGGCCAGACCGAGACCGTGCCCACTCGAGCGCGAGGTACGGTCCGCCCCGAGCCGCTGGAACGCACCGAACAGCCGGTCCACGTCCGCCGCCGCGACGACAGGCCCGGTATTGCTGATAGCCACCCGGCTCTCTCCGCCCGAACGGCTCGTCGCCACCTCCACGGTGCCGGCGGGCACGTTGTACTCCAAGGCATTGTCGAGCAAATTAGCAACCAGACTCTCGATCAAACTCATGTCGCCGCTCGCTGCCGCCGGCGCCAGCGACACCTGCAGCGACACGCCCACCCGTGCAGCTAGCTCCCGCCGCGACGCGACGACGCCCTCCACCACTGACGACAGGTCGAGCGGCTCCCGGTACTCGAGCCCCTGCTCGCTGCTCGCCAGGGTCAACAGCGAGTCGATCAGTCGCTCCTGGCGCTCGCCCAACTCCAGCACCTCCTCGCAGGCCAGGCGCAAGCTCTCCGCACTAGCCCCAGGATCCGCCAAGGCAACCTGCAACAACGTGCGTTGACCCGCGAGTGGGGTCCGCAGCTCGTGCGACGCATTCGCCACGAAACGCCGCTGGGACTCGAACGAACCCTCCAAGCGCCCGAACAATTCGTCGAGGGTCCGGCCAAGCTCGGTGAGCTCGTCATCGGGCCCAACGACACCGAGGCGCCGATGCAGATTCGAGGCGGAGATCTCCTGCGCGCTCTCGTTCATCTCACGCAACGGCCGCAAGAAACGCCCCGCGACCCACCACGCCACCGCCACCGCCACACACACGGCGACGAGCGCTACGAGGGCCGCCCCAAGGGCGAACTGGCGACCGTTGAATTGCCCGCTCAGCGGCGGCACTGTTCCATTGGGGACGACGGCGACCGACCTCGACGAGCTCCCGATCAGCAGCCCGGCCGCCCCGAGCACGACGATCACGAACGCGCCGATCAGCCCCGTGTAGAGCACGGTCAGCTGGACACGAAGCGACACGCGCCGGAGGTGGTGCCGCTGGACGAAGCGGCCGATCACTCTGGCGCTCCGATCCGGTAGCCGCCTTCACGCACCGTCTCGATCAGCGCCGGATCACCGAGCTTCGCCCGCAGCCGGCGCACCGTCGTCTTCACCGCAGTGGTGAACGGGTCGGCCATCTCGTCCCACACCCGCTCGAGCAGCGCCTCGCTCGAGACGACACGACCCGACGCGGCGAGCAGGCACTCGAGCAACGCGAACTCCTTCGGGCTGAGATCGAGCCGGCGGCCGGCCCGGAAGGCCACCCGTCGGGCCGGGTCGAGTGAGACGTCGCCCGCCTCGAGCGTCGGCGGGACCGCCGGCGCCGAGCGGCGCCCGAGTGCGCGTATGCGGGCGACGAGCTCGGAGAAGTCGAACGGCTTTGCAAGGTAATCGTCGGCGCCGAGTCCGAGGCCTTCCACCCTGTCCCGCACGGTGCTCGAGGCTGTCAGCATCAGCACGCGTGACCCGGAGTCGTCGGCCACGATCGACCGGCAGACGTCGTCACCGTGGACACCGGGTAGGTCCCGGTCGAGCACCACTACGTCGTACCGCGTGCTGGCGAGGCGGCCGAGGGCCTCGGTGCCGTCCAGGACGACGTCGACGGCCATCCCCTCCCGCCGCAAGCCCATCCCGATCGACCGGGCGAGCACCTCGAAGTCTTCGACGACCAGTACACGCATCCCGCCACGATGCCAGGCACCCGGTGTCAATGCGGTGTCAGCGGGCGACACGGAGCTGACACCGACGGAGTCATACAACGACGCCATGACCGACGCCACCATCGAGATGACCGGTGTCCGCAAGCGATACGGGGAGACTGTCGCATTGGACGGGATGTCGTTCTCCGTCCAACCCGGACGGGTGACCGGCTTCATCGGCCCGAACGGGGCAGGGAAGTCCACCGCGATGCGGGTGATCCTCGGCCTCGACGCGCCCAACGAGGGCACTGCACTCGTCGGCGGCCAGCCCTACCGGTCGCTCCATCGCCCCCTCACCCACGTCGGAGCTCTCCTCGACGCCGACGCCCTCCAGCCGAGCCGCTCCGGGCGCAATCACCTGCTGTGGATGGCCCAGTCCCAGCGCATCAGCGCCGGCCGCGTGGACGAAGTCATCGACATGGTCGGCCTCACGGGCGCGGCCAAGCGCAAAGCCGGCGGCTACTCCCTCGGCATGCGCCAGCGGCTCGGCATCGCGGCGGCGATGCTCGGCGACCCGCCCATCGTGATGATGGACGAGCCGTTCAACGGGATCGACCCCGAAGGGATCATCTGGATGCGAGGGTTACTGCGCTCGCTCGCGGCCGAGGGCCGCGCCATCCTCATCTCGAGCCACCTCATGAGCGAGCTCGAGGACGTCGTCGATCACGTCGTGGTCGTCGGCCGGGGCAAGGTCCTCGCCGACGCCACCATCGAGGAACTCGTCGCCCGGGCCTCTCACGACACCGTCACCGTGCGCACGGACACGCCGGCGGAGGCCGTGACCGCCATCCAGGCCGCCGGCGGCACCGCCGCCATCACCAGCACCGACTGTGTCGAGGTTGCCGGACTCCAACCAAGGCTGGTTGTCGAGATCCTCAGCGCCGGACGGGTGTCCTTCTCGGAGGTGACGTCGCAGCGGGCGAACCTCGAGGACGTCTACCTCCAGCTCACTGCCGGCGAGGCCGAGTTCCAGGCCCACTCGGACGCTCGGAGGCGGCGATGAGGGAGGGCAACGAGGACGGATTCGCTCAGGTGCTACGCGCCGAATGGACGAAACTGCGCACCGTCCGCGGCTGGCTCATCGGCCTCGTCGTCGCCGCGGTGCTCGGCACGCTCCTCTCGATCGTGTCGGCGAACGGCTCGCACAGCGGCATATGTGTCGGATCGAACCCGGCCAACACGCGGTGCTTCGCGGGGCACCCGGCCGTGCCGGCCGGCCCCGGCGGCCAGGTCGTCGCCGACACCTACGAGCTCATCCACCGGTCGCTCGACGGGAACGGCGCCATCACCGCGCGGATCACTTCGCTCGCCGGCATAATCTCGGAGCAGAACATGAACCGAGCCTCCCTGACTCCGCAAGGCCGCCCCGGCCTCGTGGGGTGGGCGAAGGCCGGCGTCATAGTGACCTCCAGCACGAAGCCCGGCGCACCGTACGCGGCCGTGATGGCGACCGGTGGCCACGGTGTCCGCTTCCAATACGACTACTCGCACGACATCGCCGGCACGCCGGGCGCCGTCTCGCCAGGCAATCAGCGCTGGCTTCGGCTCGTCCGCCAGGGCGACGCGCTCACCGCCTATGACTCGACCAACGTATCGTCGTGGCACGAGATCGGGTCGACCACCTCCACAGGGCTGCCAAACACGGTTGAGATCGGTCTTTTCGTCACGTCGCCCGTCACCTACGCCCTGTCGAGCCAGGGCAACACCACGGAGGCGATCGCTCGTTTCGACCAGGTGACTGTGGAGGGACGCACGACCACGGCCGTCTGGCAGCACACCAGCGTCGGCGGCGGCAACAACTTCTACCCGACGCTTGGTTTCGGGAGCGCCCGCCTAATCGGTGGCACCTTCGTGATCACCGGCACCGGCGACATCGCCCCCGGCGTGCTGGCCGGAATGATCGCCCAGAACCCGGCCACGGGCCAGTCGATCATCGGCATCCTCGTGGGGCTAATCGTGCTCATCGTGATCGCTGCGATGTTCGTTGCGGCCGAGTACCGGCGCCGGCTCATCCGCACGACGTTCACCGCCATGCCGAACCGTGGTCGCGTCCTATACGCCAAGGCGATCGTCATCTTCGCGGTGGCGGGGCTGACCGAAGCGGTGGCGGCGGCCATCTCCATCCCGGTCGGCCGGCACCTCTTGATCAGTAACGGGAACTACCTCTTCCCGATCGGAGCACTCACCACGGCGCGCGACGTGTTCGGGTCCGCGATCCTCGTCGCTCTCTCTGCCGTTGCAGTGCTCGGCCTCGCCACGATCCTCCGACGCAGCTCCGGTGCGGTAGCCGGCGGGATCGCCCTGTTCGTCGTCCCGGTCATCCTCGGCGCCACGGTCACCGGCTCGGTGGGCGAGTGGATCTATCGGCTGACGCCGGCGGCCGGTCTCTCCGTGCTCGACTCCGCCCCGTCGTCCCCGCTCGTCAGCTACCCATACACCATCCAGAACGGCTACTACCCGCTCGGCGCCTGGGTCTCGCTGATCGTGCCGTGCTGCTATGCCGCCCTCGCGCTTGGCGCAGCCGCGATGCTGCTGCGCCGGAGGGACGCATGACCGATGCGCTCAGGGCGGAATGGACGAAGCTCCGCACCTCACCCAGCACCGCCTGGATCCTGCTCGCAACTGTCGTGCTCACGGCGGGGCTCAGCACGCTCGTCACGGGCACCGTCCACACCTTTGGCCAGTCCCTGGAAGACCCGACCAAGCTAAGCCTCATCGGCGTCGACCTCGGCCAGGCGATCGTGGCGGTGCTCGGCGTTCTTGTCATCTCCGAGGAGTACGGCACCCGGATGATTCGCACCACTCTCACTGCTGTACCCCGCCGCCCGATACTGCTGGCGGCGAAGGCAGTGAACCTCATAGTGCTGAGCACTGTGGCGAGCGCCCTCGGCGTCGTCGGGAGCCTGCTCGCGGGCCGCCTGCTCCTTTCCCACGCCGGCCTCGGCCCGGCAAATCGGTACGCCCTGATCTCGCTCGGCCACGGCCCGACGCTGCGCGCCGCGGTCGGCTCGGTGATCTACCTCGTCCTCGTCGCCCTACTCGCTCTCGGCATCGCCACGGCGATCCGGGACACGGCGGTCTCGATCGGGTTCGTACTCGCTCTGCTGTGCCTCTTCCCGATCCTCGCGGGGACCGTCCAAGGTTCGTGGCACCGCCACCTCGAGCAGATCGGACCGATGACCGCNNCATCCAATCGACGACCGGCCTGAGCTCGCTCCCGATCAGCCCATGGGCAGGCCTCGGCGTCCTCGCAGCCTGGAGCGCCGGTGCGCTCCTGATCGGCGGCTGTGCGCTCCAGTTCCGCAACTCATAGCGGCCCTCGTAGATGCGGCCCGCGATCGCTACCGTCCGACCTCGGTGACTGCCGCGGCGAAGTTGGTGTGCTCCGCGATCATGTCGCTCGACGGCTACACAGCCGACGAGAACGGCGACATCGACTGGGGCGCACCGGACGCCGAGGTGCATGCATTCATCAACGAGCTCGAGCGGTGACGGATCGCTGCGGTCACTCGATGCCTGGGCTCGTGTCACAACTCACCTCGGCTCTTCGCGACGGGGCGGGACCCTCGGCCTTGGGTGCCTGCGTGCCGCGATCCGGAGCTCGCCGACTTGCCGATCACCTCACCCACTTCCGCCGACGAGCGCTGAACAACGGATCCCGACTGCAGATCGCGCAGATAGCGCACTGTGTCGCGCACTGCAGATCGCGCACGATCGCGCACGGGCGGCAGCTAATGCCAGCCAGACTGCCGATTTATAGGCCATCTACCAGGACAAATACGGTGGAGCTGACGGGATTCGAATCCGTGACCTCCTGGTTGCAAATCCGCTCCCGGGCGATTCCGTGACCAGGAAGGATGGCCAAAAGTGAGCCCTGAGCCGGGCAATCGACTGCCCGCCACTGACCGTCCGATACCGCTCATGCCGGCCCCTCGCGCACAGAGCGCGCATGCCGCTCTGCCCTCAACGCCACGACGCGAGATCGGCTCGGGAGCCCTGCTGGCGGTGAGGATCGCTCCGCATGGAACCGGGTCCCACCGTCCACAGGTTCTGTAGCGAGGGTTAGCCTGGGTCCGTGAGCAAGGGTCGCTCGACGTTGACACTTGAGCAGTTGAGCCATGACCTACGGACCGCTCCGCCTCCGACGGACGACGACGTGTCGGTCACGATCGATGGCCGTCGCCTCGACTCCAAGGAGGCGGTGCTGGCGTGGTTGGCCGAAATGGAGGCCGACCGGAAAGCCGGACACCTTGCCCTCGACGAACTTCCCTGACGAGTCCTATCCCGACCTCGAACTCCTGATCTCGACACTCGACAGGCATGGCGTTGACCACGTCGTGGTTGGCGGAGTTGCCGCCAGAGCGTACGGGGCGACGCGTCTGACGCACGATCTCGACTGCGTCGTACGTCGCTCCAAGGACAACCTCGAGCGGGTCTCCCGTGCTCTGCGGGACCTTGGGGCGTACCTGCGCGTCGATCGGATGTCCGACGCAGAGATGGGTGCGTTGGCGATTCCGGTTGGCAGGAGCTTGTCTGTCACACGTTTCCGCTCAAACGCTGCGCCTGTGCCCGGGCGACGACGGAACAAGGAAGGGCTCGTCGGGCGTGCCCTCACAGGCGACACCAACAGCGCTGAGCATGTAGGGGCGGCACGGCGTACGGCCCGCCGAACAGACGCTCAGCCACCTGACTTGCTTTGGATGGCGCGTAGCTCTGGAAGTGCTTCGAGGTCCTTTGGCCTGCCCGCCCGTTCCTTTGCCTCGATGATGTCAGCGAGGCTGGCGGCTCGCACAACGAACCCAGCGCCATGAAGCTCCGTAGCTCGCTCGACAAGCTCGTCGTACATCACCAGCCTGCCGTCAGCCGCCTCGAGCCCGGCGAGAACGTCAAACGGCCCCGCGTCGGTCATCCACGTCGTCATTCCAGCCATCTCGAGGGTCAGCGCATCGACCTGCACCGGTAGCAACTTGGCTTCAGCGTCGGTCATCCCGGACACTCGTAACCTGGCGCTCAGCTCGCGTAGCGCGTTGGCCAGCCGGGTTAAGTTGTCTCGCTCCCGACGGACCACGCAGTCCGCGTCTTCTGTGCGACGTTGCGCTCCGTAGGCGACGGCGGCAGCTCCGCCGACAACCAGGTAGTCGACTTGGTGGCGGTCCAAGACCTCGATCAGCTGGCGCAGGTTGTGCGGAGGATTCTTAGACCCCTTCATCAACCCCGGCAGCACCCTCGGTCCGCTTCGCTTCGATCTCCGCTAGCCAGGCCATGACGGCATCCCGCGAGTCGAGCCTGCGACCGTCCCAAAGGATGCTCACGTCGTCGTCCGTAGGAGGGGCAGCTTGCCGCATGCATGCCACCCACTCCTCCGCGGTCATCACCGGCCGCGCTGTCATGCCTTCAGGATAGGCGGACGCGTGGGAGGAATCGTTCGTCTCTCGTACGCCGCTGGAGAGAGCGGGTGCACGGAAACGCCGGACTACTCGTGGTGACGCCGAGCCAGGCGCCCAATTCCTCGGTCGCCAGTGTCACGATGTGGCCGGTCTCGATGTCGCCGGAGCCGGTGTCGCCCAGGTATCGGAACCGCGCCGGAGAGTGTCGTGCAGGTACCGGAGCCACAGTGTCCAGCATGAACCGGACTCGTACATCGAGATCGCGCACAGATCGCGCACGATCGCGCACGGGCGGCAGCTAATGCCAGCCGGACTGCCGATTCACAGGCCATCTACCAGGACAAATATGGTGGAGCTGACGGGATTCGAACCCGTGACCTCCTGGTTGCAAACCAGGCGCTCTAACCAGCTGAGCTACAGCCCCGAGGCCCAGCAGCTTACTTGTCGGCCCGGACCACCTGCGCGAGGTCGTACTGCCGTGCTGCCGCGCAGGCGGCCGTCAGTTCGTCGACGAGCTTGCGGGCCTCAAAGGCATCCCACTGTCGCCACGACACCGAGGTGTCGCGGCCGGCTGCGACCACGCGGACAGTCGCAAGCCGGAGCGCCCGGAGGATGGGGCCTTGCACGTAGTGGATGCTTTGAACCTTCGCAAGGGGGATGATCTCGGTCCGGCGGGAGAGGCGTCCCGACGTCGACATTGCGACCCAGCCATCGTGACCTGCTGCAAGAAAGTGGAACGAGAAGGGCGAGCGCACTCGGCCGCGACTCGGAGGTGTCGTGAGAGCGACGCCGGTACGACCAAGCAACCTGCTCAGGAGCAAGTCGCACTCGGGCCGGTGCCCGACGGGGAGCAGGGCTCGCCTCACGACGGCCCGCGGCTGGTTGCGCCTGCGAGCTACTCCGCCGGCTAGGTGAATCTCGAGTCGCTGCCACCCGAACGCGCGCCAGAAGAGAGGCTCGAGCTGGTGCAGCGCCTGGATGCGATTCGGAGGGATGGTCTCGCGGACGCGAGACCCGAGTCCTGTCTTTACCCGCAGCCCGTCCGGCGACTCGGACACCGCCAGGCCCCATTCGTTCGCGATCCGCCGACCGAGCGCGCTCAAGGAAGCAAACATGTAGAGGAGGAGGCTCGACGCCACGACAGTCTGATGGATCGTGAAGAGCACGACCTCGAGGCCGACGAAGGCAACGCTCGACAGCACCCGGCCGGTCAAGAGAGTCGACAGCACCAGCAGTCCGTTGTCCACTTTCACGAGTGGCCGATCTACGGCCTCGGGCGTGGAGCCAGGCAACCCGTGCGCCAATGCGACCAAGGCGGTCCGAACGGCTTGCGCGTGGGAGACGCTCAAGTACTGAAGGCGTGCGTCACCACCGCCTCCGCCGCCGGTCCGGACCCTTACTTCGGCAAGACCGAGGACACGGGCGAGCCACGGCTCGACGAGGTCGACGGCCTGCACGCGTGACAACGGGAGCCTCACCACCTTCCGGCGGATCAGGCCGGTCGACACCTGCAGGATCGAGCCGTCCACTGACCACGTCGTCACGGCCCACGAGATGACGCCGGCTACGACTCCGACGGCGACGATGACGGCGTCGACCCAATAGTTGGGATGACCGGAACGACTCTGGAGGAGCGCCGAGCCAGCTATGTAGACCAGCCCGATCACGGCGCGCCCGAGCCGCACCACGGGCGAGAGAGGATGCAACCTTTGAGGCACGCGGGGCAATGCTCCACCCACGATGGCCGAACTGTGATCATCGGGAAGGTAGGGCGGCTCCGGCAGAGTCAAGCGTTCAACTCCACCGTCAAATGCCGGCGGCTTGCGTCTCGCCAAGTGCGGCGAGGCGGTCCCGCAGCCGTGTCGCTTCGTCTGGCTGGAGACCCGGGATACGGGCATCTGTCGCAGCGGCCGCGGTGTGCAACACGACGGTCTGCAAGCCGAATGTCCGCTCGATGGCACCTGCGGTGACGTCGACGAGCTGCATTCTCCCGTAGGGCACGACGGTCAGCCGCTGGAACATCACGCCGCGACGGACGAGCAGATCTGCCGAGCGTTCGCAGTACCCCCAGGATCTGTACCTGCGGCCGAGCAACCGGTCCCCGAGCACCGTCAGGACGACGACGGCCGCCGCGCAAATCCCGCCTAGGACGACGAGACCGTTCGCGGCGAGCGCGGCAAAGGCCGCCGCGGCGGCGATGACGGCTGCGACACCCAGCTCGACGCGGCGCATCGTGAGCAGGCGCCTAGATGGCGAGAGCCAGCGCTCTTCTGCTGGGGACCCGACGAGCGACGTGCCGGTCTCGGTCACCATCTCGCGAGCGTATGCCCGACCGACCGCGCTCCGTCCGCCAGAGGCGCGGCGGCCGAGCAGATGCTCAGTGCGTGCCGATCGCCGCCCGTAACGATTGCCGAAGAGAGTGGGTCGTGGCGAGCACCGCAGACGGCTCATATCCGCAGTGGGCCATGCAGTTGTCGCAGCGAGGGTCTCTGCCGCGGCCGTACTTGGACCAATCGGTCGTCTCGATGAGCTCTTTGTAAGTCTTGGTGTACCCGTCGCTCATCAGGTAGCACGGGCGCTGCCACCCGAAGATCGAGTAGCTCGGGATGCCCCACGCCGTGCAGTCGTAATCGACCTTTCCTTCCAAGAAGTCGAGAAACAGCGGCGTGTGGTTCAACCGCCACTTCTTCCGGCGCCCGTCGCCGAAGGCAGTCTTGAACATCTCCCGCGTCTGGCGCACTCCGAGGAAGTGATCCTGGTCGGGCGCCTTCTCGTATGCGTAGGCCGGCGAGATCATCATGGCATCGACCTTCAGGTCGTCGTTCAGGAAGTCGAGGACCTCCCGGATGGTCTTCGGCGAGTCGGTCGTAAAGAACGTCGAGTTGGTCGTGACCCGGAAGCCCTTCTGCTTGGCGAGGCGGATCGCGTCGACGGCCGTGTCGAAGACGCCGACACGGTCGACAGCGGCGTCGTGACGCTCTTTGAGGCCGTCCAGGTGAACGACCCAGGAGAAGTACGGCGACGGAGCAAAGCGCTCCATCTTGCGCTTCAGAAGTACAGCGTTCGTGCAGAGATAGACGAAACGCTTCCGTTTGATCAACTCGCCGACCATCTCCTCGATCTGGGGGTGTAGGAGGGGTTCTCCGCCTGCGATCGAGACCATCGGAGCGCCGCACTCCTCGACCGCCTCCACTGCCTCGTCCACTGACAGCCGCTGGCGGAGTACCTCGGTCGGGTACTGGATCTTGCCGCAGCCAGGACAGGACAGATTGCAAGCAAAGAGAGGTTCGAGCTCGACGATCAACGGGAACTTGTCATTCTTGGCGAGTCGCTGCCTCATCAAGTACGAGGCGACTTTCATGTTCTGGCGGATCGGGATGGGCATCGTCTCTTCTCTCTGATGGGGACTACTTGTGCTGCTCGAGCTGGGTGGCTACCGCGCCGGCAGCGTAAGCAAGCCGTCGCCACGCGACGATCCCGCCGGTGACTGTGAAGGGGCTGACGAGCGGACGCCCGGGCCTGTCGACGATAACGCGCACGACAGCGAAGGGTCCGCTTGTAACCGGCCCTAACCAGGCGGACTCCATCTCGCAGGCGACCGCCTTGTCGCCTATCGCCTTTGACATCTGGCTTGCGGGAATCAGGATCGGGCTGCACGCGATCGGGCCCATCCGGACACGACCGAGCTCTCGCGCCAAGAAGACCGCGATCGTCTCGGCCAATGTGGTGTCGAGGGTCGTTGGCGGCGTCGAGCCGTCGGTCGCGAAAAGCTCGGTCGCGACTACGAGATCTCCGGCACGATCTGTCGAGTCCAGCCCGCCTGCGAAGCCGAGCACCGCCACGGGAGCGCCGTCGGGCAGCAACTCGCGAAGCCGCGAGCCGGCGGCCTTCGCTCGGGCCGGTCCCATGCCAATCCGCTCGACCTGGCAGCCCCGCGCGCCCGCGCGGGCTGCGGCGGCTTCGATTCGCAGCGGTGCAAGAAGCACTGGGCGACGGGAGGTCGCCGCTGACACGGCGCTCCCGTTACGAGTCTCCTGACGGCTGATCACAGCTGCCAATTTGTCACCGCCGGACGACCGAGGCCTCGTCGCCCTCGAGCGCCGCAACGAAGCGACCGAGAGCGCTCACTGGGAAGACGAGGCGGTACAAGTGGTAGTTGATGTAGAAGTCGCCCGGGAAACCGGTCCCAGTGAACCACGGTTCGTCCCAGGTTCCGTCGGGGCGTTGGTTGGCCGATAGCCAGCCGACCGCTCGTTCCGCACAGGATCCAGCGGCCCCGCCTGCGGCGACGAGCGCCAGCAACGCCCAAGCGGTCTGTGATGCAGTCGAGGCGCCCCGGCCCACCCAATCGCGATCGGAATACGACCGCAGGTCCTCACCGAAGCCGCCGTCGTCGTTCTGGTGCGCCTCGAGCCAACCGACAGCCCTACGAACGCGGTCGTCGTCGAGCGCTACGCCGCCCGCCACGAGAGCCGGCACGACGGCCCCCGTGCCGTAGACGTAGTTGGCGCCCCAGCGCCCGAACCATGAACCGTCGGCTTCCTGCGCCCGGGTCAGCCAACGAATGCCCCCTTCGAGCAACGACCGGGCAGCAAGTCGTGGCGCACCTTCGAGAGCTCCCTCGGTGGTCAGCTCGAGCGCCAGCATCTCGACGACGTGTGCCGTTACGTCTGCGCTCGGGGGGTCGATCACGGCGCCGAAGTCGCAGAATGGCAAGCGCGAGCAGATCTCGCGAGTGTTGTCTGCGTCGAACGCGGCCCATCCGCCATCGCGCGACGCCATACCCTCCACCCAGCGCCGGCCGCGCTCGAGAGCAGCTGATGCCGCCGGGACGACTCCCGAAGCCTGCGAACCCGGCACCACACCGACCTTGCGCAGCGCCAGGAGTACCTCGGCGGTGTCATCGACGTCTGGATAGTTGTCGTTCGCGAACTCGAACGCCCACCCGCCTGGCTCGAGCTTGGGCCGGCGAACGGCCCAGTCGCCACGCACTCGGATCTCCTCGCCCACTATCCAGGCCGTCGCCCGCTCGACTGCTTCGTCGCCCAAGTCCGAGCCCGAGTCGCCGAGGGCGACGAGCGCAAGTGCCGTGTCCCAGACGGGCGATTGGCACGCCTCAAGGCGCCGCAGCCCGTTCTCTCGGATCGTGAAGCCATCGAGCCCAGCCAGCCCTTCTTTCATCAGCGGGTGGTCGATCGCGTATCCCTGCAGGCTGAGAGCCATCAGCGAGTACACCCACGGAGGCTGGATGCCGCCCCAACCGCCGTCTGTCTCCTGGCGCTGCACGATCCAACGCTCTGCCGCCACGAGCGCGCCTTGGCGTACGGTCGACCTGAGCAAGGGGAGTCGCGCCAATCGCTCCCAGCGGTGCAAGGCAGCATCGAGGCGCTCAAAGGCTCCCTCGACGGTTCGCCATGGATTCCGGGCAGGTGCCGGCAAGCCTGAGCGGAGCTCCTCGATCCCGAACGTGAGTGGTCGCACCGGGCGGTGGGCCGCTACGACGGTGAGCGCCACGATCGTCTGACGGGCCCAGCACGAGAAGTCGTAGATGTTGAACGGGATCCACGGTGGGAGGAAGATCACCTCGGGCGGCAGTGCAGGCAGTTCGTCCCACGGCCAAAGACCGAACAGCGCCATCCACAGGCGCGTGAAGACCCGGGTCCGCTCGAGTCCGCCGGACTCGCGCACGAAGGCGGCGGCCTTCGCCATGTGAGGGTCTCCCGGCTCGTCGCCCGCAAGTCGCAGCGCGACGTAGGCCTCGAGCGTCGTCGACAGATCAGCCGGTCCCTCGTAGAACGTCGCCCAGCTCCCGTCCGACCGCTGCTGCGAGCGAATCCATGCGGCCGTCTCTTCTGTCTGTTCCAACGTCCGGATCCCGAGAAACTCCCGCAGCAGCAGGTCCTCCGCGTCCATCGTCACGTTCGTCTCGAGCTCGCCCCTCCACCAGCCCGCCGCGTCCTGCAGACCGAGCAGGTGCTCACGGGCGCGCTCGAGCGTCGACCTTGCCGCCGCAAGCTCAGGGGCCATCAATACTCCCGAGCCACGACAAAACGTGCAACATCCGCCAACTCATCCCGCGCCCGCTCCTCGAGGGCCGCGCGACCAAGAGCGTCAAGCGCGGCCGCCAACCGTCCCCGTGCCTCGTCACCAGCGATCTCACGGCCTCCGCAGCGCTCGACGAGCACCATGACACGTGCGATCTCCTCTTCAGCGAGACGATCGGTCGCGAGCAGCCGGGCAAGCTCGTCGGAATGAGGGTCGCCCGCTGCGAGAGCAGCTGCGATCGGGAGGGTCTTCTTGTGCTGGCGGATGTCATTGCCGGTTGGCTTACCGGTGCGATCGGAATCCCCCCAGATCCCGAGCAGATCGTCTACCGCCTGGAAGGCGAGACCCAGCTGCACGCCGAAGTCGCGCAGTGCCAGGATCGTCTCGTCCGGCGCACCTCCGAGGATTGCCCCGAGAGACGAGGCGCATCCCAACAGCGCCCCCGTCTTTCCGGCCTCCATCGACAAGCACCGATCGACGTCGACCCCAGGGATCGACTCGAACGCCATGTCGAGCGCCTGGCCGGCAATCATCGCCGAGGTCGCCTCGGCAAGGCACCGCGCGGCGGAGCCGGCATGTGCCCCGCTCGCGAGGCCGTCGGCTGCGGAATCGAGGAGCACCTGCTGGCTGAGGGCAAGGAGCGCGTCTCCGGCGATAATCGCCCGGCCGATACCCCACAGCGACCACACAGTCGGCCGGTGGCGGCGCTCGTGATCGCAGTCGATCACGTCGTCATGGATAAGCGAGAAGTTGTGAACGAGATCGATCGCGACCGCTGCCGAAACGCCCACCGCCGCTTCGCTGCCGGCAGCTTCGGCTGAGAGCACGGCGAGCGCGGGGCGAACACCCTTCCCGTTCGAGGCTCCTTCGATGCGCCGGCCATTCTCGTCGGCGAGCCCGAAGTGGTATTCCACCAATGGGCGCACCTCGGGCGAGAGCCTTTCGAGCGCGGCAAGAACTGCTGGTGCCGAAAGGTCGCGCGCCCGTTGAAGCACCTCGGGCACAGATCGGATCGGGATCATGCGACCGCCTCCTCGCGTCGGGGAACTGAAACATTGCGCTTTCCGACAGCCGCCAGCGCCACCTCGGCGGCCGCCTGGCCGCTGCGTACCGCCCCTTCCATAGTGGCGGGCCAGCCGGTATCGGTCCACGCTCCTGCAAGTGCCAGATTGGCGATGCCGGTTGCTGGGCCGAGCCGGAGGCGTCGCGTGCCGGGCACTCCACGGAAAGTGGCGTCGTGCTCGCGGGTTACAACCGAGTCGAGGACCTTCGCCTGGCTGGCGGCCGGGAACAACGCTCTGACTGCACCAAGCTGGCTCTCAATGAGCTCTTGTGGGCTCTTTCCGATCTCGGCGTCGGCGCCCGAGAGTGAGATTGCGAGCACCTGGCCTGCGCCCGAGGGTTCAAGGCCAGACGCCGGCGTGCGGTCGAACGCGAACTGGATGGGTGAGTCGATCGCTGCAGCCATCTGGTACGGCATCACCTGGCGGTCGAAGACGAAGTGGACGTTCACGATTGGGACCGTCCCGAGCCCGCGCAGCGACGACGGGTCCGAGAACGCCCGCGTCGGAAGGAGCCCTGCTGCGGCATCGTGGGGAACGGCGAGAACGACAGCATCGCTATGCAGCAGCTCGCCGTCAACGACAACTCCACTTGCCCGGGCTGGCTCTGTACCCGTGGCCTCGCCGAGGGCGACCTCGGTGACTCGCGCTCTCTGGCGGACGTCGGCCCCTAGACCCTCGAGCAGGCGGCGGGCCGGCTCGACGTGCAGCTCGGCGAGCGGTACCTGCGACCAGGCGATGTCCGCCGCTGCCCTGTCGGTCAACAGGCCGGTCTTGAAGACCTTGGCCGCGAGCGCGAGCGAGACCTCAGCTGCACGGAGATTGGTCGTCGGTAAAGTGATCAGGTCCCACAGGCGGGAAATCGCTTCGTCGTGTTGGCCGTGCCGACTGAGCCAGTCGCCGAAGGTCTCCGAGTCGAGGCGCGGATCGTCGAGACGGGCGCGCCGCAAGCCGAGCGCGGCCGGCAGGAGCCTGAGCCGGTCAGCAGCGCCGAGGTGGCCGTAGGAGAGCAGCGATCTGCCGAGGTGCGCTGGCGCAGGTAGCGAGTCCCGGCGGATCCAAGCGACGGTCGGTGATCCCGCGTGTCCTGCTCGAGGCCGCAGGACTGGGATCGCGAGCGGACCGGCGAAAGGCGCGAGGTGAGAGGTCCCTAGCCGCTCCAACCACGACCGGTAGGCGTTGCAGCACCTCAGGTGCACGTGTTGTCCGTTGTCGAACGAGAGACCGCGGCGCTCGAACGACCACGTGGCTCCGCCAAGCCGAGGGCGTGCCTCGAGGAGGGTGACGGAGGCACCGCCGTCTGCGCATGCGACGGCGGCCGAGAGCCCGGCCAATCCTCCGCCCACCACGACGACCCGCGGTCGACCTGCGCCCGTCGAAGAAGCCGCGCTCACGCGCCCGCTCCGGCGAGGCTGCGAGCAGCCACCCATGCCTTTTCCCAGGCTGGAAGGGAGATGCGGCTGACCAGCACCGCGGCGGGATCCGCCTCGATGCGGGTGAGCAGCCGTCGGTAGATACCTGCCATGGCCGCCACGCAGGCCCGGCTGCGGTGGTCCAGCAGGTCGAGCAGCTGCAGTCCTTCGTCGTAGCGCTCCCGCGCCCGCCCCGCCTCGAGGCGGATCAATGCCGCCATCGCTTCGGTCGGCCCGGTCCCATCCGGTTCGCACCCGAACTGGGCGAGGTCCGCCTGCGGCAGGTACACGCGCCCCATCGACGTTCGGTCCTCTAGGACGTCACGCAAGATGTTGGTGATCTGGAGGGCTATGCCGAGCGCGTCGGCGAGCGGCTCCGCCTCGGCCCGCTTCTCGGTTCCAAAGACGCCGAGCGAGAGCCGGCCGACCGACCCGGCCACGCAGCGGCAGTAGACGACGAGATCCTCGAAGGTCTCATAGGTGCTCTGGCGACAATCCATCTCGCAGCCATCCACCAACTCGCCGAAGGCTTCGAGCGGGATCGGGTAACGCTGCGACGCATCCGCCAGTGCGACGAGCACGGCGTCGTCTGGGTCGTGCTCACCGACACTCACCGCAGCGAGAGAGGCCCGCACGGCTCGGAGCTGCGTGAGCTTGTCCGCCACGGCGGCGTCACCATCGCCGATGTCGTCGACGCGGCGAGCCAGCGCGTAGAGGGCCGCCATCGCCTTACGCCGATCGGGCGGGAGGAGGCGTATGCCGTACGCGAAGTTCTTCGCCTCGTTTCGAGTGATCTCCTCGCATCGGTCGTAGGCAGCGGTCAGATCGATCATGTCGACGCCCTCAACCCAGTGTCGCCGCGCGAGCGGAGCGGCCTGCCGGCGAGGAGGACGATCGCCGCCCGCGCCACCGCCGCGTGCGAAGCCTTCACTTCGCTGCTCAATACGTCGTAGCCAGCGCGCTCGATCGCGGCGAGCTGCGCGAGGCCGCCTCCTGCGAAGCCGGCTATCGCCAAAGCCGCTCGCCTGTTGGTCAGGATGCCCACCAGACGGGAGCCCGCTTTCAACATCGAGCGCGCCCGGCTAACCTCGAAGGCCATCAAACGGCGAAAGCTCGCGGGGACATCGGCGGGAGGCACGCCGTCTGCGAGGAGGTCCAGTGGCACCGAGAAACGGGCCAGATCCTCTCCCGGCATGTACACCCGCCCACGCCCCGCATCCTCGCCGACATCCTGAAAATGCTCGACGAGCTGCAAAGCCGTGCAAACCAGATCGGACAGCTCGTCCTGCTCGGGTCCGCCCTGCCCGAAGACCGCCAGCACGAGACGACCCACCGGGTTGGCAGAGAACCGGCAGTAATCGACCAGCTCGTCGAAAGTCTCGTAACGCGTGCGCGTCTGGTCCAAGCGGTTTGCCGTGATCAGATCGGCGAGAGGCTGACGGTCGAGACGACAACCCGTGATGGTGGCAGCGAGCCGGCGGAACACTGGGTGAGCCGCCGTGCCGGCGAACGCGCGATCGAGCTCCGACTCGACGAGGTCGAGTGCGGCCAGCCGGTCCGACGTGGTCCCCTCGAGCTCGTCACCGACGTCGTCCACCAGGCGGGCGTAGCCGTAGACGGCCATCAAATTCTCGCGCTCGGACGGCGCGAGGAGCCGCAGCGCGACAGGGAAGTTCTCGCTGCCGGCCTTCTCGAGGACCGCTTGCTCACCGGGCAGCCGGTCGAGTGTCACTGAGCTCATCGGAGCCGCCTCGCAAGCGACGTAGCCGGCAACGAAGCTCTCGCTCCGGCGCCTCCACGGCGGCGGAGTTCCGACCCGCCGGTCGAGAACTCGTCCTCGGAACCCCCGCCGAGACCGGCCAGCCCGTAGCGCCTGGCTGCCTCGAGGAGCGAGGTGGCTATACCGGGGCCGTCGAGGCCCAAGTGGGCCAAGATGTCGTCCGGCTTGGCTTGTGCGATGTAGCCGGCGGGCACCCCGAGGACGACTGCCCGCGGTCCGGGCAGCCCGAGGTGTGCTGCTCTTTTTTCTGCAAGTGAGGCGAGGTAGGCGCCTGCTCCACCTAGGGCGATGCCGTCCTCTGCTGTTATGAGGAGTAAGGCTCTTGCCATTTGCTCTACTAGGTCGTCGTCTGCCGGGCGGATGACTCTTGGGTCGATGACCATTGGGGAAAGTCCCGACTCGGCTGTGACGATCCTGCCGGCTTCTAGTGCTGCCCGTGCGAGCTTGCCGATCCCGACGATGACGATCTCGCCCGAGCCCTTTGTGAGCACCCTGTGGCGCCCGGGCTCTCCTGTTGGCCCGAGCGGGGAGGGTGAGAGGGTCTTCGGGTAGCGCAACAGGGCCGGGCCACCTGATGCGAGCGCTTCTGTCAAGAGCGGCTCGATCTCACCTGGCTCAGAGGGGCAGTAGACGGCGACGCCCTCGATCGACAGAGCCGAGTGCAGGTCGTAGATGCCGTGGTGGGAGGGCCCGTCGTCGCCTGTGATGCCGGCACGGTCTGCCACTACGACGACAGCTGCTTTGTGCAACCCGACGTCTAAGTTCCACTGGTCCAAACAGCGCTGCAAGAAAGTCGAGTAGATGCACACGACCGGGCGGAGTCCCTCGTATGCCATTCCCGCGGCAGACGTCATGGCGTGCTGCTCGGCGATGCCGACGTCGAAAAAGCGACCAGGGAAGGCCTCCTCGAAGCTGAGCAAGCCCGTCGGTCCTGGCATGGCGGCGGTGATGGCGACGATGCGCTCGTCCTTTTGAGCAAGCCCGAGGAGAGCCTTTGTGAAGGCGTCTGTGTAGCTCTCGCCGGTACTGCCCCGGGCGACCTTCAGGTCGTGCAGGCAGGTCACCTCGTCTTCTTCTGCCGGGCCGTAGCCCTTCCCCTTGCGGGTGAGCAGGTGCAACACGATCGGGCCGGGCCATGA
>PLDN01000122.1 GCA_003136185.1 Acidimicrobiaceae bacterium | reverse complement strand
CGGGGATTCCTTGAGGTTCTGGCCGCAAGATCCTGTAGCGCGGCGATGCCGGCTTAGGCGGTGGCAACGTTGG
Organism: Acidimicrobiaceae bacterium; assembly: GCA_003136185.1. GTDB lineage: Bacteria > Actinomycetota > Acidimicrobiia > Acidimicrobiales > Bog-793 > Palsa-601. Next base: position 3,662 of record PLDN01000122.1, on the reverse strand, counting down.
CTTCTTGCGACGGTGGAGGTTCACGAGTCACCACTGACGAGAGCGGCGAACTGAGCGAGTGTCATCACGACATACGCGTCAGCGGTGGACTTGTTCCGACGCTTCACGATCGCAGCGGCGAAACGCTGGCGAGCGTTGGCCCGTTCGTGCTCTGCCTCATCCACGAACCCGGCAAGGTCGATTTGGCGGTGGGCCTTGCACTCGAGCGTGAATCCCGGCATGCCGTCGATATCGCCGCGATCGTCAGGACGGCCGGCACCGTAGGCGCGCTCGGCGTACGGGAAACCATGCTCTCTCAAGTAGGCCACGACGTCGCGCTCGAACGACGAGCCCTTGCGGCGCTGTGGGCTTGTCACGAGTCACCTTCGTCGAGCAGCTGCGCACGCACGGAGGTGTGCACGCACTCCCTATAGGGAGTGTGCGTGCGTGCGCACCCCCTACTCCGGCCACGCACCGTGCGCACGTAGGTGCGCATGCGCAGACGTGCGCCCTGGTCAAGCATCATTTCCACCGTCCTCGATAGGCCCGGTGCGCATGACTCGCCATTGAAAGGCACTTCCGGTCCCGATTCCGCGTGTTTCTATGAGCCCACACTCGACGAGTGACCGTGTTGCATCCTGGATCGTGCGCGCCTTGAGCGGTGACAACCCGGTGTTGTCGGTCGCCAATCGGTCGCCGATATCGCGCTTGTCGAGCCACTCGTCATCACCGGCCGCAGTCAGCACCTCGAGCACTCGACGGTGAGAGGGTCGCAGCCCGTCATCGTCTCTCACGGCGGCGGCATCACCCTCGAGCACGTCGACCGAATAGACGAGCGGTGAGCCAAGGTCTGCAGGATCGAGCGCTTCGACCCGTCGCCTGATACGCAGCGTCTGCTCCGCGATCTCGTCGCCCACAATGTCCAGCTCGAGGGTGACGGCCGACTCTTGGCTGTCGGGGTCGGTGTGCGATGCCTTCACGTCGGCGGTAATGAGCACGCGTCCCCATTCGGCTGGACCCGCGCCTGACAGACGGCCGGGTCCGCGCCCTTCCTGGCGGTTCAAGTGGTGCGACACGAGAAGAGCGGCACCAACGCGCTGGCAGAGCAACTGGACACCCTCGAGCACGGCGCCCATCTCGTAGAGCTGCGAGCCCTGCGCGCCGCGGGCTGACAGATAGAGCGGGTCGACGACGACGAGCACCGGACGGAACTGATCGAGCTTGTCGCCGATCATCTTGAGGTGCTCGGCGTTCGTGAGATGGGGCGCGCGCAGGCATATCTCGATCGGCAGCGTCCGAGGGTCGACTCCGTAGAACGCAGACACGGCCGTGAGGCGCCGGGTCATCTTTCGGGCGCCGCCTTCACCGAGAAACAGCACGACCGGGCCTGAGCGCTCGATCTTGAACTGTCCGAGCCACGACCCGCCAGTCATCGCGACACTGACGGCAAGATCGAGAACGAGCCACGTCTTGCCCGCCTTCATGACCGCGCCGAGCACCCCGTAGGCGTCACCCGGCCAGATACCCTCAGCAAGGTATGTCGGCGGCGGTGCCATCGCCTGAGCGTCGAGCAGTTCGCCCAACGAGTGAAAACTCAGCGGCGGCGGGCCAAGAACAGGCACGCTGGCTGGCTCAGGGTCGGGGATCCCGAGACGGTTGACGATCTCCCCGCCGGCGGTGACGTAGCGCGCACCTGGCCCGGGCTCCCATCGGGTATCCGTCATCGCTGCCCCTTGCGAGCAAGCACCGCGGCGAAGGCGCTCTCGACGTTGGCAGGGTCACAGCCCATCTCGATCAGGTGGTCCGCCAGCCCGGCCAGGGCATCCCGCAGAGGCAAACCTGCCCGATCCGTGACCAGGAAGCGAGCCGACGACTCGATCACGGCCGGCGGCGGCGGTACCGGCGCGGGCCGTGCTACGTGCTTCGCGTAGACACCGATCGATGGCTTGTCGCCTCGTGCTGAAATCTCGGTGATCTTCTCGCCCAAGGCGATCGCGTGCTCGGCGTCGATCTCGCGGGCCCGGCGCCGATTCTCGCGAGCGGCCACGAGCAACTCCTCGAGGTGGGCGTCCGACAACTCCTCGAGGTTCACGGCCGCACCACGCCACAAATCCGCCCGCGGACCAAGTGGACGGTTCTGTCGAGCAGCTCAACGAAACCTCCATGTGCGAGGTCGCGGGGCGTGCCGTAGCAGTCGATACAGCGACCACCCTTCGGCGAGGCCTCGTCGTCGCGAGCATCGGTGTCGGACTGTGGACTCACGACTCAGCGTGAGCCTCGAGCCACGTCTCCACGTCGACCCGGCGATACCGGACGTACTTGCCGACCTTGATCGCTCTCGGACCGGTCCCGGCGTAGTTCCACCTGTAGACCGTCGACACCGGCACACTCAGCATCTCCGCGAGTTCGATGACGGTGAGGATCGGTCGTTTCTCTGCCGTCGCTACTTCCATTCTGTCGTTGTCCGATCTCTTGAGCGGGTGAAGCGTTGGCCATGCAACTGCTGAGGATGACGGTACCCCATTTTCAAGAGTTGCGCAAGCACCGCACGACCTGTACGCTTGCGAACGATGCGAAACGACGATAGAACGGTTGCCCAAGTCCTCGGCGAGAATCTCCGGCGACGTCGAAGCGAAGACGGCATGACTCAAGACCAGGCGGCGCAGTTGTTGCGCCGGTTCGGACTCGAGGTGAGCCGCTCGGCGCTCGCCGCGCTCGAACGCGGTTCCGGCCGGACGCTCGACGTCGGCGAACTCGCTCTTGTGTGCCTCGCCTTCAAGGTGCCGCTCGACTATCTGCTCACCGGATCCGAACGCGTGCGGATCTCCGAGTCGGCCACGGTTGCGGCCGGAGCGCTCGCCGCCATGATCGCTGGCGAGGTGGCCGACGTCGACGTGCCGGCGACCCGAGAGACGGTCGACGTCGAGGGCCTGGCCGCTGTCAAGCGCCGACACCGGCGCCTCTGGCCGACCGCGACTCCTGCCGGCATCGTCAGGGCCGAACGGCTCGCGCGGGGCGACGTCGAGACCAAGGCGGCACAGCGCATCGACGTCGACCCGGCCGATCTCTCGATCGCTGCCTTCGGGCGCTTCGGACGATCGTTCACCGACGAGCGCGATGCCAGGCTCGGCGAGGTCGCCGACACTTCTAAGCGGAGTCTCCAAGCGCTCCGCGGCCACATCACCCGGCAGGTGCTCGCCGAGCTCGAGCCGGTCCTCACGAAAGGTAGGTCCTGACAATGGGATTCATCGCCAAGACGACGAGCGGCGGCTACCGGGTCAGGTGGCGCACCCCGGAAGGCGCCGCGAGGTCGAAGACGTTCCCCCGCGGCGACAGGGAGAAGGCGAACAACTTCCTTACCTCTGTCGAGCACTCGAAGCTACAAGGCGCCTATATCGACGTCCGGGCCGGCCGGGTCACGTTCGGCGCCTTCGCGGCAGCCTGGCAGTCCTCGCAGATCCATCGGGAGTCAACGGCGCTCGTGGTCGACTCGCATCTCCGCAATCACATGTTGCCAGCCTTCGGCAAGCGCCCGATAGCCTCGATCCGTCCGAGCGAGGTCCAGGCGTGGATCCGTGGTCTCGGCGAGCAGCTGTCGCCGAGCACCGTCCGGGTCGTCGTCCAGCACGCTCGCAGCATCTTCCGGGCGGCCGTGCGCGACCGTCTGATCGCTTCGAGCCCTT
>PLDN01000144.1 GCA_003136185.1 Acidimicrobiaceae bacterium | reverse complement strand
CGTGCCCGAGATGGCGACCGAGCTACCGAAGTAGTCGCTCGAGACTGTGTCTGACCCCTTCAGCTCGGCGCGCTGCTTCCAGGCGCCTTTCGTCTCGGTGAATACGTACGCCCGACCGGTGTTCTTGGCATGCTCTGGCTCGCCCACTACTGCGGTCGTGCCCGAGATGGCGACCGAGCTACCGAAGTAGTCGCTCGAGACTGTGTCTGACCCCTTCAGCTCGGCGCGCTGCTTCCAGGCGCCTTTCGTCTCGGTGAATACGTACGCCCGCCCGGCGGCGCCAGCATGGCCGGCCGCGCCCACTACTGCGGTCGTGCCCGAGATGGCCACGGCTGAGCCGAAGGTGTCGCCGGCGACCGTGTCTGTACCGCTCAGCTCGGCGCGCTGCTTCCAGGCGCCTTTCGTCTCGGTGAACACGTACGCAGTTCCGGCGTACGAGCCATGGTCGGGCGCACCCACTACCGCAGTCGTGCCCGAGAGGGCCACGGCGGAGCCGAAAGTGTCGCCGGCGACGGTGTCTGAACCTTTCAGCTCCGCACTCTGCTTCCAGGCGCCCTTACTCTCGGTGAACACGTTGCCTCTCCGGCGGAGCCAGCGTGACCAGCCGCACCCACTACCGCAGTCGTGCCCGAGATGGCCACCGAGAAACCGAAGACATCGCCCGCGATGGTGCCTGCGCCCTTCAGCACCGCGAGTCGCTTCCCGATCGGCGTTGTGCGAGCGCTCGCGGCTGCCTCAGGAGTTGCGGTCGCCAGAAGAGGAAGGGAGACAACGGCTACAGCAAGAAATGCGGACAGGCCTGCAAACCGGAACGCGCTCACGTGGCCCCCTCATTGTTCACACCCCGTCGGGATGTATCCCAAAGCCTCGCGCTCTCATCCAAGCAGCGCAATTAGGTCAGTCGAGGCAGCGCCGGGTGGAATCGAGGCGTCGTTCTCGACCGGCGGGTACCGCTCAGTCGCCGAGAGCTGCCGCACGGACGCTTGCCGGAGCTGTCGTCGAGGTTGCCGGCGACGCGGCATTCGCTCCTTGCGCGCCCGACGTGACCCCCGTCGCGGTCACCGCCACGGAGGCGGTCGCGAAATCGCTCGGTGAAATGGCCGTGACGGCGGGACGTAAGTAGTCGTCCTCGCCGGAGACCTCCTCGAGCGTGCGCTGCGAGGGCTCCGGAAGCACGCTCGTGAGCAGGAAACCCGCGGCCGAAGCCCCTGCGGCGACCGCCAGCATGCCTCGCAGTCCGACGTGCTTTGCAAGTTGGGGGACAAGGAACACGCCGACGAACGCGCCAAGCTTCCCGATGCCGGCCGCGATGCCGTGCCCCGTTGTGCGCATGCTGACCGGGAACACCTCGGAGGGGAGAACGAACGTCGTCGTGTTCGGTCCGAATTCGACGAAGAAATAGCTGACACCGAACACGAGCAGGAACGGGACGACGGTGGTCGTCAGCTTCGGCACCGCGGCCAGCACGGTGAACGCGACCGCCATTGCGGCGAACCCGATGAACTGCAATCGGCGATGTCCGATTTTGTCCATCTTCCAGACCGCCATCGCGTAGCCCGGCACTGCGAACACGACGAAGATGCCGAGCGTCCAGGCGAGCTTCGCTTCGATCGTGGCCGTCGAGTCGACACCCTTCAAGATCACCGGTAAGGAGAGAGTGTTGCCGTAGTAGGCGTAGTCGAACAGGAACCAGCTGCCCGCCGTCCCGAGCAGCAACATCAACATTCGGCGATTCCTCAGGAACTCGCCGAGACCCATATGCCTCGTGCCCTCGTCGGCGACGCTTCTCACGTCGATGACTCCTGCCGAGAAATCCGCCGCCTGCTTTGCGGCACGCGCCGCCTGGCCCTGCACCCGTGCTTGGTAGCGGGGGGACTCGGGCATCTTCACGCGCAAGTAGATGACGGCCGCAGCAGGGATCGCGCCGAGGCCGAGCAGCAATCGCCAGCTCAGATTTGTGCTGATACCCGATGAGAGAAGCACAAGCCCGACGAGCGGGCCGACGATCAGTCCGAGCGCCTGCATCGAGAAGACCATCCCGACAAGACGTCCCCGGTCCTTGCGGTTCGAGTACTCGCTCATCAGTACCGCGGAAATCGGGTAGTCGCCGCCAATCCCGAGACCGAGCACGCACCGCGCGGCGACGAGCCACAAGAATCCCGGAGCGAAAGCTGAGGCGACCGCCCCAACGACCATGATCGCAGCCACGACCGCATAGACCCGCTTGCGGCCGAGCACGTCGGCGATCCGGCCGAAGAGGAACGCTCCGACGAACGCGCCGAGGATGGCGGATCCCGTGACCCAGCTCGTCTGGGCCGTGCTGAGATGCCATTGGACCGTGACGAGCGCCGCCACGGTCCCAATCACGAACAGGTCGTAGGCATCGGTGAAGAAACCGACTCCGGAGACGAGCACTGTCCGCCGGTGGAACTTGCTCATCGGAGCGTCGTTCAGCAGGTCGGTGACGGTCGGGACCGAGGCGAGGCCATCCCCAAGCACTACGGGTTCGCCGAGCACGTGCCATCTCCTTTTTCGGCCACAGTTCGCCCATTGTTGGCCCAGGGTTCATAGTCGCGGGCCGAAGTGATCGACAGACCAACAGCAGGTGAACGAAAGATGAATCAATCGGAAACTCTCGGTGAACGACTGACTATGGTTCCGAGGGCATGGACACGGCACCCTCAGATCCGGCAGGGGTCGACCGGAGAGTCGGCCAGTTGTTCGCACTGGTCTCAGAAGCGTTGGCCGCGGCTACACAAGCCCTCCTTCAGGGCGAGCCCGACACCGGCCAAGCCGTCATTGACGGTGACAGGGTCATAGACGAACTTACGGCCGAAGTCGAGCTCCTCGTCTGGGCGCAGCTCGACGGCTCTGAGCTCACCCGCGAAGGCTTGCGGCGCCTTGTCGGGCTCCTGCTCATCCTGCCCGAACTGGAAAGAAGCGCCGATCTCGCCGAGCACATCGCCCAGCGGGCGGTCGTGCACCTGGGGGTGGACATGAGCCCACTTAGTCGCGGGATCGTGCAGCGCATGACGGAGGTCGCGCTCGAGATGTGGCGAACTGCCGCCGACTCGTTCACGAGTGGGATTCAACCCGCGCTCGCGCTAGAGGAAGCCGACGAGGAGATTGACATCCTTCACGAGCGACTCACGGCTGAGGTGGCACGCGAGGTGATGCCTACGGCAGTCGCTGCTCAGGTAACCCTGCTGGCCCGGTTCTACGAGCGGCTCGGTGACCATGCCGTCAATCTGGTGCGCCGGATCGACAAGCTGTCGGCAGGTGGATCCTAGAGCCACTCGTAGCGCTCTGATCAGGACGAAACTGCCGTGGGACAGCGCTCAGACAAATCGTTCCGTCACACCCGCGCTCGAAGGACGAAAACGCCCCATCCAAGGCAGCGGCGCTCGTGGGCGAGGTAATCGCGCCGGGAAGTGTCGCGTAGCTGGCGAACTTCAGCCGCGTCGGCGTCGTCCGGGTTGGCGACGAGCCAGTCGGACACGTTGAGCCATTGGCTGGCGGCATAACGGTCCCAGTCATCGCTGCTGGCGAGGATGATCTCGACTAGATCCATGCCGGCAGCGTCGAAGCGGTCAAGGGTGCCGGCAAGATCGGCAAACTCCCCGGCTCCGTATTTCTGCTCGATCTGGGGAGGAGGCGGCTCCGACCAATAGACCTCCCCTACGAGTAGCCAGCCGCCCGGCTCGACCCACCGTCCCATCAGCTCCAGGGTGCCGAGCAGCCCACCACCGATCCAAGTGGCTCCAATGCAGCTCACGGCCCCGAAGCGACCGCCGAGGTCGGGTGGGGCGCCGGCATCACCCTCGATGAAGGTCACGGCACTCTCGGCTCCGAGCTCAGCTGCTCGCGCTCGCGCATCTGCAAGAAACGGCGCGTGATTATCGATGCCGACGCCGCTCGCACCGAGGTCGCTTGCGAATCGGCACAGCATCTCGCCCTTCCCGCAGGCGAGGTCCAAAAGTCGCGTCCCTTGGCCAACGTGACAGATGTCACCGACAAGGAGCAGCTTCTCGAGCGAGAGCGGGTTCATGATCAGGTGGGAGGACTCTGAGATCTCGTGGTACCTGACGACGCTGACCATGCCTCGCCAAGTCTGGTCCAAACAGGGCGTATCCGCCGCCGCTGTCAGCGAGCATCAAGCGCGCTGTTCAGACTCGGAGCCTCGAGCCGAAGGGCTACGTTGACCGACGTATGGACGAGGCCGGCTCACTCGCGCATCTGCAAGCCGGACCCGTCTCGTCCATCGAGGACGCCATCGCCCAGATGACCAGCATTTCGTCTGCACTTCCCCTCACCGACGGGCTCGCATGCTTCAACAGGATGTACCTCATAGTCACTGAGAAGGTGCTCTCGGAGGTGTCCACCGGTACCTACGCCGATCCGGCCTTCTTGTCCCACCTGGACGTGGTCTTCGTCAATCTCTATTTCGGGGCGATCGCAGGCTGGCAGGCCGAGCCTCAGGCTGCACCTCGCTGCTGGAGCGAGTTGATGGCCAATCGTTCTGACACCCATATCGCCCCGATGCAGTTCGCCCTCGCCGGGATGAACGCCCACATCAACCACGACCTTCCGATCGCGGTCGTGGCGACGTGCGAGGACCTCGACACTGCACCCGATCAGGGCACGCACGCGGCGGACTTCGAGAAGGTGAACGCGGTGCTTGGATCGTTAGACCAAAAGATTCGCGAGTCGTTCGAGACAGGCATCATCCTCGATCTCGATCGCAAGGCAGCCGGGCTCGAGAATGTGGTCGGCAACTTCGCCATCGAGGAAGCCCGTCGGGCGGCCTGGATCAATGCCGAGGCACTGTGGCTTCTCCGCGATCATGCTTGGCTCTCGAAGGAGTACACCGACGGCCTCGACGACGCAGCTACGCTCGCGGCTCGCTCGCTGATGGTGCCGTTGCTCTGACGCCTCTTCGGGCTAGCCGCGGGCTAGCCGACTACGAACCAGGCGATCGCTAGACCCCGCGTCGCCGCAAAGCAGTCTGGTCGGTCATCGCCGGCGCCCTCGCCGTTCAGGCCGGCGCCTTTGCCTTGTACCTCTATCTGATTGCCTTGGCGTGGAGAAACGTGTCCTTCTGAGCATCTAGCCGCCCGACCGCTCAAGCCTCACGCGGTGAGGAACCGACGTGGGGCATCGGCTGGCCCGTAGCAGAAAACTCCTCGACGCATCCGGAGGTTTTACGTGAGGCAACGAATCNNAGGATTTGACGTGAGGCAACAGGAACTTCCGCGCTCACCTCGGCCACGAGCTCGGCGAACAGCGCCAAGTCGTCGACGTTGCCTCGGTTCTCGGCAGTTGGCTTCATCTGCAAAGTCGTGATCCCGGCGTCCCGGTAGAGCCGGAGGCGCTCCTTCACCATCTCGGGCGTGCCGATCAGGTTCGTCTTGAACCCGATTTCGACGGGCACCCGCTGAGCGGCTTCCTCGCGCCGACCAGTGAGCCAAAGCTCCTGGACGGCCTCGACGTCATCTCCGTAGCCCAGCCTCTTGAGCACGTCGTTGTAGAAGTTCTGGTCCTTCGAACCCATGGCCCCGATCGTGAAGGCGTACCCGCGCGCGTGACGCTTCGACGCCTCGTCGACGTCGTCGGTGAACTCCACGGTCACCGGGATCAACAGGTCTAGGTCGGCGAGAGAGCGATCTGCTGTCGCGGCTCCAGCCGCCAGCGCTTCGAGGAACACCTCCGCCTTTTCCGGCATGAACAAGTTCCCGATCCAGCCGTCGGCCAGCTCGCCCGTGAGCCGTAGGTTCCGCGGTCCGAGCGAAGCGACGTAGATGGGGACGGCTACAGGCGCCATCATCGTCCGCATCGGGCGACCGGGGCCGTCCGGCAACGGCAGCTGGTACACCTTCCCGTCGTGCTCGAGGCGGTCGCCGCGGGCGATCATCCGCACGATCTCGATCGTCTCCCGAGTCGTCTCGATCGGCGAGCGGAACCGCACTCCGTGCCAGCCCTCCATCACCTGCGGGCCGCTCGTGCCGAGACCGAGAACGAACCGCTCTTCGGAGATCGCCTGCATCGACATCGACGCCATCGCAAGGGCTGCCGGTGTTCTCGCCCCTATCTGGGCGATGGCCGTCCCGATCTTGATGGTCGAGGTCCTCCCGGCGAGAAACGCCGCCTGTGTGAAGACGTCCTGGCCCCACATCTCAGGGATCCAGACCGACGACACTCCGGAGCGCTCGGCCTCGACGACGAAGTCAGCCGCCTGCGGGCTCGTGACCATCCAAGCGAAGCCTGCCTGCATCGCGTGATGCTAACAGAGTGAGTTGCTCAAGTGAACTGACTGGGATACGTTGGGTGAATGGCGCAGTCGTACCCTGACCTCCATTACGACGATGGCCCGTGCGTCGAGGCGGACGTGTTCGTCGACGCCACCCCCGAGGCGGTATTCGCCGTCGTCTCGGACATAAATCTGCCGGCCCGGTTCAGCTCGGAGTTCCAAGGAGCACGCTGGCTCGAGCCTTCGACTGGGCCGGTCATCGGAGCGAGCTTCGTGGGGCGCAACGCCCACCCGTCGGCGGGGGAGTGGGAGACGACGTGCACGGTCATAGAGCATGACCCTCCGCACGTGTTCGCCTACGCGGTGCAAGGCCTTGAAGGCGATGTCTCTTCGACGTGGCGCTTCGTCGTCGAGCCCGAGGGATCTGGCTGCCGCCTGCGCCAGTGGATGGAGATGGGGCCCGGTCGCAGCTTCATAAGTCTCGCCATCGAGGCGATGCCGGCGAACGAATCGCGGATTCTCAACCGGCGGGTGCGGGAACACCGGGAGAACATGGAGGCGAACCTCGCCGGAGTGAAGGAGATGCTGGAGGCGTGAGACGGACGCGTTTTGCACGGTGGCCCTGCTCGATCGCTCGAGCGGTCGACATACTCGGCGACTGGTGGACTCCGATCGTTCTGCGCGAAGCCTTCTACGGTGTCCGGCGGTTCGACGACTTCCAGCGTTCGCTCAAACTCAGCCGCAACGTTCTCGCGCAACGCCTGGCTCGTCTCGTCGAGGAGGGTCTGTTCGATCGGGTGCAATATGCAGAGCGGCCCGCTCGGTTCGAGTACGTGCTGACGGAGAAGGGCAAGGACCTGTTCGGCGTGCTGCAAGCGATGTCGGCCTGGGGTGACCGGTGGCTGGACGACGGCAAGGGTGCGCCGATCCTGTTCCACCACACGACGTGCGATCTCGACGCCCGGGCTGAGGTGACGTGCGACCAGTGCCACGAGCCGCTCAGGCTGGAAGCGATCCGGACGAGGCTCGGTCCCGGCCACCCCGAGCGGTTGCGGGAACGGGCTGTCGCGACGGGTCGTTTCGGCTAGTCGTCGGCGAGATAGGCAAGAATGAAGCTATGAGCACGACGGATACGCACCGCGCGAACAGCGTCGTCACGCCCATCGATCGGGAGGCTCTGCAGGCCAGGTACCGCGCTGAGCGGGATAAGCGGCTGCGGCCCGACGGGAACGAGCAGTACGTCGAGCCGGCCGGTCGTTTCGCCCATTTCCTCGAGGACCCGTACGCCGAGCCGCTCGATCGTGAGCCGCTCTTCGATGAGGTGACGGTGGCGATCATCGGCGGTGGCTTCGCCGGGCTCGTGACCGGCGCGCGGCTGACCCAGGCCGGCGTGAGTGACGTCCGCCTCATCGAAGGTGGTGGCGACGTCGGGGGCGCCTGGTACTGGAACCGCTATCCGGGAGCCATGTGCGACACCGCCGCGATGATCTACCTGCCGCTGCTCGAAGAGACCGGGCACGTCCCCAGTCAGAAGTACACGCCCGCGAATGAGATCTTCGGGCACGCCCAGCGGATCGCCAAGCACTTCGGGCTGTACGACAACGCCCTCTTGTCGACCGAGGTCACGGGCCTCGAGTGGGACGAGGGCTCGTCGCGTTGGATCATCCGTACCGACCGCGGTGACGAGATGCGCGCGATGTTCGTCTCGATGGGCACTGGTCCGCTGCACAGGCCGAAACTCCCGGGTATCCCGGGCATCGAGACCTTCGCCGGGCACAGCTTTCACACGAGCCGGTGGGACTACGAATATACGGGCGGCGATCCGACCGGTAGCCCGCTCGAGCGCCTCGCCGACAAGCGGGTCGGAATCATCGGCACCGGCGCGACCGCGGTGCAATGCATTCCGCATCTCGCGCGGGGTGCAGCCGAGCTCTACGTGTTCCAACGGACCCCGTCGTCGATCGACGTCCGCAACAACCACCCGATCGAGCCGGAGTGGTTCGCCACTCTCGAGCCTGGCTGGCAACGCAAGTGGCTGATGAACTTCGCCACCTTGCAAACGGGCGGCTTTGCCGACGAGGACCTGGTCAAAGACGGTTGGACCGACATCTCCCAGCGGATCCGTGACCGCGTCATCGCCGACGTGGGTGCGGACTTCACTCCCGAGGCGATGATGCGCGCCTACGAGGACAGCGACGACGAGAAGATGACCGAGATCCGGGCCCGGGTCGACTCGATCGTCGAGGACCCTGCCACCGCGGATGCCCTCAAGCCTTGGTACCGCCAACTCTGCAAGCGGCCGTGCTTCCATGACGAGTATCTGCAGGCGTACAACGAGCCCGGGGCTCACCTCGTCGACACTGACGGTAAGGGCGTCGAGCGGATCGACGAGACTGGCGTCTTCGTCGGCGGAGTCCACTACGAGCTCGACTGCTTGATCTTCGCGTCGGGCTTCGAAGTAGGTACCGACTACTCCCGGCGGTCCGGATTCGAGACCGTTGGTCGCGGCGGGCACCGGCTCTCCGAGGTCTGGGCCGATGGGATGCAGAGCATGCACGGGCTCCACGTGCACGGCTTCCCCAACTTGTACGTCGTCGGGCCCAGCCAGGGCGGGAACCTCATCTCGAACATCACCCACAACCTCACGGAGGCTGGCTCGACGATCGCCGCGATCACCTCCCGCGCACTCGAGATGGGTGCCGACGAGGTCGAGGTGACGATTGAGGCTCAGCAGGCATGGGTCGCGCTCGTGGAGAGCAGCACCCGGATGTTCCTCGGCAACTCCGACTGCACGCCCGGCTACTACAACAACGAGGGCAAGGAGATGGGGCGCCGCGAGCGACTGAACGCGACTGGCTATCCCGAGGGCCCCGTGGCCTACTTCCAGTACATCGACGCATGGCGCAACTCCGGCGACTTCGAAGGCCTCGAGTTCCGGAGTCGGGCGGCAGCTGCTCCGTAGGTTGGGCCGATCATCACGGCGCTGGACGAGCCAATCGTTCGAACGCCGAAGGCGACGGAGGGTGCTCGAGTGCCTGGCGGATGGCCTCGGCGCACTGCTCGGGGGTCATCAGCGAGGTGTCCACCTCTAGGTCGTAGGTGAGGCCACGGTGGACCTCCGCCTGCCAGCGCAAGACCGGTGGCGGAATCGTGTCCCCAGGTCCGGCCGCCAAGTAGCGACCTCGCCCGTCGGCCTGGGCTTCGCTGCGACGCTGCATGACGACGTCTATCGGGCACCGAACGCCGACGAAGAGCGTCGGCAAGCCGGTGAGCCGCCTCGCACCATCGGCAAGCGTGTGGAGCGGGGCCGAGTAGGCGTCGTGGTGACCGACGTCCACAACGACGGGCAGACCCTGACGGCTGTGGGCGGCTACCGAGTCGTAGAGCGCCGCACAGAACGCCGGTACGTGCGCCTCGATCTCTGGGCGCTCACCTCCTGGGCGAAGGCCCATACCCGGTGTGACGAAACGCGAGAACGTCAACGCCGAGGTTCATCCAGGGACCGTCGAAGGTCTCCTGGATTACCGCAACGATGCTGGACTTGCCCGCCCGGGGAACGCCATTAAGTATGACGATCTGTCCCGGGTCAGGCATTGCCAACTGTAGGTCTAGATGCTGTCCTAGGTCTGGCGCCGTGTGTGGATTCCACGGTCAAGGAACACGATGCCGAGGAGGCCAAAGAATCCGGCGAGCGCCCAGTAGGGCCAACCCGCCCAGGGCTCACCTGTGTGGGTGCCCGGGACCGTGGGTGAGCTGGTCGTCGTTGCCCCTCCAGCCGAGGTCGTCGTTGCCCCTCCAGCCGAGGTCGTCGTTGTCCCTCCAGCCGAGCTCGTAGTGGTCGTCCCGCCGGTGGTGCTGCACGCAGCTGCGGTGATCGCGTTGTCCTCCAAGCTCACCTCACCGTTGCGAGCGAGCACACGTCCGTTCACCGTGGCGCCTGTCTTAAGCGAGGCCGACGTCAGTGCAAGAATGTTGCCGGCGAAGGTGGTGTGGGATCCGAGGGTCGCCGAGCTGGCTACCTGCCAGAACACGTTGCACGCCTGTGCGCCGTTGATCAGGGCGACGTTGCTGTGCGATGCCGTGATCAAGGTGGAGCCCGCCTGAAAGATGAAGACGGCGTTGGCGTTCCCGTTCCCGTTGAGAGTGACCGTGCCGGTCAGTCCGAACCCGATTGCGGACGCGTAGACGCCTGGAACCAGAGTCTTCCCGCCGAGAGCGGGCGCCTCCTGCGTGAACGGAGTTCTGCCTGCTGCGTCCGTGTAGGCAGTCGTCAGAGCGGCCTTAGCCTGACGGGCTACCGCATCGGCCTTGTGTATCACTCCGTCCTTGACGTGCCCTGGCGGAAAGCCGGTGACGGCAGATCCCGCGTATACCCCGAGGTCGCCCGAGATCGCCGAGGGTCCGGTGTTCGTGACCGTTGTGCCGGCAAGAACGGCGAACGGCTTGGCATTACCCAGGCTCACTGGGGACTGAGCATTGACCCCGGCGAACGCCATGCCAATGCCTCCGAAGACCGCCATGATCGTGGCGAGGCCTGACGCCAGCGCGGAGGCGATCCAAAGATGATGGCGACTCGCAATCCTCTGGGCTCCCATGCCGTTAGCTCCTAACGCCTCGCCTGGCCGCAGGGTGCAGCAGACGACGTTGAGCATAACCACGAAAGAATTGCATTCGAGCAATGTGGCCGACGGACCGCGAACGCGACAATCAGCGGCTGGGCCTGACTTCTCGGGAGATGGGATAGCGACGATCGTGCAATGCCCTTCGATATTCGAGTTCGCTGGTGGTGAGTCAGCCTTCTTAGCTCTCGCCATCGCCCACCACGAGCGGTGCTTGCTGGACCCAGTGCTCAATCACCCCTTCTGTCGGGGCCACAAGGCTCGCCGCCTACCTCTCTCGTTTTGATGGCGCAAACGGATTCGAGATGACCAGCTCGCCGATGCGCCGGCCATCTTGGAAATCCTCGGACAGAACCGTGCGGGCATCCGACCGCCGTGCCGAGACAATGAGAAGAGCGTCCCAGAACGACAACTGATACCGCTCCTCAACTTCCGAGGCGGCGATCACATCGTCAACCGCAGGTTGATGGACCGGCCACGCCCGGTAGGTGTCGACGACTTCCCGCGCTGCTCGTCGGGCGAGCGGCTTGGGCACTTTGCGCGTGACGGTCACGTAGAATTCTTGGAGGACCTGCGTGCTGATCGCTCCCCTTTGGGACTCCCACAGGTTCATGAGAACCGTCCCAGCCGTTTGGTGCTTCTCGCCAGCGTCGGTGTCGTAGGCGTAGACGAGAACGTTGGTGTCGACGAAGATCCGGTCATCGCTCATGGAGCGAGTCCCGGTCTTGCGGTGGTGCACCGCCGAGGTGAAAACCGCGCTGCAACTGGGCGATTGCGGTCTCATGTGCTTGTTGGTACACATCGTCCTCGGCGACCAGCCGCTCGATCTCGTTCGCGACGAGCCTGCTCACAGAGGTAGCACGCCGGGCGGCAAGCACCTTCGCCTTGTGGATCGTCAAGTCGTCGAGATGCACCGTGAGGTTGCGACTCATCAGAGGGGAGAGTAACACGTGTATTACGTGCTACACGTAAAGCGTGTGATATGCCTCGCAGGTCCCTCAGCTTTCGTGCGCCGGCGCGCTGGCGCAGCCGATTCGGGAACTGGATGGCTGAGTTGGGCGGCTCCTCCCCGATCAGTGTGTTCTTTAAGATGGACCAGGTCGGACTAGCCGGCTGCGGGTCGCTCACGAACGGGATAGCCGGGGGCTTCCAGTACTACTGGCAGACCGCATCGGCCTCGATGTATCTCACGTCGGGGTGCTCGCTGAAGGGTTTTTGATCCGGTCGCTCCGCGAAGCCGTCAACCCCACCGTGCGATGGTGATGATCTCGGGACTCGTGTCGGCCAGCGGCTGGGAGTCCCAGTCCCCGAACTGCTGCTCGATCGCGAGGCCGGCATCCGACAGGAACAAGGACAGCGACTCAGCGTCGAGCCACCTGAGCGTGCTTCGACTCACCTCTGACCGGTCCCAGAGCGGACTGCTGAAAGTAGCTGTGAAAGAGAGGGTGCGGCCGTCGAACGGCGTCTCCACCTCGTGGGCCATGCGCACCACGAGGCCATCTGCGCACTCGACCTCGACGGCGTTTTCCGGGGTCCATCCTTCCCACGCTCGATAGGGCGGGTTGCGGGTCTCGAATGCGAAACGCCCGTCCTCGGTCATGACCGACCGGACGGCGGCGAGCGAAGTCCGCAGCTGATCGTCTTCTACGAGCACCTGGAAGGCATGACCGGTCATCACGACAAGGTCGAACTCGTGGTCCCAATCGGCCGAGGCGAGGTCACCGAGAATCCACTCGATGTCCGAGCGCCTGCGGGCCTGGTCGAGCATCGCCTCGGCAGGGTCGAGCCCGCACAGCCGCCCGGTATGCCCGGCTTGCCTCGCCCCGTGCAACAGCGCACCGGTCCCGCAGCCGACGTCGAGTACCGCCTCGGCTGACATCACCATTGGCAGGTAGAAGCTGAAGTCACCGCGTTCCTCCCAGGGGCAGAACGCGTCATAGAGGACAGCGAGAGCCGGCTCGGAGAATAAGCGATCGACCACCGGGCGCCGCCTTACTTGTTGGGGTTGATGAGGTACTTCTCGCCCGTCGCCTGCTTCCCGTAGACGGCGATGGCCTCTAGTTGCAGCGCTTGTGCCAGTGAGACTTCCTCGGAGTAGGTGCTGGCGAAGGTGGTCTTCAGCTCAGTTGCGACGCGCTGTCGCAGGGCCTGGAAGGTCTCGGGTCCGATCTTCTGGAGGAACGGCGTCAGCAGCCAACCGCCGATACCCCACGCCATCCCGAAGTTACGGTTGAACTCGGTCGGCCCGCGGTCGAGGCCGCCGTAGATGTACACCTGCTTGTGAGTGGTCGACCCGTACCGGCTGTATTCAGCGGCGGTAGACGTGGCGGCTGATTCCATGCACGCGAGGATGTGCCCGGCCAGCTTGCCTCCACCGATGGCGTCGAAGGCGAGTGTGGCCGAGGTGGCGACGAGCGCCTGGGTGAGGTCCTCCATGAACGTCGGAGAGGTCGAGTTGCAGACGTAGGTTGCACCGCCCGACCTCAAGATCTCCTCCTGCTCGGGCTTGCGGACGATGTTCACGAGCGGGACCGCCTCCGCGATGCAGAGCCTGTTGAGCATCTGGCCGAGGTTGGAGGCCGCAGCGGTGTGGACGAGGGCGGTGTGGCCTTCGTTGCGCATCGTTCCCACCATGCCGAGCGCAGTCAACGGATTGACGAAACTCGACGCACCGTCAGCCGCCACGCTGCCCTCCGGCAGCACCAAGCAATGCGAGGCGTCCACACACCGGTACTGGGCGTACATCGAGCCGCCGGCGATGGCCACCGTCGCTCTGAGGAGGGCTTGGGCGGCATCGGAGGATCCGGCGGCTACGACGGTGCCGGCCCCCTCGTTGCCGACGGGAAGCGAGGTGCCGACGCGGCCTCCGAGCGTCCTCATCGCACCGGGAGGGATTGTCGCCGTCACGACCGGGCTGTCGTCCGGGCCAGAGACTGTCGCAGTGCTCATGTCGGCTCCCGCGAAGAGCAGGCCGAGATCCGAAGGGTTGACCGGAGAAGCCTCGACGCGGATGAGCACTTGGTTCGGTGCCGGATCGGGGACGTCCACGACCGCCAGCGAGAGCTCGAGTGTGCCGTCCGGCTTGACCAAGGAACGCAACTGCTTCGCCGTGCTGGGCTTGTCTGTTGTCATCTCGCAACCTCGTCTCTGACGGTTTTCGTGACTGGTGGGCGCACGCGTGCCTCGCCTGCTCTCGACGTGAACGTACCGGATGGAGCCAGGTCTATCTGCGACCTCATGGTATCGGAGTGATACCATTTGCAATGGCCTTGACCCTCCGGACTGACGAGGAACTGGAACACGCCCTGACCGCACTAGCGGTGGCGGAGGGTGCATCGCGCCAAGAAATCATCCGTCGGGCGGTGCTCGAGCGCTTCGAGCGCACCACGCATGTCGTCCGAGTGCAGGAGAGCTCGAGGAGACTCACGGATCGATGGGGTGATGTACTCGAGCGCCTCGGCGACGCGTGAGCGGCACCGAGTATCTCGACCTCGAGGACCTCTTGGCGTTCGTTCGGGCACTCGAAATCGGCCCGGTGCGCGACCTTGGGTTGCTCGACTCCGCGACGGCGCGCCCCCGATCGAGCGCCTTCGGTGATGACGCGTATCCGACGCTCGATTTGAAAGGCGCCGCGCTACTGCATTCGCTCGCACGCAACCACGCGTTGGTCGATGGCAACAAACGCGTGGCGTGGCTCGCGACTGTGGTCTTCCTGGACATCAACGGCTACGCGCCTGACATCACGGACGATGATGCGTTCGCCCTCGTCATCGATGTCGCCGAGGGCAAGGCCGAGGTCGAGGAAATTGCCAGGCGGTTGCGCGTCGGGCCGACGGCGGTGCCGCCAGACGCGTGAACGACAGCCGGGTGGCGAGAGACGAAGCGCGAGCGTCGCTCGCCACGCCGTATCAGCGGCCTATGCCGCCCCTCCGCGGCGCCGGCCCGCTACAGCTCCAGGTACATCACGTGCATTCCGACCAACCCGTCCTCGGCGTGATCGAATGCCTCGGGGACTGTGCCGATGATTTCGAAGCCCAGTGCCTGCCACAGGTGCACGGCGGCAGTGTTGGTCTCCACTACGGCGTTGAACTGCATGCTCCGGTAGCCAGCCGAGCGAGCCNNGGGTCGACCATGAAGCTGGCGGTCGCTACATGCGACCCACGCCCCGGCCGGTTCGGGCCCATCTTGGCCGAGCCGAGGATCGTGTCGCCGTCGACCGCCACCACCGTGCGGCTAGGCGGTCTCTCCATCCACCACGGCCGAGCCTCTTCGAGCGAAAGCTCTTCGGGAAAGGCGTACGTGCGCCCTTCCGCCACGATGGAGGAGAAGAAGGGGTAGATCTCGGGCCAGTCTCGTTCGACGGCCTCTCTTATGAGCACGAGCTGGGATTGTAAGCACTGCGATAGGCATCGCCCATCGTTGAGGTCACGCCTTGGGCGTGGCGTGCACCGTGGACGACGCGGGCGAGCTGCCTTCCGCGTTCGTCGCGACGACGACGCAGTAGTACTCGGTGCCGTTCTTGAGCTTGCTCACCTTTGTCGAAGTGGTCTTGGCGCTTGGTTTGGCAGTCGGCGTTCCCTTGGTCGACACCGACTTGTTCTTGCCGCAGAAGAGGCGGTAACCCGAGATCGCGAGGCCGCCGCTGGAGGAAGGTGCACTCCACTTGATCGTGATCGATTCGTTGCCCCTCTTCGCGGAGACATTCCTGGGAGCTGACGGGACGGTCGTCTGGAACTCGTAGGCGCCCGCGTCGCAGGAGGTCTTACCGAAGGTTCCCGGCCGGTGCACACCCCGCTCGTCGGTCGCAACCGTGCAAGAAGCTTGCGGCACCACGCCGATCGCCGAGCTTCCGACGCCGAGAGCCAACGTGTCGGGGCCCTTCGATCCGTTCCCGGCGAGTGTCGAGGCGAGGTCGATGGTGGTGCTGTCGACCTTGCTCGTCGAGCCGTCGAATGCACAGCTGTCATCGGACTCCACGTTGTAGCCGCCGTCGACGACCCGGTATGTGCCTCCGGCATAGGCACAGGTCGCCGCGTCGATGATCGAGGCGGTGACGGTGAGGCTCTTGGATGGGCTTGAGGTGTCGTTGAGGAGTCCGCCTCCGTCCGCCGCAGTGTCGTTGGCGAACGTGTCGTCCATCAGCGTGGCGGTGGAAGTGTTGTAAAGCCCTCCGCCAACGTCCGCGCTGTCACCGGACAGCGTGTCGTCGGTGAGGGTCGCGGTGCCGAGGTTGTCGACCGCTCCGCCGTACTCCGCGCTGTCCGCCGAAAACGTGTCGTCGGTGAGCGTGGCGGTACCTGTGCTGTTGTTGTAAAGCACGCCACCCTCTACGACGCCCGACATTCCTGACACTGTGTCGTCGGTGAGGGTCGCGGTGCCGAGGTTGTCGACCGCCCCGCCGTAGCTGCCTTGGACGCCCAAGAACGTATCGTCGGCGAGCGTGACGGTAGCGCCTTCCTCGTTGTAGACGGCCCCGCCACTTTCTGCCGAATCGTCTAAGAACTCGTCGTTCTTGAGCGTGAGGGTGGCGGCGTTGAGGACCGCTCCCCCTAAGTCGCTGTCGTAGCCGGAGCCGTCGGCTATCTCGAGCCCGCTGATCGTCACTGCCACGTTGGTGTTATTGCTGACCGCGATGTCGGTGCCTGATTTTGTACCGTCGAGGATGGTCGCCGTGGATCCAGCGCCGTTGATCGTGAGCGTGTACCCCACGTTTCCTGAGTCTTGGATGGAAAGGTTCTCGTCGTAGGTGCCTGCCGCCACGTCGATGGTGACGTCGTTGGTGGTGAGATCCTCGGCCGCCGCGATGGCGTCGGTGATGGTCTGACACGCCGAGGTGCCAGTGCCAGTGCATCCTGTCGTAGCGGTACCTTCCGTGCTGACCCACAGCGTGACATCTGTCGCAGCCGAGGCAGCCGATGCGCTCACTGCGAAGAACCCGATCGTGAGCAGAATGCCGAATGCGCCGCGGCACCAACGCGCCAGCAGTCCGAGCCCCGACCCGCGTCCAACATGATCAACGTCTCGTCGCATCTTCCCCCCAGGCAGGCAATTCACTAAGTGGAGGGTAACAGCCGGCAGATAACCGAGACGATGCGAGGCCACGGTGAGCGCCCCCCTTGGATTCGCGGCCCGGGATGACTAAGGTCGTTCTAGTCGGTCGCCCCTTTTGGCCGGCCGAGAAAGGACAGGCGGATATGGCAATCACTGTCAAGCGCCTCAGCATCGCAGTAGCGAGCCTTGCTCTTGCGGGAGGAACCATTGGGTTCGGTGCAGCGTCAGCTGAGGCGGCGAGTGTGCATCGGCAAGCCGTTCCAGCTCACGATGGCGGTGGGGGCGGGCGGCACCACCATCACCACCACAAGGGCGGCGGTTGCTCGGGCGGCGGCGGCGGCGGCACGACAACAACTACATCTACATCCACAACTACCACTACGGCACCGCCCAACGGCTGAGCCAGTTCCTCCCGGCTCGTAGCTCCGAGCTTGCCGTAGACGGCTCGGAGACGGTTCTCGGCGGTCGGTACGCAGATCTAGAGCCACTGTGCCCGATCCCCGCGATCATTTGTATCGGTGCAACTACGATCCGCCCGATGACGACGCTTACCGAACCCTGGCTCTACGCATGGCCGCAGTCGGTCGTGGCGGGCGAGACTGTTGGGATGCGGGTCGCCGGCCCACCGGGTCCGGGGGAGCTCCGGATACACCGCGTCGGCCTTCACCGCGAGCGTGTCTGGTCGGGCAACATCGTGATCGAGCCGCACGATCTGCCGGAGGACGCGGCGCCACATGGCTGCCCGTGGCCGGACAGCGCGACCGTCGAGGTGCTCGCCGAGTGGCGCAGCGGTTACTACGAGGTGAGTCTCCTCACCGCGGCCGGCTTTCGTCACGAGGCTGTCGGCTTTTTCGTCGTCCGTTCTACAGAGCCGGACCCGTCCCGGCCCCTCCTTGTGCTCACGACGAACACCTGGAATGCCTACAACGACTTCGGCGGGCGGAACCTCTACTCCCGCGGCACCCGAGTCTCTTTCGCACGACCCTTAGCGCCGGGATACCTGCGCAAGCCGGACGGCCCCGGGAGCCGGGTCGCCGTCGTCGATGCGCCGGATCCCGCGATGAGAGCGCACGTCAGATATTTGAGGGAGCACGGTCAGTCTGATTGGGCGGGGTCGGCGGGCTGGCCGAATGCCGAGCTGCCATTCGTGCGCTGGGCAGAGGAGTGCGGGTACGAGCTCGACTACGCCATCAACGCCGACCTCGAGCTCGTTCCCGGTCTGCTCGACGGGCGCAGCCTTTACTTGTCGGTCGGCCACGACGAGTACTGGTCGTGGGAGATGCGCGACGCCGTCGAGTCGTTCGTCGCCGGGGGTGGGAACGCTGTGTTCTTGTCGGGGAACACGAGTTTCTGGCAGGTGCGACTCGAAGACGACGGGTCGGCGATGATCGGCTACAAGGATCAGTTCGCGAAGGACCCGGTCTTCGGCACCGATCGTCAGCACCTGCTGACGTCTATGTGGTCGGACCACCTCGTCGAGCGTCCGGAGAACCAGATGACCGGCGTGACGTTCTCGCGTGGCGGGTACCACCGGATCGGGCGGGCCGTCGGCAACGGTGCGGGTGGCTACACGGTCTACCGGCCCGAGCACTGGGTATTCGAGGGGACTGAAGTCGTCTACGGCGATCTCATCGGAGCCGCCGCCGTCACGGTGGGCTACGAGTGCGACGGCTGCGACTTCACTATGCGCGACGGGCTGCCGCACCCGACCGGAAGCGACGGTACGCCGGCGGACTTCGAGATCCTCGGCATGACGCCAGCGCGCCCATTCGGCCGGGACAACTCGCCGCGGGGAGTGCCGGACGGCGCGCGCTCGGAATGCGAGTTCATCGCGTGGCGGGTGCTCGGGAGCGAGACATCTGAAGACGTGGCCCGCTTCGAGCATGGGCACGCCATGATGGGGATTCACCAACCGGGCGGCACCGTCTTCACGGCAGGCACGACGGAGTGGGCATGGGGCCTCGCTAATCGGGACGCCACGATCGAGCGCATCACCCGGAACCTGATCGACCGGCTCAGTACCGCCTAGGAAACTTGCACCTACACTCCCGACACCGTGAAGGAGACCTCGTAGCTGACTTCGAACTGCCGGCTGACGACGGGAGCACGGTGAAACTCTCCGACGAGCTCTCGAAGGGCCGGGGTTGTGCTGTTCTTCTACCCGAAGGCGATGACGCCTGGCTGCACCGCTGAGAGCTGCATGTTCCGCGACCGAGGCTCAGAGTTCGCCGTCCTCGGTGCGCGGCGGCTCGGAATCAGCCTCGATTCAGTGGACAAGCAGCATGAGTTTTCGGCCAAGCACGGCTTCGATTACCCGCTGCTCTCAGACAAAGGCGGAAAGGTCGCGAAGACGTTCGGCGTCAAGAGGCCAGGGCTCCCCTTCACAAAGCGAGCGACTTTCGTCATCGACACCGACCGCCGCGTGCTGGCGGTGATCCAGAGCGAGTTCAACACCGACAAGCACGGCGATGATGCGCTCGCGGTGTTGAAAGTTCAGGGCGCCGCTCCTGAGTGATACCCCCATGGGTCGACGAGCTCGATCCCTGTGCTGGTGAAGTCCTTTGTGTTGCGCGTGGCGAGTGTGGCGTTCAACTTCCGGCAGATCGCCGCTATCTGTGCGTCGGCGACGCTGATCGGGCGCCCGGCCCTCTCCGCCTCAGCGACGAGAGTCGCGTAGTGCTCAGCAGCAGCCGCATCGAAGGGCTCGACTCGGCCCGCGAGATCTTCGTTGAGGAGCCCGTAGATCGCCTCAGTCAGCCGAGTCTTGCGACGCCCGGGCACAAGGCGGGCAACTCCGTAGAGAAGCTCGGCGACCGTGATGGCTGTCGTGCCGACGTCCGCTGCGTCGAGCGCGTCGAGCCACATGATCACGGTCTCGTCGGGTCGCTTGCGCGTGACTTCCGATAAGACGTTGGTGTCGAGGAGAATCACGGCTTGAAGGTGGCCGCTCGCGGTGCTTCGTCACGGGCCGGCGTCGACAGATCCCCGCCCTCGGCGGCTCGGAATCGCTCGTGGATCCGGCTGCCAAGACCATGCGAGGCGAGAGGGGCAGCCAGCAGATCGTTGAGGATGGCCCGCACCTCGGCCTCCATCGAGCGACCGTTGTGCGCAGCCCTCACGCGCAGCCGAGCTCTAGTCTCGTCGTCGAGCCCGCGGATTGTCAGCGCAGCCATCGCAGTCACTCCTATCGCTATCAATGATGCCAATGCTAGCAATGCTAGCATTGCTAGCAAGGTGGAGAGTCCCCGATGTCTCGACCGAAGCCCTAGTCGGCAGCGCCCGCGTGCGCCGCGACGCTCTCGAGTCCGGGAGCTGCGATCGCAGTCAGCGCTGCTCGATAGCTGTTCTCAGAGACTGAGTCGCCGCAGGCGACATGTGCTCGGAGGACAAGCACGTCGGCAATGCTGAGCGTGTTGGGGCTGATGGGCTGCGGCAGTGGCGGCAACAGCGAAGGNNGGGAGGACGCCTCGTAGGCGCGATCGATCAGAGGCTCGGCCTCAGCTTCGCGCCCCGCGAGAATCAGCGCCAGCGCACGGAACACCCCGAGGAGATCGCTCATCACCCCGAGATCAGGCCGGTTCGGCCTCTCGACGTGCTCGAGGGCCTCCGTCGGCCGTCCGGCAAGGATCAGCTCGATCTCGATTATGAGCCTCGCCATCGCCACTATCGGCTCGGTCGAAGAAGAGGGCGGGAAGGGCGGGGTGGCGCCCGCGACGCCGCTCGCCACAGCTGCGCAGTAGCTTGCCGCCCAGCCGAGCCAGGCCTCCCCAGGCTGAACCGACCCGAGCACTCTTTGGAGCTCTGCAGCCCGCTCGGCGGTCACGTCGAGCCGGCCGCTCAGGCGAGCCATCACCACGAGCAGGCTCCAACCGTGAACCGCCAGATCGAGTGCGTCGAGCTCCTCGGCTAGGGCCACCCAACGAAGAGCAAATCCCTCCGCAGCTGCGACCTCAGCCGCGCCCCCGCAGAAGGAGCGGAAGAAGTGATTCCACGTGAGGGTCGAAAGCGTGTTCAGCTGCCTCGCTCGGTCGCCGGCGGCATCGGCGGACTCGAGGGCACGCGCCAACCAGGTCGGTACGCGCTCGTCAGTTGGCTTCACCAAGCAAAGAAACGAAGTAGTCGCGAGTGCACCCGGCTCGTCCTCTATCGCCTCGAACAACTCGAGGGCGTGCTCGAGCGCCGCGACGGCCTCGGGCAACCTGCTCATGTTGAAGTAGCTGACGCCGGCGTTGGAGTAGGCCCATGCCTCCTTGCTCGTGTTGCCGGCCGCGTGCCAGCGCCGCGCGACCTCCTCGAGGCGCGGCGCCGCCCACGACGGATTGTCGAAAGCCTCCAAATTGGCTGCAGTGTGATCCCGCTCCATCGCCACTTCAGGATCCTTCGGATCGTCCTCGATGAGAGCGAGGACACCGAGCGCATGAGGATGTTGACCAGTGAGCGCCTGCATTTTCGCCAACGCAAGAAGTGCGGAGGGCCGGCGGCAACCGAGGGTGACGGCTCGCTCGAGTACCCGCATCGCATCGCGGTGGCGAGACAGTTTGTAAAGCTGCTCGCCCTCGTCGGCCAAGGCCTCGGCTGCCTGCAGGGCGAGGTCTCCGTCGGCAGAGAGGTACTCGGCCGCCCGATCGAGGTGGCGGGCACGTTCTTCGCCGTTTGCTGCCGTCGTGGCGGCGCGCCGGTGGAGGTCGCCGCGGAGGTTGCGCGGCAGGGTCTCGTAGGCAACCTCGCGCAACAGCGAGTCAGCCGTCTCATACGAGCCGTCCGATCCGTGACGGAGCATGCCGGAGTCGACGAGCGAGCGCAGCACTGCTGGCGCCTCTGGCGTGCCGAGCTGAGTAACCCGCTCGGCGGTTGCGGATTCGCCGAGGACGGCGACGTGTTGCAGGCCGAGTTTTTGGCGGGGCTCGAGCGCGTCGAGCCGGGCTGCGAGCACCGCCTGGAGCGTCGCCGGGATTGCCTCGTAGGCCGCCAACCGGTAGCAGCCGTTGGCCTCGACGAACAGCCCGCGCGTCTGTGCCATCGCCACGAGCTCGCGGAGGTAGAGCGGGTTGCCGCTTGCTCTCTCGGCGAGAAACTCAGCCGCTTCGCTCGACAACGGCATCTCTCCGACGAGCTCCGCCGCGAGCAAGACCGCATCAGCGCGAGGCAATGGGCCGAGGCGGACCGAGGTGGCATCCGGGAAGCGCGCGATCCAGTCTCCTGGCTCCGCACGCCCGGATAGCAACATCAGCACTGACACCTCGCTCAAGCGGCTCGCGACGTCGTTGATTATCTCGAGCGTTCGGTCGTCACTGTTGTGCATGTCGTCGAGGGCGAGGAGGAGAGGCCCCTCTTTCGCCTTTTCTTGTAGGAGGCGGACGAACGCCCAAAGCTGCTCTTGCTGCATGCCCTCCGGGTCGATCAGGTCGAGAGACGGATCGAGCTCTCCGGCGAACGACCGGACGCGGGCGTTCACTGCGGCGTCCGTCGCGGGGCCGAGCTGGCGGGCGATCTCTTTCGCGAGGCGGGCACCGCCCATCACGCCGTAGGCGGGGTAGGTGGCGCGGATGATGGTGGCGTCTCCCGCGGTGGCCGCGACGCTCGCGAGCTCACTCTGCAGGCGGGTCTTGCCGGAACCGGCTTCACCGGTGAGCAGGAGCACCCGGGTCTGGCGCTCCTTCAAGGCGCGGCGCCATTGAGCCTCCAAGAAACCCAGCTCGTCGTCCCGCCCCACGAGCCGCGGCCCGGTAGCTGACCACTCGGTGTCCGTCGGCCGAAGCGACTCGGCGACCCAGACCTCGACGGGCTCCCTCTTGCCTTTGAGGAGAACGGGCTGGTGCTCGCGGAACCGGACGCTTCCCCGGGCCAGCTCAACGGTGAGGCGGCCGCAGAGGACTTCGCCGGGTCCGGCCGCCTTCTCGAGACGTGCCGCCACGTTGACTGTGTCGCCGATGACGGTCATGTCAGCGGCCCTGCCAACGGCAGTCGCCATCACCTCGCCTGAGTTGACCCCGATTGAAAAGGCGAGGTTCCCTCCGAGGTCCCTCATTGCGAGAGCCGCTGCCACGGCGCGCTCGGCGTCGTCGTCATGCGCGGTGGGGACGCCGAAGACCGCCATGACCGAATCGCCCATGAACTTGTCCACTGTCCCGCCGTGCGCCGCAACGGCTTCGCCGAGCTCGCGGAAGGCGGTATCGACCATGTGGGCCACGATCTCGGGATCGGTCCGCTCCGCGAGCGAGGTGAAGCCCACGACATCGGCGAACAACACGGTGGCAAGCTTGCGCTCGTCGAGCTGCTGGCCCGCGCTCGTGGTTGCGGTGGCTACGACGCCCTCGAGAGCGGCACCGCACTTGCCACAGAACCGCTGGGAAGGGGTGTTGGGCGCGTAGCAAGAGGGGCACGTAGCCACGGCGAGGGCGGCACCGCACTGCCCACAGAACGCGTTGGCCTCGGGGTTTGCGCTGCCACAGCTAGGGCAGACAGCCACGGTCTCAGAGTATCGGCCAGAGCTTCTCGCGGCGCTCCGTCAGCGGACGAGGGCGAAGAACGATCGCAGCTCGCCTACGAAGAGCTCGGGTTGCTCGAAGGCGGCGAAATGGCCGCCGCGGTCGAGCTCGTTCGACAGCGGGATACCTTGTGACCAGTCATCGACCGTCTCGGCCTCCGGCCAGCGCGTCCGCCGCAGCCGGTCGCGGAGGTCCTCCAGTTGCTCGTCGGAGGTCTCGATCCGGAACGGCTCGACCGCGTCGCTCACTGTCACCTACTTCTTGACGACGAGCTTCAGAGACTTCGTCACCTTGGTGCCGGGCTTGTCGGTCACTTGCAGTTTGAACGAGTAGGTGCCGGCCTTGGTCGGCTTGCCGCTCCACTTGCCGGCCGACGAGAAGGAGAGGCCCGGCGGCTTCGATCCTGAGGCGAACTTCCACGTGTAGGGAGTCGTCCCTCCCTTGGCCTTCACCGTCGTTGAGTAGGTCTTCCCGACGGTGGCATCGGGGAGAGAGCTCGTGCTGATTGCGAGGGGCGGGACGGGGACCGTCGACGAGACGATGACGCCGCCGAAGCCGGTCGTGTTGATGCCCGCCGCCTCGCAAGTCTTGGCCGAGGTACACGAGACTCCGTAGAGCCACTTGGACACGGTCGGAGCCCCCACGGGCGTCCAGCTGTCGCCACCGTTCGTCGTGGACTCGATCGAGCCGATCACGCCCGTCTCGCCGGAGGTGATGCCGACGGCTGCGCAATCGGACACCGACGAGCAGGAGACCGCACTGAGGGTCGCCGAAGTCGGGGTCGTGAAACCGCGTTCTGTCCACAATCCGCCAGCGTTCGAGGTCGTGAGGACGTCGGCGACCGCCGTCCCGCTGACTGCGACGCAGTCGGACGTGCTCGCGCATGACACGCCCGTGAGGTTGCTGAAGAACGAGGGAGTCTCCGGGACCGTGTCGGTGGTCCAGTGCAGTCCGAAGTCAGTCGACGCGAGGATCAGGGCATTCCCCTCGGCGTTGACAGTCGATCCCACTGCGACGCAGTCCGAATCCGACGAGCACGAGACGGCAGTTGGGGTGTCTCCGGTCAGCGAAGTCTCCGTCTGTGTCCATCCCGTCCCGCCGTTCGTCGTCGAGAACGTCGTGGGGCTGCCGAGGAGCGTCGTGCCCACGACGACACAGTCGGACGCTGAACGGCACGACACCCCGGGAGGCTCGTACTGGTTGACCGAGCTGTCCGCCAGTCCGCTGATGGTCCAACTCGATCCGTCGTTTGTGCTCACGAGCCACTCAGCAGCACCCAGGTGAGTGCCGACCGCTTCGCAGTCCGACGAGGACACACACGAGACCGAGTAGATGGAGGAGACTCCGGCGACGATCCGGCCCTTCCACAACGAGCCCCCGTCCGTCGTCGTCTCGGCGACGGCGCCCGACGGGGCCGTTCCGACGGCGACACAGTTTGTCGCCGAGCCACACGACACCGAAGCGAGTGTTGTCGGTGTGACCGGGATGGTCTCGGCCGTCCAGACCGACCCCGAGTTGGAGGTTCCAGCGAGGCTGACGGAGCCGGCGCCCAAATAACCGGCGGCGGTGCAGTCCTTGGATGACGCGACGCAAGAGACGGCATTGAAAGCGTTCTCCCCGCTCGGGANNTGCTCGAGGTGCCGCCGGTGACGATCTTCGCGTCGCTGCCCGTGTAGCCCGTCGCGACGCAGGCGCTGGCGGAGACGCACGACGCGCCCAGAAGATCCGCCACACCACCTGGCAGCGTCACCGCATTCCACTTCCCCCCGCCATTGGTCGTCGTCGCGACCGCCGCCAGGCTGTAGGAGACGTGTCCGACGACGATGCAGTCGCTCGCGGAGGCACAGGCGACATCGGCAAGAGCACCTAGCGAGGCCGAATAGATGGTCGATGCCCACTTGGTGCCGGACGACTTGAGGATCAGTCCATTGTCGGCATCGGGGTTCAGGCCGACGGCGAAGCAGACGGGGTTCGTTTTCGCCGGTGGACAGGACACGCCCGAGAGCTGCGTCACCCCGGCCGGCGCTTTCTCGAGCGCCCAGACCTTCCCGCCGTCGCTGGTCACGTCGATCGGGTCGACGCCCCCACCGACGGCGACGCAATCAGAAGTCGACGAGCACGAGATCGCGAGAGGGAGACCGATGCCCGATGGGATGGCCGCGGTTGCCCACGAGGTGCCACCGTTGGTGCTGTAGAGCATGGTGGTGGCGGCTCCCTTGAGCTCGCCGGCGGCGACGCAGACGGTCGTCGACGGACATGTGATCGCGTTCAGGACGACGACTCCCGCAGGGTCGGTCTCGCGCACCCAGGTGTTGCCGCTACCGACGGCGACGCCACCGATCTCGCCGACGGTGTTGCCGACTGCAACGCAGTGCGACGTGGTCGGGCACGAGACTCCGTTGATCGACGTGAAGGAGGGTTGGTAGCTCTCTTAGGCGACCCAGGCGGTGCTCGCGCTTGCGAGCGTCGGAGTGGCCGCCACGAGCACGGCTCCGATGAGCACGCTCGCTGCTGCATAGAGCCCGACCTTGCGAACGTTCATCTTCGCTCCTCCCGTGCGCCGGAGTGTCGCGGGGCGAGCCGCGCCTGGGCGCACAGTAGCCGAGCCGGCCGGGACTCATACGGGTCGGAGCGGCCCATGTCACTCGGCGAGGAGGGACTGCCTCGCTTGGTCGAGCGCGGCGAGCTGGTCGGGGCTCACCTTGGGGGAACGAAGACCGAGTTGGTCGATGGTGTGGACAAGGATGCCGCCGACGAGCGCCCTCGTGAGGTACTTCCGATCGCCTGGCACGACATACCACGGAGCCGATGGAGTCGACGTCGCGGTGAGGGCCGCCTCGTAGGCATGTTGGTACTCGGCAAAACGTGCCCGTTCTGCCAAATCGCCCACTGAAAACTTCCAGTTCTTGGCGGGATCGTCGAGCCGCGCGAGGAGGCGTTTCTTCTGCTCGTCTTTCGAGACGTGGAGGAATAGCTTGACGATGTGGGTGCCGTTTCTCTGGAGATGGCGCTCGAAGGCATTGATGTCCTCGTAGCGCTGGCTCCAGAGATCGGCTGCGTGCTCTGCTTCCGGCGGGAGGCGCTGATGGCTGAGAATCTCGGGATGAACCCTCGTGACCAGCACTTCTTCGTAGTAAGAGCGGTTGAAGATCCCGATGCGCCCCCGCTCGGGGAGCGCTTTCGCACAGCGCCAGAGGAAGTCGTGGTTGAGCTCTTCGGCTGACGGGAGCTTGAAAGAGACGACCTCACAGCCCTGCGGGTTGACGCCGGACATGACGTGCTTGATGGTCCCGTCCTTGCCGGCGGTGTCGAGAGCCTGCAGGATCACGAGTACGGAGTGGGTGTCCGTCGCGTACAGCAACTCCTGGGCTGCCGAGAGCTCGGAACGGAACGCCTCGAGGTCGTGCTCGGCCACGTCACGTGGGCTAGACGCGCCATCAGTGTCAGCGAGCCAGTGCGTCTTCGTCTCGCTCGTGCTCCGGTGCGCTAGGTCCGCGCTGCTCCCGGGACTGACAGCGAGCTCCTCGATGACCTGCTTGCGAAGCTTCACACGACTACCTCCTTGTTAACCTCGATTCTTCTCCCCGATTCGAGGTTCATATGACTGCGTTCCACCCCGCCAGTGGCCTCGACTACTGACCTTCTCGCAGGACGGTATCGCCTAATCCGGCTTCTCGGCCAAGGCGGCATGTCCGACGTCTTCGAGGCTGCTGACGAAAGCGAGGGCTCGCGGGTTGCAGTGAAGATCGTGCGATCGGGTGATCCCGAGTTCGCTCGCCGACTGGCGCAGGAGGTCCGAGCACTCGAGCGACTCGAGCATCCCGGCCTCGTGCGACTGCTCGATGCGGGGCTCACTGACGGCCAGGCATACCTGGTCATGGAGCTCGTCGACGGTTCGACGCTCGCCCACTCGCTCGAGCGCGGCCCGCTGACGCCGATTCGCACAGCGGCGGTCGGCGCTCAACTGGCGGGCGCCCTCGCCTACGTACACGAACAGGGAATCGTCCATCGCGACTTGAAGCCGTCGAACGTCTTGTT
>PLDN01000066.1 GCA_003136185.1 Acidimicrobiaceae bacterium | reverse complement strand
TCGAGACCGAGCCGGGCGAGCCAGAGCCCGGGCGCGTCGACTTCCGGTGGCGTCGGCAGGCTCGCCTCGTCGATCCAGAGCCGCGCCAGCTCAGCGTCTCCTGATCGCTCGAGCACACCCTCCACAAAACGGGCACCCCGATCGACCTGGTCCTGGTCGAGCCTCAGGCCGAAGAGTTGCTCGGCCACCTTCTCGCCCGATCCCCGGCCGACGCGCCGCCGCCTCATCGCCTCGCCTATGGGAGCGTGACCTCCGATCAGGCGATCCGCAACCGTCGTTGTCACATGCTCGGAGTAGCCCGAGATTGCCGCGGTGAGCGCGTCGAGCTGGGCCCGGACGAGCTGGACCTCGTCCGAATCGGCTTCGGCGCGCATTGCAGACGGGTCACCGAAAAGCTCGAGCATCGAGGACATGTCGCTCGGGTCGCCACCCGCCATGAGCTCCTCGAGCGCAGCAGGGTCGGGGCGCACCGTCTCGGCGTGAGCGACGACGAGCGCCGCGAGCCGGGCGGCAACATGGGGGCGCGACAGGACCGCATGGTGGGCCATCTCGTGCACGCACAGCCATAGCGACAAGTCGTCGAGGGGAAGGCTCCAGTCGGTCGCCACCTGGGCGAGGTTCGACGACACGACGAGGATCTCGTCGCCCGACGCCGGCGCGAGCGGCACTTCGTACTGTCCTAGAGCCCGCCCGGCTAGGTGACCGACAGCGGAGCCGACCTGCATCGCGACCATCATCGGCATCACGGCAGTCGCCCACCGGCCGAGCAGCTGGCCAAGCTGGCTGTCATTATCTTCCTCGTCCGGGTCGCCGACTCCTTCGAGATCGGATCGTCCCGCCTGTGTTCCCGCTGGCGTGCCGCCTGAGAGTGTCGAGCTCAGCCGATCCAGTACCGGCCTCCAGCTGTCGAGAGTGCGTCTCGCCCACTCGCTGCGGCTGGTCGGTATGAGTCGCGGGCTGCTCCCCGCGGCCGGTGACAGTTGCATGCCCGTGACGTCGGCCACGTGCAGTTCGGCGATCGCGCTCAGTTCTTCGAGGCGGATCCGCTCGCGGGGATCTGGGTTTGGGTCGGGGGTGTCCCCGGCCGCAGCGCTCGCCGCCATCTGATAAGCGAGCGGCCATTGGAAGCCGGCGCCTGTGGGCATCAACCGGAGCAGGTCGCCCAGCATCTTCGACAGGAAGTCACCGCCACCCGAAGGTGGAGTGTCGCTCATGCTGTTCTCATGCTGCGGGTTGCAGCTGGGCGTTCACTTCCGAAAGCTTGTGACCTCGCGCTATTTCGAGTTTGACCGGGGCGGTCGGGATCATCAAGTACAAGATTGCCTTGAGCGCCCCCATGTTCGGCACGGGCTTGCCATCGACGGCCTCGATGACATCGCCACGCCGGAGGCCGGCGCGGGCAGCGGCGCTCTTCGGTTGGACGGCGACGACCTCGATGCCGCGCACGAGCCCTACGGCGTCAGCATGGTCGCTGTTCGACACGGTGGTGCTGCTCGCGTGCTCCAACATCGACAACGCCGACAGGCTCGTCGCCTTGCCCTCGATCCCGAGCCACGCGTGCGTCACGTGTCCATGGGCGATCAGCTCGGCAGCCACGCGCCCAGCCAGCCAGCTGGGCACGACGAGCGCCTCGTTACCTCGGTGGGAGGCGACGATGCCGGTGATCTGACCTGACCCGTTGATCAAGAGGGTGCCATCTGGCGCTTGGGAGAGTCCGAGCGACCGCGGGCATACCTCGAGAAGTGGAGGGCCCTTACCGACACTCGTCACCGCAAGTGAAGATGACACTCGCGCGAGGTCGAGCTGCAGTTGAGAGTCCCGCCATGCGAGCAGGGTGAAGCTCCCGGTCGGTTGGCTCTGAGCGGAGGAGAGCATCATGAAGGGCAGGTCGCCGCCCACGACGTGCAGAACCGACATACCAATTTCGGTCTCGGTGCCCGTGACGGTCGCAATCAACTCCTCGTTGTTGGAGGTGATCGCCGAGAGGCTCATGGCTCCCGCGATTACGGCCGATGGCACGAGGACGTAGCCCTTCGGCGAGATGAGCACTCCGTTGGCTTCCATGGTCCCGCTCGGGCGGACGACCCTTATGGTCACGAGGGCGCTTCCCACGTTGGCGAAGAGCCCCCCGAGCTCTTGTGCGGACACAACCGGCAACGTGACGGCAGTGGTGGTGACTGGGGGAGAGTCCAGTGCCGCCGCGCTCAGGGTTGTCTTCCCTTGCGTCGCAGCTTGAGGTGTCAGCCAGGCCGTCAGATGGGTGCCGACGAGGACGACGCCCGCAGCGAGCAGAGCGCCCACGAGACTCGCGGCACCAGCGCCTGCGCGGGTAGGGGTGGCAACCAGCCAGCGCCGGCGGGCGGCAAGCGCCTGATCCGGCGAGAGTTCTCCCGTCGACGCTCCTGTCTCCGACGGGTGCCGCCAAAGCCGATCCTCCGGGGGGAGGAGAGGTTGACGTAGGTCGTCGTCCTGGAAGTCGTCAAAGTCGTTCCCGGGCTCGACCACGGTTTGCAAGGATACAAACGAAGTGGGCACTTTGGGCCGCGACCCGTCAAACGATCCCTCGAGCTGATGCGTACGATGCTCACGTGATCGATCCGGTGAACGACACCGACTGGCTGGCGCTCACCGATGAGGCCCTCCCGTTCAGCGAAGCGCTCGGCTGGGTGAGTGGGGCGGCTTGGGGAGGGGTGGCGGGCTTCTTGGGGGTTGTGCGAGACCATGCCGAGGGTCGCACCGATGTGACGGCCATCGAGTACGAGGCGTACGAGGCTCATGTCGTGCCTCGCTTCGCAGGCCTGGCGGCTGGGGCGCGAGGCAGGTGGCCGGAGATCGGCCGGATCGTTATCTGGCACCGGTTGGGTCTCGTGGCGCTCGGCGAGGTCTCGGTCGCGATCGCCGTGTCGGCTCCGCACCGGGAAGAGGCGCTCGACGGGTGTCGGTACCTCATCGACACGTTGAAGGCCACGGTCCCGATCTGGAAGCGTGAGCACTGGCCAGGCGGGGCGGAATGGAGCCCTGCCGCGCACAGTCTCGAGCCGGTGACGGGGAAGGAAGGCGACGGGTCTTGAGCAGTCATGTTGCGATCGATCTCGGGTCGACCCGTACGCTCGTCGCCGACACGAGCGGGCGCCTCCTCGTCGACGAGCCGACGGTGGCTGCGGTCAACCTGCGCGACGGCTCATTGATCGCCTTCGGGTCGCTCGCTCTGGCCTTGCCGGGACGGTCGGCGGGCGATGTGTCGATCATGAAGCCGGTCTCTCACGGCCAGCTGCAGGATCTCCGGCTTACTGACCAGGTCGCCGAGCACCTCCTCGGCAGGATCCGCAAGCGGGTCGGCCGGCATCCGGAGGTCCTTTGCAGCGTGCCCGGGCTCGCGACGGGCGTCCAGCGAAGGGCGCTCGAGCGCTCGTTCAAGCGAGCGGGCGCGACGCACGTCGACTTCATCGAACACGCCCTTGCCGCCGGGATCGGCTTCAAACTCCGGATCGACGAGCCGGTCGCGACGATGGTGTTCGACGTCGGAGGCGGGACGACAGACGTGGCGGTGATGGCGCTCGGCGGTGTCGTCACCGAAGCCTCGATCCCGCTCGGCGGCGACGACCTCGACCGGGCCGTGCGCGACCTTTTACTTCGCTCTTACGACCTCGTGGTGAGCCCGGCCGTCGCCGAGCAGGTGAAGATCATGATCGGGACCGCTTGGCCCGCCGCCGAGACCAAGATCGAAGTGACAGGGCGGGACGCGTCGAACGGCTTGGCCCGCGCAGTGGTGGTCTCGAGCTCCGAGGTGAGCTCGGCGATAGAAGACAGCCTCCGGGCGATGGTGGGCGCGGCCGTCTCGTGCATCGTGTCGGCGCCGCCGGACTTGGCGAACGACCTCATCGCGCTGGGGCTTCACCTCGCGGGCGGGGCCGCCCTTTTGACCGGCTACGCCCGACGGCTCGCCACCGCAACCGGGATCCCTGTACACCTCGCGGAGGATCCCGCCCGGGCAGCGGTCATCGGAGCGGCTCGCTGCCTGAGGGACCTCGCCGACGCGGGCACCCGCCGAGCCGTCAGCTCGACCCCGGCCGAGAGCCCGTGAGGTCTTCAGCTGCTTGACGAACCTGCCAATCGCGGTCGGTGAGAGAGCGTGCGAGCGCCTCGTCGACCTCCGCACCCTCATACGAGGCGAGCGCCAGCACTGCGCGGCGCCGGATCTGGGGCCGGTCGCCGAGGGCGGTCAGGATGACGGGTAGGGCTGCGGGATCTCCGATCGCTCCGAGTGCCGCGACAGCGGATTCCCGGCAGAGTGGATCGGAGTGGTGTGCTGCTACCTCGGCGAGCGCCGCGGTCACGCCTTGTGGCTGCAACTCCCCCAGGCAGAAACACACCGCTTCCACCACCTCGCCTTCCTCATCTTCCAGCTGGCCGGCGACGAGCGACCAAAGCGCGGCGGCTGGGGCTTTAACCCTCCAGGCGAGCTCTGCGGTTCGCCGCCTTACGACGGGCGAGGAGTCGGCGAAGCCATGCTCGAGGTCCGCGAGGCTTGCGATCCCTATGCGAATCAGCGCGCCGAGCCCGGCGGCCCGCACGCCCGGGTCGGGATCGGCGAGGGCAACCTTGGCGGCCTGCTCGTCTCCGGAGTGACCCGCCGCCGCCGCCGCGCCCGTCCGTCGCGCGGCCGAGATCCCCTCGGTGCCGTGTAAGGCTGACCCCTCGTGATCGGACATGACGACGAGAGCCTAGAGACCACCGCAGAGGCGCCCGATGGTGACTCGGCGCGCCCACCTTTTAAGTGGAGGTGGGGACACACCGTCTTCGCCACCGTCTGCGTGATCGCGGCGGCGGCGATCATCGCCTCTCTCATCTCCATTCCGTACTACGCGATAACCCCGGGCACGGCGCAGTCGGTCGAGCAGCTCATCGTGGTACCGGCATCACACGGTCACGAGCACAAGGGCCAAGTTCTCCTCGTCGACGTGGAGCTGGTCCCGCTCCGAGCGATCGAGTGGCCATGGTTCGCGCTCCAATCGAATGACCAGATCGTCGGCTCGGGCGCGCTGCTCGGGACCGAGTCGGCAGCCCAGTATCAGACCGAGGGCGAGATCGACATGAGCGACGCGCAGCAGGCAGCGACCGTCGTCGCCCTGCACAAGCTCGGCTACAAGCTGAAAGTGAGCCCCAGTGGGGCGTTGCTCTACGCGCTGCAACCGGACTCGCCGGCCTCGCAGTCGCTTGCGGTTGGAGAGGTGGTCACCGGCGTCGACGACCACAGCGTCGATTCAGCTGTCGCTCTTGGGACACAGCTCCAGAGCCACCTACCCGGCCAGACCGTGACCATGAGCGCTTACGTATACCCGGCCGGCAAGACCAAGCAGGTAGCCGTGCGGCTGTCGGCATGGCGCCTTCAGATCGTGGGAAAGGGAAAGAAAGCTCAGGCAACGCTCGTCTGCCCGCCGTACGGGACGGATCTGCGGTATCCGATCGACCGTGTCTCGCCCGACACCGGGAAGAAGGTGACCGCAGCTCCCTGCATCGGCGCCCTCGACGTGGAGACGAACTATCGGGTGGGGAAACTGCCGTTTCGAATCGATCTCTCCTCCGAGGGGATCATCGGACCCTCGGCCGGCTTGGCGTTCACGCTCGGTCTGATGCAACGGCTCGATCCGTATGACCTGACCGGCCGACTGAAGGTGGCCGCGACGGGGACCATGTCGATCTCCGGGCAGATCGGTGACGTCGGAGGTGTCGCCCAGAAGACGATCGCCGTACGGGCGGCGGGCGCCAAGATCTTCTTCGTGCCCCCACAGGAGTACAAGGTGGCGTTGGCACACTCGGGGAATGGCCTCAAGATCTATCCAGTCTCGAGCATCGGGCAGGTCCTCACGATCCTCGAGCGGTACGGCGGCCGGGTACCGACCAGCGCGAAGTGACCGCTGGTCGTCATAGCGAAATGTCCCAAGAGGGCTGGGAGACGGTCGTAGGCTGGGCACCATGTCCTTAGAAGATCCCGTGATGGTCTCGATCACATCGCAGACCGGTCTGCAACCCGACGAGATCTCCCGCCGCACCTTCCCAGCCGCACGCAAGGGCGTTGACCCCGAGGCTGTGCGGCGGTATCTCGAGGCCATTGCGGACTCGGTGCGTGAGGCGCTCGATCGCGAGCAGGCGCTGCGCAGAAGGCTGGCGGACGCCGAGAGGCGAGCCGCCGAACCGGAGCTCGACGAGCAGACCCTTCTGAGAGCAGTCGGTTCGGAGACGGCGAGGATCCTCCAGACGGCGCACGACGCCTCAGCCGACGTGATCGCCAAGGCCGAGGCCCGCGCGGCCGAGATCCTCGGCGCGGCCGAAGCGGTCCTCGGTGAGCGGACTGCCCTTGCAAACGACGAATCTGCGGCACTGCTGGGCGCAGCACGGTCGGTGGCCGAGGCACTGACCGAGGATGCCGCCGCGGCGGCCTCGGCTGCGCGTGAGGGAGCGGCGAGCGAGGCGGAGCACGTCACCGAGTCAGCTCGCGCAGAAGCAGTCGCGCTGCTCGACGCGACGCGATCGGAATGCCGCCGCATAGTCCAAGAGGCGCGGGATCTTCGTGCCAGCGTCCTTGGTGACCTAGCTGAGCGGCGCCGGAGCCTCCGTGTCCAGCTCGAGCAGCTGCGCACCGGTCGGGACTCGCTGCTTGGCGTGGTCGACGCCGTCGGTGATGCCGTCGACCAGCTTCGCGACCGCCTTGCGAATGCTGAGCACGAGGCACGATTGGCCGCTGCTGAAGCCGGCGAGCGACTGGAAGCGGAGGCCGATGCCGAAGAGTCCGAGGAGCTCCAAGTCGAACTGGCGATCGATGTCGACCTCGAGGGCACTCGAGTCGTCGGCGTCGTCGAGGCGCTCGAGGCGGTAATAGGTGAGGCCGTGCTCGAGGCGGTGATCGAGGAGGCCGTGGTCGAGGCCGTGGAGGAGGCCGTTCTCGCCGAGGCCGTTCTGGCCGGGGCCGTTCTCGCCGAGGCCGGCCTTGTGGGAGAGAGCGGCTCACCGCTCCTCGAGCCAGAGGTGGTCGACCTCCTCGTCGACGAGGTGCTCGCGGGTGAGCTCGGGGGAACGGCGCTCTATGACGACGAAGCCGTCTCGGACGAGGAGGNNAGAGGGCGAAGCCGATGCGACCGACGAAGAGCCGAACGAAGGCGTGCTCGGGAGCCTCAGCGCGCACGAGGCAGCGGTGGCGGAGGCCGACGAGGACGTCGCGGCGCTAGCCGAGGCCGCCGCTGAAGCAGCAGCCGACGATGCCGAAGGCGGGGATGACCTCGGCGTGAAGGCCGATGCCGAGCCGAGGGACGAGAGCGCCGATGAACAAGAGACAGAGCCCGCGAGCCCTGAAGATGACTCCGCCGACGCGCTTGCGTTGGCACAGCGGGCAGAGCTGCTCGGTCCGGTCACGACCAAGCTCGGTCGCGCTCTCAAGCGGGCGTTACGGGATGATCAGAACGTTCTCTTGGACGCGCTCCGCCACTCATCGGGTGCCCCTGACCTCGCTGTGCTGCTGCCCGAGGACCAGCAACTGGAGCGAATTTCAGAGGCGACTGCCGTGCTGCTCGCCGAGGCGTGGCGCGTCGGGCACGACTGGCTGGGGGGAGGCGCGCCGGTACCAGAAGACGCGACGAAAGCCGGAGGGCGTCTTGCCTTAGAGCTTGCCGCCGAGGTGACCGCCCTTCTTCGCCATCGTCTCTCCGAGGCCCTCTCGCCACTCGGCGAAGGGGCCGACGGAAGTGCGGACGCAGCCGGCGCGGCCTACCGCGAATGGCGCGGGAGCCGAGTTGAGGGATCGGCGGGCGACTTCGCCACTCGAGCATTCTGCGAAGGCGCTATCACAGGGGGGGCCGGGGTCACAGTGCGATGGGTCGTCGACGACGACGGCCAACCCTGTCCCGATTGCGACGACAACGCGCTCGCCGGCGCTGTGGCCGCGGGGGAGGAATTCCCGACCGGACAGCTGCATCCCCCGGTTCATCCGGGGTGCCGCTGCCTACTCGTAGCAATCACCTCGTAGCCTTCCGACAGTGAGGGTTCCCGAGAACGCCGCTCTGGTGCGGCCGCGAATTATGCGGCGATACCAAGCCGCCATCCTGATCGTCATCGTCGGGCTGATCCTCGCGGCCTTCATCGTTCAGGCCCTGGCGGACGCTTACACGGATTACCTCTGGTATTCGTCGATTCATCTGACGACGATCTGGCGCTCGACGGTGGAGACCAAGCTCGGCCTCAGCCTGATCTTCTCGGGGATCTTCTTGGTGGCGTGCTGGACGAGCCTCTGGGTCGTCGACGCTCTCGCGCCGATCGATATCTATGTCGCACCCGAGTACGAGCTCGTCCGTCGCTACCGTGCTTCTTTCGGCCGCTACCGGATCACGGTGCGCACAGTCGTATCGGTCTTCCTCGCGCTGATTGTCGGATCCGGCACGAGCGCGCAGTGGCAGCACTGGTTGCTGTACGTGAACGGCGGGACTTTCAAAGGAGCGAATTCGACAGACCCACAGTTCGGCCGGAACGTTGGGTTCTATGTGTTCCGGCTCCCGTTTCTTTCGTTCTTGGTCGACTGGTCACTCGTAGCTCTGCTGGTCCTTCTCATCGTCACCACCATCGCCCATTATCTAAATGGGGGCCTACGATCGAGCGGACCCTCTCCGAGAGTGGACTCTCAAGTGACGGCGCACCTGTCGCTGATCCTTGCCCTCATGGCGCTCGTGAGAGCCGGTGGGTACTTCTTCGTCGACAGGTACGCGCTCGACTTGACCTCGGGCGGTGTCGTCTCGGGCGTCTCGGGTGCGGGATATACAGCCGTTCACGTTCGCTTGCCAGCACTGACGATCCTTGCGGTGGTCAGCATGATCGGGTTCGTCTTGCTGACGTACAACGTCTACCACCGGACCTGGGCACTACCGGCGGTGGCCTTCGGGATGTGGGTGTTCGTCGCGCTCGCTCTCGGGGTGATCTTCCCGGCGTTCGTCCAGTGGCTGCAGGTCAACCCGGCGCAGAGCACGGTCGAGTTGCCCTACATCGAGCGCAATATCGCAGCCACAAAGGCCGCATTCGGGCTCAACTCGGTCAAGCCGCAGACGTTCGCGGCCAACGCGGACCTGAACGCGGGCGTACTCAACGCCAATCACAGCACGCTGAACGAGCTCCCGTTGTGGGACCCCAAGATTGCGGCGTACACCTACGACAACTTGCAGTCGCTCCATGGCTACTACCAGATCGCCGCGCTCTCGACGGATCGCTACGAGCTGGGATCGGGCCGCAATGCCGCCCTCACCCCCGTAGTTATTGGCACCCGCGAGCTTCTTCAGTCGGGCTTGCCCCGCAAGACGTGGGTCAACGAGCACCTCGAGTACACGCACGGCTACGGGGTCATAATGTCGCCGGCCAATGCGACGACGGGCGCCGGGCAGCCGGACTTCGATATCCAAGGAGCGCCGGTGCAGGCGACCAACGGTGCGCCGAAGGTTGCCCAGCCCGACGTCTATTACGGCGATGCTGCGAGCACGTACGTCGTAGTCAACACCAAGCAGGCCGAGCTCGACTACGTGACGAAGAATGGCGCCCAGTCCCAGACGAACCACTACAACGGCAGCGGCGGAGTCCAGCTGACTGGATTCTGGCAGCGCGCGGCGTACGCCATGCGCTTTCATGATTACAACTTGCTCGTATCGAAGCTGATCACTCCGAAGTCGCGCATCATCTACAACCAGAACATCGAACAAGAGGTGCAGCGGGCGGCGCCGTTCTTGAAGATTGACTCCAATCCCTACCCGATCGTCGCGAGCGGCGGCATCTACTGGATGGTGGATTGCTATACCACCAGCGGCTACTACCCCTACTCCCAGACCGCTTCCAATGGTGTGCTCCCGGGTGGGAGTGGCTTGCAGGGGCAGTACAATTACGTTCGAGACTCAGTGAAGGCCGTCGTCAACGCTTTCACCGGCACTGTCAACTTCTACGTACTCGACTCAACCGATCCCGTGTTACTCGCCTGGGAGCACGCCTTCCCCGGAATGTTCAAGCCGTTGAGCGACATGGGAAAACTCTCACCTCAGCTCTTGAACCACCTCCGCTACCCGCAGGACCTTTTGACCGTTCTTTCC
The DNA here is from genome assembly GCA_003136185.1 of Acidimicrobiaceae bacterium. Lineage (GTDB taxonomy): Bacteria > Actinomycetota > Acidimicrobiia > Acidimicrobiales > Bog-793 > Palsa-601. Next base: position 5,505 of record PLDN01000066.1, on the reverse strand, counting down.
TCGATGTACGGGCGCTACCACTTCGGCACAACCTCAAGCCAGGCATCGCAGTTCTATACGCTGCAGAACGCTTGGAGCATCGCCTCTGCAACGAGCCAGCAGCCTTACGTCCCAGTCTACGAGCTGCTTCGTCTGCCAGATCAGAACTCACTTTCGTTCGTGGCGATCGAACCTCTCGTGCCGCAATCCTCGTCCGGGAAAAGCCAGCTCCTCGCAGGCTTCATAACAGCGAACTCGGACAATCCAGGGTACGGGTCTCTCACTGCTTACGAGTTACCGAGCGTTACCCCGAACGCCCTCGGGCCGGCTCTTGTGGCTGCCAAGATCCAGGCAGTCCAATCAGTTGCGCGACAAACGACCCTGCTCGACCAGAGAGGCTCGAAGGTGTTGCTCGGGCCGACGTTGCTGGTGCCGATCGAGGACTCTCTCATCTATGTACAGACGCTGTATGCAACAAGCACGTCTCAGAGACTCCCAGCGCTCGACTTCGTGGCAACGGACTTCGGTGGGGACGAGGTCGGTTTTGCGCCGACTTTGATCGGGTCGCTCCAGCAGCTGTTCGGCGGCACCGTGAACGTCGGCACAACGACTTCCCAGTCGCTCTCGCAACAGATCGAAACGGATCTCGACCTCGCGTACGCCGCGTACCAACAGTCGACGGTGGATTTGAAGGCATCCCGGCTGGGTGACTTCCAACACGACATCCAGCAAATGGGTCAGTACCTGAACGAAGCGCACCAGTTGTTGGCAGCGGAGCACAAGAAGGGATCGTCGGGCTCGTCGTCTTCGGGATCGGGATCTGGATCGTCTGGAAGCTCGGGTAGCTCTACGACCACGCCCACTTCGTCGGTGCCAGCCTCCTCCGGGACCACACCGTCTAAGTCGAGCTCGAAATCGACCGCAAGCTTCGGCTAGTTCGCAGGCGGCGTGAAGGCTGTCCTCTGCCTCGCTGTATAGTGGTCGCTCCGCCGCGGGGTGGAGCAGTCAGGTAGCTCGTCGGGCTCATAACCCGAAGGTCGTAGGTTCAAATCCTACCCCCGCCACTAACGAAGTACCTGGTCAGAGCCCCTCCAGCGGGAGGGGCTCTCCCATGTCCGGTGAGCTGTCCCTACTTCCATCCCTAATCCTGGCTACGCTTGGAGTTTGTGCGAGGGACGAAGCGCAAGCGCCGAGAGGGTGTCTGGGAGGTCCGGGCCTACCTCGGCCGCGACCCCATTTCGGGCAAGCCTCGCCAGGTCTCAAAGACCGTCTATGGTAGTGCCAAGGCGGCCGATGAGGCCCTCCGGGATCTGATCGACAAGCAGGCCCCTCGCTCCGACGGCATGGGCGCTTCCTTCGGGCAGCTTCTTGATCGTTGGCTCATCGAGTGCGAGCGCCTCGATCTCTCACCCACGACCATGCGCACCTATCGGGCGCAGATCGAGCAGACGATCCGGCCCGCCCTCGGCAAGGTTCCACTGACGCGGCTCAACGCCAAGCAGCTCGACGATCTGTACGGCGCCATGAAGACGGCAGACCGGAGTTTGGCGCGACTTTCGCGTCATCCCAGCTAGATACGGGCGCGGCGATGAGGTGTTTCCACTATGCGTGAGATGAACGCCCTGCTCAGGCGATGGTCGCCTTGTCCCAGGTCGAGGTGTCGACTCCGAACGCTTTGAGCACCTTGGCCTGCACTGGATTCCTGCGGGTCACGAGCTCGACGGTCAGGTCGCCGGCCAAGACGAGCTCGACACGGACGTCTTTCAGCGCCGCGAGCGCCCGGCGCGGTGACATCGACTGGAAGGGAAGGTCGGGGTCCATCACCTTCGCGTTCACGAGGTCTCGTGCCATGACGGCTTCGATCGTCGCTGCGAGCACGCAGAGCGCGACATGTCCGCGGACGCGTTCCTCGGTCCAGTGGAACATCGGGCGGAGCGCCAAGAAGTCCTTCATCACCCGGAAGCGCCGGAAGGCCGAAAGTTCACGATTACTGAATGGGCGTTGCCGGCGAACTGCCGCCAGAAGGCCGTCATTGCAGCCGACTCGGCTGCAGTTCATAGGAACAGACGTGGGCGGCGCCCGGTTACAGGTCGCTCGTCTCGCTATCGAGGCCCCAATTGGCGCAGTAGCGCATCGCACAGGCTGGGCTGAGGCCGAAGAGGCGGACCAGGCGCAGCGGGTCTCCACGGTTGTCATCGGCCTCGGCTAGCAGCCTGTCGGCGCGCAGCCCGGCTGCGGTGGTGGGAAGGTCCTTGAAGACGCCATTGAGCCAACTGCCTGAGACCGGGCCGACGCCGTACGCGGACCTCTTCGTGACGAGAAGATGCGGGTTGGCACTGCGTGGCCAGTACTCAGCTCGGACACGAAGCCAGTCGATGACATGGCCTTCCACGATCGGGGAAAGAGGTCGACTCGTCCCGCGCACCTTGATTGTGGATGCGTCGAGGTCAACGTCGTCGAGCTTGGCCCCGATTATGTCGGCTCGCGTCATGGCATGCACCCCGGCGAGCAGTACGACGAGCCGGTGATCGGCACGCTCGAGTGTCCTCAGCAGCGAGGAACGCGACGAAGCGTCGAGGCCGAGCACCGAGGTCTGGGGGGAGCGCCCGGCGCGAACGGAACGGGCGGGGTCGACGAATACCCGACGACGCGATTTCAGCGCACTGAAGAGCGACCGAAGAGCCACCGCAGTGAGGACACGGCGGGATCCCATCAGCGATGTCAACCGCTCCTCTACCTGATCGGTGATGATCTCGCGCAGTGATGTGTGCGACGTCGACCACTCGACGAGCGCTGGCATGACGGCGTTCACATAAACCCGGATGGTCGCACCGTGGCGGGCTCCGCCGCGACCCCAGCGACCTTCGAGCACCTCGACCCATGCGGCCACCTCGGCCTGGATCGGGTCGGGGAAGCCGGCGATCTGATCGTAGATCCAGTGTGGCAACGCGAGCTGCTCTGGTGGGGTCCTGCCTTGGGCGGCGAGGAACTCGCGCACCCGGCTCGGCCGAAGCCCGAGCCGCCGGAGATGGCTGAAGATCTCGTCGCTCGGGTAGCCCGGGCCCTGCCCTTCGAGAAGCGCCATCGCCTGCAAGACGGCCAAGGTGGTCTCCGGCTTCCATCCACGCGCCTCGGCGAAGCCCTTGATCGCCGCTTCCTCGACAGTGCCCGACACCTTGAGCGCGGCCAGGTCGAGGCCGGTGATCCGGGACAGATCGGGCGGCACCGGGAACAACCTCTTCTCTCCGGCGATGTTGGCACTGACATCTGCTGAGAAATGGCGGCGAGTGGTTGTGACAGTGGACAGAGGTCCGGGGTGTGCGTACAGCTCCCCGAAGCACAGCTGTATGCCGCCGCGTGCTCCCGGCTCCATCGACCAGTCAGGATCGCCTGCGGAGTGGGCCTGGCGCCGGGCCACGGTACACAACCGGCATCGCCCGTAGGCGTTGAGCGGCAGGTGGCGATCACACGAGCGGCACGTGCCGACAGCGGCGTTGTGAGAGGCGAACTCCTGGCACGCCCGGCAGCGGCCGTTCTCGATGCTCGCCGTCCACCAACAGCAGTCGAGGCAGCTGCCCACCGTCCAGTGAGTCTTCGCGCACCGGCTGCAGCGGCGCCCCCAGAGCCTCGCCATCTCGCGTCCGCAGCCCTCGCAGGCTCCCGCGGTCGCCCGCCGGCGGACCTGGCACGCCCGGCAGACCGGCCCCCACAACGGCTTTTGTTCACCACAAAGGCGGCAGATCCCAAGTGCCATGTGCGCCAAGCGGTAGCAGTTGGCGCAGCGACCACCGCGGTGCTCGAGACGGACTAGGCCGCAGTCGGCGCAGACGACCTCATGGATCCGGCTCCTCGCGTAGCAGCGCGGGCAGAGGCCCTTTGTTCTCGGCCCGATCTTCGCGCAGACAGTGCACGAGGCGACCCGGCCACCGCCGCTCATGCAGGGGGGACGGAGCGCTGCCTGCTGTGGCGCCTGGTCGGCCGGATCGCCGGCCCGCTTTCGGAGGCAGCGGACTTCGGGGCCGGGGTCACTTCGGCCCGCTCGGCCGGCTCCTCGGGGGCGAGCAGCTCGTCGGGTGTACAGCCGAGAACGGAGCAGATCACGTCCATGTCATCGAGGCGCACCGAGATCGGCGTCCCGGACCACAAGTTGCTCATCTTGCCTGCCGAGATGTCGAGGCCGGCCGCACCGAGAGCGCGGCGCAGGTCGGTCGACTTCCATATCCCTCGCTGTGCTGCCACCATCCGCAGGTTCCAACGCATGGCTCCTCCTCTTCCCCCCGTCATCGTGTGACGAAACGGTCCGCCGCTCGGATTGCTGCTGCCTCGTACTCGGCCTCGATCGAGTCGGAGGCCACGTGGACGTACACCATCGTCGTCGTCAGCCAGCGATGTCCGAGCAGCGCCTGGACGGCCACGAGGCTGAGACCGTCCGCGTAGAGCCTGGACGCGCAGGCGTGACGAAGCACGTGCGGCGTGAGCTCACGCACCGGCCCGAGCAGGTGGGCCTTTGCTGCCGCCTTGAGCGGCAGGCGAAAGGCCTCAGGCGTGATCAGTCCGCCGCGCTCGGATGGGAACAACACCGCTCGAGGACGCTCGAAGTCGTCCTCGTAGCAGCCGCGCACCTCGGTCACCCACCACACCAGGATCGCCCGGGCGTCCCCGAGCATCGGCACGAGGCGTTCCCTCGGGCCCGATCCCCTCGCACCCTTGCCGAGGCGAACGTGGATCTTGCCGAGCGGCCCGTGGTCGAAGTGGCAGTCGTCGAGTCGTAACCCACAGAGCTCGGCTGCCCTCAGTCCCACCTCGCCGGCGAGACGTGACATGGCGTAGGTGCGTGCTGCATTACGCCACTTGCGGGCGTCCACGAGGGCTTCTCGCCAGGAGGAGAAGAACGCCGCCAGCTCCTTTGGCGACGGCGGAACCCGCACGGAGAACTCGCCGGTGTGGGTCGGGCGGTTGATCGGATCTATGGGCGACATGACGGTCCGGCCGGTCAGCTCGGCGATCTCGCCCTGGTAACGGCACTCGATGAAGCGGTAAAAGGCGGCGATCCGGCCCGCTTTGATCTGGCGCGTCCGTACCGCCTTGCCGCGTTGGCCAATCGCGAGGAATCGGTCCGCGTGGATCGCTTCGACTTCCCAGGCCCAAACTCCGGCGAATGCGAGGAACTCCTCCACGGCTGCGAGGTCTCCTCGTACTGTCGCGTCGACGACACCGTGAGCTGAGCGGGCGAGGACGAACTCGGCCAGCAGGTTCTCCTGGTAGTCGGCAGCGTCCTCTGCCAAGTCGAGGGAGCGGGGAGAACGGATATCCCGGATTGCTGCCAGCTGCGCCAAGTCGCTCCCCATCCGGTTCAGCTTCTGTGTGCGAAGCCTATGATTTCCGCCGAGTCTTCAGGAATCTAGTGATTCCGTCAAGTTTCTCCGCGAGGCTGCTTTAGGCCGCGGGTGGCGTGCTGAACAGGGAAGACAAGTCCGGAAAGGCTTGCAGAGCCGGAAGGAACACCTGGGAGAACCAATACTCGAC
>PLDN01000134.1 GCA_003136185.1 Acidimicrobiaceae bacterium | reverse complement strand
CGCAGGCGAGGCGGGAAGCCGAGGCCGAGGCAATCCAGCTCGCGCGGGAACAGGCGACCGCCAATTCGCAAAGAGCGCTCGAAGAGGAGCGGTGGGCGGCCGACGAGGAGGCACGTGACTCGGCGCTTGCCAAGCTCACTCTCTGGACCGATTCCCACTGTCACATCCAGTACGCGCCAGACAATGCCGAGGCTGCCAACATCGTCCAACGCGCTGCGGAGGCAGGGACTCGTCGCATGATCTCGGTCGGGACCGACGTCGCCAGCTCCCGTCGTGCGATCGATCTCGCAGGCAGTCTTTCCCGCAGCGGCGCGCTCACGATCGACGTCTATGCGACCGTCGGGCTGCACCCCCACGACGCGGCCTCCGGCGTGGACCCGATACGGACCTTGCTGTCGGACCTGAAGGTCGGCGTCGGTGACGGCTCGCGCGTCGTAGCGGTCGGAGAATGCGGCCTCGACTATCACTACGACCACTCGCCTCGCACGACACAGCGCAAAGTGTTCGCCGCTCAGGTAGCGCTCGCCAACGAGTACGACCTGGCGCTCGTGATCCACACTCGTGAGGCGTTCGACGACACTCTCGCGATCCTCGATGCCGAAGGCGTTCCGAAGCGCACGATCTTCCACTGCTTCACCGGCGGTCCGGCTGACGCGGAGCGGTGCCTTGCTATCGGCGGCTATCTGTCGTTCTCGGGGATCCTGACATTCAAGAATGCCGGCGAGGTGAGGGAGGCTGCCAAGATCTGCCCACTCGACCGGCTCTTGATCGAGACGGACTCGCCCTACCTGACACCAGTGCCCCACCGAGGTAAGACGAACGAGCCGAGCTATGTCTCTTTGGTGGGAGAAGCGCTGCGCCACGAGAAGGTTCTCTCGCGTGCGGAGATCGCCCGGGTGACCTCCGAGAATGCCGTGACCGCCTTCCGTCTGAGCGTCGCGTGAGTCGGGCACGTCTCTGAGGTGAGGCCGCCGGGGCGGGCTGAGCTCACCGCCCTGCTCGAGAAGCACGGCCTTCGGTCGTCGAGGTCGCTCGGGCAGAACTTCCTCGCGGACCCGAACGTCGCAGAGCGCATAGCGCGTCTCGCGCGGGTTGGTTCCGGTGATCGAGTGGTCGAGATCGGTGCGGGCCTCGGATCGCTGACCGTCGCGCTGGCCGCGACCGGCGCGAGGGTCACCGCCATAGAGGTGGACCGGCATTTGCTCCCCGCTCTTGGCGATGTGGTCGGGTCTTTGAGCGTCGATATCGTCCACGCCGATGCGATGTCGTGCGACTGGCAAGCACTGCTTGGCGAGGATCGGTGGGTCCTTGTTGCGAACTTGCCGTACAACATCGCCACTCCACTCGTCCTCGACTTGCTCGTCGGCGTCCCGGCCATCGAGCGCATGCTCGTCATGGTCCAGCGTGAGGTGGGTGAGCGGTTGTCGGCGGAACCTTCCGCGCCCGCCTACGGCGCCGTCTCCGCACGTCTGGCGTACTTCGCAACGGCGCGGGTCGTAGGACGGGTACCGCCGAGCGTCTTCATCCCGCGTCCCAAGGTCGAGTCAGTCCTCGTCGAAATCGTGCGGCGGGAGGCTCACGTCGTCAGCGACGAGGTCGCGACCTACGACGAGATCAATCGCCTCATTTCCCTCGCGTTCTCGGTGCGCCGGAAGATGTTGCGCCGGTCGCTTGGCCAGGTCGTGAGCGAAGAGGTCTTCGCGTGCGCCGGCGTCGACTCGCAACGGCGCCCGGAGGAGCTCGGGATCGAGGCGTGGGGCGAGCTCGCGGGATGCCTTCGCCGGCTCGGCCCGCCGGAGCTCCCCGCCCCGCCCGACGAGCCCGACGAGCCCGGCGAGGCGGAGCAGTCGTGACGCCGACGCATCTCGTGGCGCCAGCGAAGTTGACGACATCGCTCAGGATCGTCGGCCGGCGCGAGGACGGGTACCACCTGCTCGACGCGGAGATGATGAGTCTCGACCTTTCCGACGGGCTCGAGCTCATCGAGGGCGAGGACGGACTCGAAGTCCGAGACGAGGTGGCCTGGCGCGGTCTGCCGGGGACGGCCGAAGGCGAGGCCGACGAGCTGGCGACCGTACCGACAGGGAGCAATCTCGTGGAACGCGCGCTCGCCCTTTGCGGTCGCCGCGCCCGCTGCATCCTTACGAAACGCATCCCTTCCGGCGCCGGCCTCGGCGGCGGCTCCTCGGACGCCGCAGCGATATTGCGCTGGGGCGGCGTATCCGACCTGGCGGTGGCGGTGCGGTTGGGAGCTGATGTCCCCTTCTGCTTGATCGGCGGCCGCTCTCGCGTCCGCGGTATCGGCGAATTCGTCGAGCCGCTCGAGCCGCTCGACGCAGGTGGCATGGGCGGGCCGGCCGGCTCGGCCGGCTCAGCCTTCCTGCTGGTCACCCCCAGAGTGCATGTCTCGACCCCGATCGTCTATGCAGCCTGGGACGAGCTGCAAGGGCCCCGGGGAGAGCACGGCAACGATCTCGAGCCGGCGGCGCTACAGGCGTATCCGGGCTTGCGATGGTGGCGCGACGTGATGGGTGCCGCTACCGGCCAGAGGCCTCGTCTCGCTGGGAGCGGTGGCACCTGGTACTGCGAAGGCCAGATGGAGCAGCTAGTGGAGCTGGCCGATCAAATCCGCGCAGAGATAGTCGCCGGGCGCGAGAGCGCGCTCGTCACAGTTGCCAAGACGGTTGGCCTGCCCGAAGCAGGCTGAGTGGCCTGCCCGAATCAGGCTGCGCGGGACAGCGAGGTGGCGCGGGCGGGCGCTGCGAGCTACTTGCCGGCGGCGCGGCGCTGCCAACGAGTGCGCTTCAACATCTTCTTGTGCTTCTTCTTGCGCATGCGCTTTCGGCGCTTCTTGATTAGGGATCCCATGGCGTGCCTGAGGTTAGCCGACAGGCTGGGTGGCCTCGTCCGGACCGTGTCCCGTACGGACTTCTTGGGTAGGCCTTGCGCAGAGTGGTCATGGCCTATGATCTAGGAAGCTTATGAAATCAATGGAAATAGTCAGGAATATGAATCTGCTATTCGAGGTGGTCCGCCGGCCATCAGGGGGATCGACGGTCTTCGTCAGCCTCGGTCTAAAGCGGCTGAGAGAGCTGACTCGTTAGCTCGGGGAACGGAGCCTCCCGACACAGGCTTTGTTCCCACTTCCGGCGCGTGCCACCGTCCCCGGGGTGCAGCGCCGGCCGCCTTTCTTTTCAGGCATCGACTCAGCGCGCGACGCGCGCGGGTCCGCCTGTCGCCCGGAGAAATCGCCGGACTCAGGCGCCACTTATGCTGGCGGGGACGCGAGACCGGTCCGGGGTAGTTCAATCGGCAGAACGTCGGCCTTTGGAGCCGAATGTTGGAGGTTCGAGCCCTCCCCCCGGAACTCATGCAGGGAGTGGCACATGACCGAACGCACCGGACCGGACTGGCTTCAGACCTACCGAGCCGCCGGCGACGACGAGGCCCGCGACCTCGATCAGATCCGCTGGTTGTGTGAGACGACGGCCGATCCCTACGATCGCCGCCTCGCTCTGCATCTGACCGGCTCGGCGGTAGTGCTCCACCTGCCAACCAGCGAAGTGCTCTTGCGCTGGCACGAACGCCAGCAGGCGTGGCTTCAAGTCGGAGGCCACGGTGACCCCGGTGAGCACGACCCGCTTCAAGTCGCGATGCGTGAGGCGAGAGAAGAGACGGGTCTCGACGACCTCGGTCCGTGGCCGGGAGGCGACGTTCCCGAACTCGTGCACCTGGTCGTCGTCCCAGTTGCGCCACGTGGCGACGAGCCCTCCCACGAGCATGCCGACGTTCGCTACGCCCTCACGACGCGCGCGCCTCACCGGGTGCAAGCCGAGACCGCTCGGGCGCCACTTCGCTGGGTGCCGATCGCGGAAGCGGTACTCACCGCCGAGGCGAATCTCGCCGAGACGTTGCGAAGAATCTCGGCTCGGCTCGGCCGTGGGACAGCCGCTCAGGCTGGTGGCGAATGAAATCGCTGGCGCGGCGCATTTCAATCTGGTAACAAACTGTCGTCACTGGTGTGACGTCCTGCTTCAAAGGCGAGACAGGACGGGGGCACCGGAACTGAGGGGGAGAGCGACGACGGTGGGATTTCGAGCATCGTGACGGCCACGACCGCCGACGGATTGCCGGCAGCACCGGCGGCCGACACAGCCCCCGCGGCGCCTGCAACCGCCGCCGGACTCGTCGTCGAAAACGTCACGGTCTCCTTCGGTGGGTTGAGCGTTCTCGACAACGTCTCCCTCACCTCCTCGACTGGAGAAATCGTCGGCGTCATCGGCCCGAACGGAGCCGGCAAGACCACGTTGTTCAACGTGATCTGTGGCTTCGTGCGCCCGCAGGAAGGCCGGGTGGTCTGGCGGGGCAAGCAGCTGCGCCACCATCACCCTTACGATCTCGCATCGCTCGGCATCGAGCGGACGCTCCAGGGCGTCGGGCTCTTCCAGGGTCTCGATGCCCTCGACAACGTCCTCGTGGGTGCGGCGCCCGTGGCTCGCTCGGGCTTGTTCTCCGCACTGTTCGGCCTCTGGCCTTCGAGCCGGGAGGAGCGTCGCCTGCGGGACCAGGCGATGGAAGCACTCGACCGCATGGGCGTAGCCGAGTACGCCGCCAGGATGCCGTCGACGCTGCCCTATCCCGTTCAGAAACGCATCGCCCTCGCCCGAGCCCTCGTCTCACAACCGGCCCTCGTGATGATGGACGAGCCTGCGAGCGGGCTGTCTGCATCGGACATCTCCGAGCTCGCCGAGCTCCTGGGCGCCTTACGCAGCGAGATGGGTGTGCTCATCGTCGAGCACAACATGGACCTCGTGATGGCGACGTGCGATCGCATCGTCGTGCTCGATTTCGGCAAGGTGATCGCGACTGGTGTTCCCGATGAGATCCGGGCCGACCCCGTCGTGACGACCGCCTACCTCGGTGAAGCCGTCGAGAGTGAGCCAGCTGATGCTCGAGATTGACCGGCTGTCGGTGGCCTACGGCCCGGTGCGCGCGTTGACCGAAGTGTCCTTCGAGGCGCGCGACGGCTCGATCACAGCCGTGCTCGGTGCCAACGGCGCCGGCAAGACCACGCTCTTGCGGACGATCACCGGTCTCGTGCCAGCGAAGGAAGGGAGCATTCGCTACGACGGCAAGGAGATCGCCGGGCTCGCGCCGGAGGAAGTCGTCCGCCGCGGGATATCGCACGTGCCGGAGGGCCGAGGGGTTATCACCGAGCTCACCGTCGAGGAGAACATCCGGCTCGGGGCTCTCTGGCGCAGGAGACAGCCCGACTACCAAGAGGCCATAGATCGCGCCTTCGCGCTCTTCCCACCACTCGAGAGTCGCAGGAAGCAGTCCGCCGCGACGCTTTCAGGGGGAGAGCGCCAGATGCTCGCGATCGCCCGCGCGCTCGCGGCCAAGCCGGACCTGCTCTTGCTGGACGAGCCCTCTCTCGGCTTGGCCCCGCTCGTCACCGCTGAGCTCATGCGCATCATCCGCGAGCTCGCTCGGACCGATGGGCTCACGGTTCTCCTTGTCGAGCAGAACGCCCGCAGCGCCCTGTCCATCGCGGACGTGGCGATCGTCCTCAACCTCGGCCGCGTGGTCGCCTCGGACAAAGCGGCCGCCCTCGCATCTGAGGACGAGCTCCGTCACAGGTATCTGGGTTTTTGACGTGGGACGCTTCGTCGACCTGACCTTGAACGGGTTCACCTACGGCGTCATCTACGCCGCGGTCGCGCTCGGGCTCGTCCTCATCTGGCGCGCGACCCGCATCGTGAACTTCGCACAGGGGGCCCTCGCTACCCTCACGACGTACATCGCCGTGTCGCTGCTGGACCGGTCGGTCAACTACTGGCTTGCGTTCGCGGGCGCTCTCTTCGCCGGGCTCGTCATCGGCGCACTTACCGAGCGCGTCTTCATCCGGCCCCTTTACGGCAAGCCCGACCTCAACCCCATTGTCGTATCGATCGGTCTCTTGATCCTCGTCGAGTCGATCGCGGGCGCGATATGGGGTTCGGGGGATCGGGGTTTCGAGCCGGCGTTCTCCCAGATCGGCATATCAGTAGGGAAGACCCACCTCGAGTTCTCGCATTTCGACGTATTCGTGCTGGCGTCGGTGCTGGTACTCATGGTCGGCATCCTCGTGTTGTTCCGGTGGACGAACCTCGGCCTCCGCATGCGAGCGTCTGCGTTCGCACCAGAGGTCGCACGCCTGCTCGGCGTCCGAGTTGGCCGAATCCTCACGACCGGCTGGGCGCTCGCGACGTTCGCCGGCGCGCTGGCGGGGCTGCTCGTGGCGCCGAAGGTTCTCCTGTCGCCGAACATGATGGATCCGATCCTCGTCTACGGCTTTGCCGCTGCAGTCCTCGGCGGGCTGGACAGCCCCCTCGGCGCTCTCGTAGGCGGCATCGTGACAGGTCTCGGGATCTCCTATGTCGGCGGCTACATGGGCTCGAGCATGGAGACGGTCGGGGCGGCGGTCTTGCTCATAGTGGTGCTGTCCATCCGTCCTGAAGGCATCTTCTCCCGGCCGAGCGCGAGACGGGTATGAAATTGCCGCGCTGGCTCCGCCTGCCGACCCAGCCGCTGCTTCGCCATCTGTTGCTGGCCGTCGCGGGCGGTCTGGTGCTCTACGTGATCACCCTGTCGGTCAGCCAGTACGACAACCTCGAGCTCGCCGAGATCGGCTGGTATGCGATCGCAATCGCGGGCCTCTCGGTGCTCACCGGTGTGAATGGCCAGATCTCGCTCGGGCACGGCGCGTTCATGGCGGTCGGGGCCTATTCGGCCGGACTCATGATGGAGCACTTCGATTTGCCGCTCATAGTGCCCGTTCTCGTCGCGGTCGGGGCCGCCGCCGTCATAGGCGGGCTCGTCGGCCTCCCGGCCACCCGATTGAAGGGCCCCTACCTCGCGGGGGTCACACTCGCGCTGGCCTTTGCGGTGCAGGACCTTCCGAACAAGTTCTCGAGCTTGTTCAACGGAGACCAGGGCATCATCGTCAACCCGCCGACTCCGCCCGGGACCGTGCCGGCCGAGCGGTGGCTGGCGTGGATCACGCTGTTCGGTGCAGTAGTCGGCATGGTCATTCTCGCGAACTTCCTTCGCAGCCGCTTCGGACGGTCGCTCCGCGCCGTGCGGGACGACGAGATCGCCGCCTCGGCGGCCGGCCTCAACCCGGCCCGCCTGCGGGTCCTCACCTTCGCCGTCAGCGCGGCTGCCGCAGGGTTGGCGGGCGGCCTGTTCGCGCTCTGGAGCGGGATAGTGAGCCCAGACAGCTTCAGCCTGTTCCTCTCGATCCAGCTTCTCGCCGGCATGGTCATCGGGGGAAGTGGCTCATTGATCGGCGCCTGGTGGGGCGCTCTTGCTCTCGTCTACATCCCGGAGTGGACACAGAACGTCTCCGGTCACTTCAACCTGTCAGCCGGCGTCAAGGCGAACATGCAGAACGCCGTGTTCGGTTTGCTCATCATCGTGATCATGATGCTTGCGCCCTCGGGCATCCAGGGTTGGCTCCGCTCGCTGTGGTCGGCTATCGGGCGTCTCGCGCGGCGGTCCAAAGGCGATTCCGACCAAGCAGTTGCTCCTCTTACCTCCACACCCTCACCTGAAAGGATCAGTCCATGAAGACAACTCCCCGAATGCGCAGTCGCACGCTGATGACCGCATCGTTGCTAGGAGCCGTGTCGCTAGTCGCGGCGGCCTGTGGCACCACGAGCGCCAAGCCGACAGCGACGACTACCCCCGGCGTCACCGCCAGCCAGATCATCCTCGGGACGACCACTCCTCTGAGCGGTCCTGCGGCTCCGGGGTACAGCGAGATCGCACCGGCGGCAGGCGCAATCTTCGATTACGTCAACGCGCATGGAGGTATCTTCGGCCGCAAGATCAAGTTCATCATCGACAACGACCAGTACAACCCGACGCTGACGGTGCCGATGACGAAACAGCTCGTCCAGGCCGACAACGTCTTCGCAACGGTCGGCGGGCTCGGTACCCCGACTCAGCTAGCCGTGCAGCCGTACCTCAACTCACAGAAGATCCCGCAGCTCTTCATCGCCTCCGGCTGCGCTTGTTGGACTGACAGCAAGTACCCATACAGCTTCGGGTTCCAGCCGAACTACATCGTCGAAGGCAAGATCCTTGGCAGCTATGTCAAAAAGAACTTCGCCGGCGAGAAGGTGGGCTACCTCTACCAAGACGACGAGTTCGGGCTGGACGGAGTGAAGGGCCTCGATCAGGAGATCTCGAAGAGCTCAATCGCCGGCGAGCAGAACTACCAGGGCACTTCTGCTGGGCTCGCTGCAGGCCTCGGGAACCAGATCAGCGCGCTGAAGAACGCCGGAGCAAAGGTCGTCGTGCTCTACACGATCCCTGCAGCGACGGCTCTAGCGCTGTTGGCTGCTGCTGAGTTGAGGTGGAGCCCGCAGTGGGTGATCTCGAGCGTGGGTGCTGACCCGCCGACGCTTGCGGGTCTCCTTTCGTCGTTCTCGAAGAAAGCGGTGACGGGAACGGCGCTGTTGAACGGCGCGATCACGAACGCTTACCTGCCACCGGAGTCAGACGCTTCGAACGCGTGGGTCAAGCTTTCGAAGTCGATCCTCACAACCTACGACAAGGGCTACACGGCCTGGGACGGCAACGCCGAGTACGGCGCGGCACTCGGGTACGCGACCGTCGAGCTCCTCGAGGCGGCCGGGAAGAACCTGACCCGGCCAGGTCTCATCAAGGCCCTCGAAACAGATGGCTCGAAGTTTGCCACTTCAGGCCTAGTGCCGTTCACCTATTCAGCCTCGGATCACTATGGCTTCTCCGGGTCCGAGATCGTGAAGATCGAGAACGGCAATGTGAATCCGGTCAGCCCGATTTACGAATCAACGAACACCGGTCCGATTACCACTTACACCGGCTCGCAGGCGCCTGTCCCAAACTTGTTCAAGGGAGCCTGAGAGCACAGCAATAGCGATGCAGTAGCAAGGCGCTCTACCCCGGCAGCGGGCATATTGCCCGCTGCCGGGGTTGCGCGTTACAGCCGGTACGCTGGTGGGACCCTATGCCGCCCTCCACAAGGACGGGCGAGAGCGGACAACGGACTCCCTTTTTCTCATGACTTCGCGCACTGACATCAGGAACCTCGCAATCGTGGCTCACGTCGATCACGGCAAGACGACGCTTGTCGACGGCATGCTTTGGCAGTCGGGCGTGTTCCGGGAGAACCAGAACCCCGGCGAGCGCATCATGGACTCGACCGACTTGGAGCGCGAGAAGGGCATCACGATCCTCGCGAAGAACACGGCGGTGCGCCACGGCGGGATAAAGCTGAACATCGTCGACACGCCAGGACACGCCGACTTTGGCGGCGAGGTCGAGCGTGCACTCACGATGGTCGACGGGGTGCTGCTCCTCGTCGACGCGAGCGAGGGACCTCTTCCACAAACTCGTTTCGTGCTCCGAAAGGCGCTCGAGAAGCGCCTGCCGGTCGTGCTGGTGGTGAACAAGATCGACCGGCCGGACGCACGGCCGAAGGAGGTCGTGGATGAGGTCTACGAGCTGTTCCTCGACCTCGACGCCGACGAGCACCAGATCGAGTTCCCCATCGTCTACGCGAACGCCAAGGCCGCTCGTGCCTCGCTCAACCCAGCTGACGACGGGGAGAACCTGGAACCGCTCTTCATGGCGATCGCAGCGCACATCCCTCCTCCGTCCTACATCGAAGGCCACCCGCTCCAAGCGCTCGTGACGAATCTCGATGCCTCCCCTTACGTCGGTCGCCTCGCGATCTGCCGGGTGCTGAACGGCACCATCAAGAAGGGCGAGCAAGTGGCATGGTGCCGCTCCGACGGCACGATCGAGACGGCCAAGGTCGCCGAGCTGTATGTCACCGAGGGCCTCGATCGCGTCGACGCGGCAGAAGCCGGGCCCGGCGAGATCATCGGCGTAGCCGGGATCGGCGACGTCACGATCGGCGAGACGCTGGCGGACCGCGACGACCCGCGACCGCTTCCTGTGCTGAGCGTCGACGAGCCGAGCCTTTCGATGACGATCGGGATCAACACGTCGCCTCTCGCCGGCCGAGACGGCACGAAACTCACCGCACGCCTCCTCAAGAACCGGCTCGACGCGGAGCTCGTCGGCAACGTCTCGCTGCGCGTCTATCCGACCGAGCGCCCGGAGATCTGGGAAGTGCAAGGGCGAGGTGAGCTGCAGCTGGCCGTCCTCGTCGAGACCTTCCGGCGGGAGGGCTTCGAGCTCACCGTCGGCAAACCGCAGGTCGTTACGCGCACGATCGACGGCAAGGTGCACGAGCCGGTTGAGCACGTCTCGATCGACGTGCCGGAGGACTTCATGGGCGTGGTCACCCAGCTTGTCGCGCTCCGCAAGGGGCGCATGCAACAGATGGTCAACCACGGCACTGGCTGGGTCCGGTTGGAATACTCGGTCCCGAGCAGGGGACTGATTGGGTTCCGGACTGAGTTTCTGACTGAGACACGGGGCACGGGCGTTCTTCACCATGTGTTCGAGAGCTTCGAACCGTGGTTCGGCGAGCTCCGGACCCGCCCGTCGGGCTCGCTCGTGGCCGACCGCACCGGGATGACCACGACCTACACGCTGCTCAACCTGCAGGAACGGGGAAGCCTCTTCGTCGGGGACGGCGTCGAGGTCTACGAAGGGATGATCGTCGGGGAGAATGCCCGTTCAGAGGACATGGACGTCAACCCGACAAAGGAGAAGAAGGTCACCAACGTTCGCTCCTCCACCTCCGAGGTGCTCGTCCGGTTGATTCCTCCCCGGCAGATGTCGCTCGAACAGGCGCTCGAGTTCATCCGGGACGACGAGTGTGTCGAGGTCACGCCAACCTCGGTTCGCATGCGCAAAGCGACGCTCGACCAGATGCTGCGTGGTCGCCGCACCGCCCAGGCGAAACGCGACCGTCTCCAAACCCGCTAACCGCTCGCTGGCCTCGTTGCCGCCGCCATGCGCGCCTCGGCTGTGCGGTCTGCGATCGCCTCCAACGTCTCGCCGGTCCTGGCTGCCTCCTCGAAGAGATTGGTGACCTCGTCGAAGATGCGGCCGACATGCTCTCGGGCAGCGACCGGGTCATAGCCGCCTTGCTCGTAAGCGATGTTGATGATGCCGCCTGCGTTCGCGACGTAGTCCGGCACATAGGCGATTCCGCGATTGCGTAAAACCGTCGCGAGCTCACGTCTCGAGAGCTGATTGTTGGCAGCGCCCACGACCGCCTGGCATGCGAGCTCGAGCACCGTCTTGTCGTTGATCGCGCCGCCGAGGGCACACGGTGCGAAGAGATCGCATTCGGTCCGGTGGATCGCGTCGATGCCCACAGCGGTCGCGCCGAGCTCGTCTACGCAGCGCGTGACCGCCTCTTCGTCCACGTCGGCCACGACGAGGGTCGCGCCGTCGGCAGCTGCGAGATCTGCCAGCGTGCCGCCCACCTTTCCAACGCCGCTGATGGCGATCGTCCGACCGGCGAGTGAGTCGGTCCCCCACAGGACGCTTGCTGTCGCCTGGATGGCCCGGTAGACGCCATATGAGGTGACAGGGCTCGGGTCGCCTGAGCCGCCCGCGCCAACCGAGCGGCCGGCTACGAACCGGGTGTGCTTGCCGAGCTCGTCCATGTCGGCCTGGGTCGTGCCGACGTCCTCTGCGGTGACGTACCTGCCGCCGAAGGTGTCGAGGAACGCTGCATAGTCCTCCAGCAGCGCCGGAGAGCGAAGATCGGCCGGATCGCCGATGATCACCGCCTTGCCGCCACCCTGGTCGAGGCCAGCCATGGCGGCCTTGTAGCTCATCGCCTTCGAGAGCCGGAGCACGTCGGCGAGCGCCTCGGCGACCGTCGGGTAGGGCCGGAAGCGAGTGCCCCCGAGCGACGGCCCGAGCGCCGTCGAGTGGATGGCGACGATCGCCCGCAGGCCTGAGGCCTTGCGCCAGATCCCACCCACCTCTTCGTGCTCGCCCCCGAGGTAAGCGCCGTCGAGTGGGAGCGGGTCGTCGGTGCCGGTCACGACGAGACCACGGGGTCCATGACCGACGCAGGGTCGTCGCCGAGCAGGTAGCGAGGTCCCTCGCCGAGGCCGGCCGCCCGGTCGTCCGGGTTGTAGAGAGCACAGCGCCGGAGCGAGAGGCAGCCGCATCCGATGCAGGAGTCGAGTTGATCTCGCAGGCGTTCGAGAACGGCGATCTGCTCGTCCAGCATCGGGCGCCAGGCTCGCGAGAGGCGGGCCCAGTCGTTTTTGTTCGGTGTTCGGCTCTTCGGCAGCATGGCTAACGCCGATCGTATGTCCTCCAGGCTGAGGCCGACCCGCTGGGCTACCCGGATGAACGCGATGCGGCGCAGCATGTCGCGTCCGAACCTGCGCTGGCCGCCCAAAGAGCGCTCCGAGAAGATGAGGCCCTCCGCCTCGTAGTAGCGCAGAGCGGAGGCGGCGACGCCTGTGCGCTGGGCGATCTCACCGATGGAGAGGAGAGGAGCTTCCAGCATGGGCCTAAGTCTCTCAACACCAAAGCTTGACTTCAAGTTAACTTGAAGTCCTAAGGTCAGCAGCATGATGACCGAGACACCCTCGACGAGCGCCGGCTACGCGGAGCTTCCCCGCCTGTTGTCCCTCATGACAGGAGACGAGAAGCACAACCTCTCGGCCTATTCGACCCTCGACGTGCTCTGGGTTCTCTACGACCGAGTGATGCGCAGGTGCAAGAGCGATCCGGACCGATTCCTTCTTTCAAAGGGTCATGGGCCGCAGGCCTACTTCGCCGTGCTGGCCGCGATGGGCTACTTCCCCGAGTCCCTACTTACGACGTTCGGCGAGTTCGACTCGCCTTTCGGGCACCACCCAGATCACCTCCTCGTGCCGGGGGTCGAGATCTCGAGTGGCTCGCTCGGCCACGGGTTGGCAATCGCGTGCGGTCTCGCAATCGGGTTGCGGCTGCAAGGAAGCAGCGCCCGGGTCTTCTGTCTCTTAGGCGACGCCGAGATGGACGAAGGCTCGAATCACGAGGCGATAGTCGTCGCCGACCGTCTCGGAGTGTCGAACCTGACTGCCATCGTGATCGACAACGACTCCGCCTCCCACGGCTGGCCGGGCGGCATCGAGCGCCGTTTCGAGGTCGAGGGCTGGGCCACGACACGGGTGAACGGGCGGGATCACGCCAGCATCGAAGCCGCCTTGGCGCATCAGGTCGCCGGTCGGCCGGGAGTCGTCGTGGCTGAGACGGAGGCGAAGTGATGTCCGCACGGGGTCAATTCGTCTCCACCATGACCGCCCTGCTCGACGAGGACCCGCGGTGTGCCCTCGTGCTGGCGGACATCTCACTCGACCGGTTCGCACCAGCAGTCGCCGCGCACGGAGGCAGGGTCGTCAACGTTGGCATCCGAGAGCAGGCGATGATCGGGGTGACTGCGGGCCTCTGCCTTGCGGGGATGAGGGCCGTGGCGCACAGCTACGCGACGTTTCTCGTGGAGAGACCGTTCGAGCAGATCAAGCTCGATCTCTCGCACCAGGCCTTCGAGGCAGTTCTCGTGTCGATCGCCGGCTCGTACGACGCGTCGGAGGAAGGGCGCACGCATCAATCACCAGGCGACGTAGCGCTCCTCGACACGCTGCCCGCCTGGACCGTCCATGTGCCGGGGCACCCGGGCGAGGTGGACGGCCTGCTCCGCAGCGCCGTTTCATCGAGCGGCAACGTCTACATCCGCCTGTCCGACAGCTCGAATAGCGGGCCGGCGCGGTCGGGGGCTTCGATCGTGCGCGAGGGCAGCGACGGCGCGCCGCTCGTTATCGCGGTCGGGCCGCTCCTTGATCCCGTGATCGAGGCGACCTCGGATCTCGACGTCACCGTCTGTCACCTCACGACCATTCGGCCGTTCCCCGACGATCTCGTGGCCCTGGTCGGGGCGACCGACATCGTGCTCGTCGAGCCCTACCTCGCCGGCACTTCGGCTTCCCAAGTTGCCCGTGCTCTCGTCGATCGCCCGCACCGCCTCTCCTGCCTCGGCGTCTCGAATCCGGAGCTCCACCGGTTCGGCTCGCCGGATGACCACGCCCGCGCCCATGGCCTCGATGCAGCGGGAATCCGGCGATCGCTGGCAAGTTACCTATAACTACCTGGGAATTCGCCAAATCCTGCCCGCCGGGGTAATCGGGTCCACCACGGCCAAGTAGCCTTCGCCCGTACGCTCGCAAGCGAGGTGCGGCCGCGCAACGGCCCCGACTACCACACCCCATAGGGAGCTCGACAAGATGGCAAGCAGCGGGAGCGGTAACCGTTCGGGTAGCGGTAACCGCTCAGGGAGCGGCAATCGCTCTGGAAGCGGGAACCGCAAGCCGAGTGCCGCACAGGCTTCGAGCAGCGGTGGCGGCGCGAGCAAGTCGGGGGCGGCCGATCGTGCCCGTGACCGCGTGCAGCAACAGCAGGCGAGCGGGGGCGCAAGAGCCGCCCGCGGGGGAAGCGGCAGCGGTGGCGGAGGCAACAAGGGCCGTCCTCAGGGCAACCGATCAGGTAACCGTCGCCCACCACAGCGGCGGCAGGGTCTCTCGACGGCCGCCAAAGCAGGCGCCTTCGGTGGCACGTTCGTCGTGCTCGCCGTCGTCGTCATCATCCTGATCTCGATGACCGGCGGCAGCGTTAAGGGATCGGCGAAGAACGATCCGTACATCCCAGAGGCTCCCGCGCCGGCGAACATCGTAAGCGCCGTCTCGCATGTGCCTGTGAGCGAACTCGAGGCCGCAGGGAACGGACCCACGACGGGAACCGGTGCCATTTCGGCCGTCGGCAAGCCCGGTTCGGGCGCGGCGATCATCACCCTCAGCGGCGCGGCGCTGACAAGTGGCGGTAAACCGCTCCTCAACTACCTCGGATCGGAGTTCTGCCCTTACTGCGCAGCCACCAGGTGGCCGCTCACGATCGCACTCAGCCGCTTCGGGACTTTCAAGAACCTCTACACCGTCGCTTCGACGCCGCTCGACATCTACGGGAATACCCACACCCTGAGTTATGCGCACGCGACCTACACCAGCCCGTATCTCGCATTCCACTCGACCGAGCAGCTCACCAACATCTGCCCGGTGGCCGATATCACCAAGAACGCCTCGCAGGATGGCAACCCGATATATGAGAGCCCGGTTTACGAGTGCAAAGGGAACTACGAACCGTTGCAGACCACACCTGCCTCGGTAGCCAAGCTGGCGAGCTCGATCGACAACACGGCGAACTTCGGGTCAACTGGAGCCAACGGCATTCCGTTCATCGACTTCGGTGGCAAGTACGCCGAGTCCGGCGCCAGCTACAGCCCACTCGTGCTTTTCGGGTCGACCTGGGACCAGATAGTCACTGCGTTCCAAGCGCCGAAGGAGGGAATCGGCCAAGCCGTCCTTGCGGCTGCTAACCGGTACACGGCGCTGATCTGCAAGATGACGAACAACAAGCCGAGCTCGGTCTGTGACACGGCACTCATGAAGTCAGCGGAGAAGGCGCTCAACCCATGACCCCCTGGCGGCCGATCGCCACGACCGTCGTCTGTATCTTGGGCATCGGTCTCGCCGGCTACCTCACCTGGGGTCACTACTTCGATCAGGCGAGCATCTCGAACAGCTGCCCTCTCGCCGGGTCCTCGTCGCTCATCGACTGTGGTGCCGTCACGACGAGCGCTGAGTCCGTCATCTTCGGGCTACCGGTCGCTCTCTACGGACTTGTCTACTTCGTCGCGATGACGGCGATGTGTCTGCCGGTCGCGTGGCGCTCGCCATCGATGTGGCTTGCTCGCGCTCGCGTCGCGCTCAACGTCGTCGGGATCGGCTTCGTGCTTTATCTCGTTGGCGTCGAGTTCCTCGAAGTGCATCACATCTGCATCTACTGCACGGGCGTCCACATCTTGCAGTTCGCCCTTTTCCTGCTCGTCGTCACAGGGTGGTACGACACCGGCTACGCGCAGGCTTCACAAGGCGCCGAGAGCTACAGCCGCGAGCCGGACTCTGCCCCCGGCAAGCTCGCCGGCGTCTGAATCATGGTCGCGGCGCCGGTCCCAGGCGCTCGAACCATGACGCGCCGGCGTCAGGCAGGCTCGTCGACGCCTCGGCCGACCGAGGCCCGCCACTCCTCGGCGGTCAAGCGGTAGAGCACGTGGCGCCGAAGCGGGTGGCCCGCAGCGACTCGGGGATGGTCGAAATCGTCGGCCGCATCCCGGTGCATGCCGATCTTCTGCATGACGCGCTGTGAGCGCTCGTTGACCGTCGAGGTGAACGAGACGATCTCTCGGAGCCCGCATTCCTCGAACCCGAATCGGAGGACGGCGAGGGCTGCCTCGGGCGCATAGCCCTGTCCCCACGATTCCGCCGCCAAGCGCCAGCCGATCTCTGCGTCGGCCACGAACGGGAGCGTGTCGGCCGCGAGCGAGCGGATCCCCACGAAGCCGATGAACGGCGCCACCCCCTTCACCTCGACGGCCCAGAGCCCGTATCCGTCAACGTCGATGCTCGAGTCCGCCCGCGCCGCCAGCGCATCGGACTGGTCGCGGTCGAGCATCGTCGGGAAGAACTCCATCACGGCCGGATCGCAGTTCATGGCCGCGAACGGCTCGAGGTCCGCTTCACGCCAGCGCCTCAGCGTAAGACGTCCGGTCTTGAGTGTCGGTCCGGTGTTCATGGTTCGAGCGGGCAACGTACCATCGACCGAGATGATCGGCGCCCTCGAGATCGAGCTCCACTTCCCGGCCGCGCGCTCATTGAAGGAGAAACGCGCCCTTCTCCGCCCCATCATCGACACCTCGCGATCGCGCTACCGCGTCGCCATCGCAGAGGTGGGACACCAGGATCTGCATCAACGAGCGCTCATCGAAGTGGCGGCCGTCGCCTCTGCGGGTCACGTCGTCACCGAGGAACTCGATGCGGTCGAACGCTTCATCTGGTCCTCACCCGGACTCGAGGTCGTGTCCGCGCGCCGCTGGTGGTCGGACTCAGACTGAGTTCGTTGTCAGTCGATCCAGACCGTCTTCGTCACGGCGAACTCGCGGATCCCGGGAGCCGCCAGCTCTCGGCCATAGCCGGATCGCTTCTGCCCGCCGAACGGGAGGTCGTAGTAGGAGGTCGTCATCCAGTTGACGAAGACCATGCCGGCTTCGATGCCCTCGATGAATCGCTTTTGCTCGCCCTCGTCCTCGGTCCATGCGTTGGAACCGAGTGCGAAGTCGGAGTCGTTGGCGAGAGCGATTGCCTCCTCGATGTCGCCTACGCGGTACATCGAGGCGACCGGCCCGAATATCTCCTCGCGGTAGATGCGCATCTTCTCGGTGATCTCGGTGACGACGGTCGGTGGGTAGTACCAACCAGGCCTGTCATCTCGCTCGCCTCCGCACAGGACCTTGGCGCCCTTCGAGACAGCGTCCTCCACCTGCTCGGCAACCTCGTCACGCCCCGCCAGAGTGGCTATAGGGCCGACGTCGGTGCCTTCGTCGAGCGGGTCGCCGATGACGAGCTTCGTCATCGCGTCGGTGTACCGCTCGATGTACTCGTCGGCGATCTTTTCGTGCAGGATGAATCGCTTGGCGGCGATGCAGGACTGCCCGTTGTTCTGGACGCGGGCGCGGACACCGACCTCTACCGCCCGCGCGAGGTCGGCCGAGGGCATAACGATGAACGGGTCAGAGCCGCCGAGCTCGAGGACGGTCTTCTTGATCTCATGGCCTGCGACGGATGCAACTGCCTTGCCAGCCCCTTCGCTCCCGGTGAGCGTCGCGGCCTTCACCCTCGGGTCGCGGAGGATCCCCTCCACCTCGCCCGCGCCGACGAGGAGCGTCTGGAAGGCGCCCTCTGGAAGGCCAGCACGGCGGCAGACGTCCTCCAAGTAGAGCGCTGTCTGGGGAACGTTGGAGGCGTGTTTCAAGAGACCGACGTTGCCGAGCATGAGTGCCGGAGCGGCAAAGCGCACCACTTGCCAGAGCGGGTAGTTCCACGGCATGACGGCCAGGATGGTCCCGAGAGGTTGGTAGGTGACGAAGGCACGCTTCTTGGCACCGGCTCCGGCAACCTCTTCGTCGGCGAGGAACGCCTCAGCGTGCTCGGCGAAATACCTGAACCCTCCGGCGCACTTTGTTACTTCGCCCTTCGCCTGGCCGAGGGGCTTGCCCATCTCGATCGTCATCGTGCGTCCGAGCTCGCCGATATCGGCTTCGAGGAGGTCGGCGATCGCGTTCACAAAAGTGGCGCGTTCGGCAAAAGAGGTCTTGCGGTACTGCTCGAACGTCGCGGCCGCGAGGGCGATCCGGCGCTCGATCTCGGCGGAGTCGTAGGCCTCGAAGGTCTTGAGCGTCTCGCCGGTGGCGGGGTTGATTGTCGCAATTGGCACGGCAACGTTCTATCGCCAGTTCGAGGCGTTTGCTCCCCGGTACGATCCGAGCGTGACAGAGACCGACGCGACAGAGACCGACCTTCAGGCAGCCGAGCACCGACTGGACGACATCGAAGCGGCGCTCGAGCGCCTGGAGCAGGGCTCCTACGGGCGGTGTGCCTCCTGCGGCTCGCGTATCGGCGACGGCGTCCTCGACGACGATCCCCTGGTCACGACATGTGAGGATTGCAGGAGCGCTCTGCGAGCCGCCGCTGAGACCGCGCCGGAGGCCGAGCCATCGGCCGCCGTTCCTGAGATGGGGGAGTGAGTTGGCTACCGTGCGTTTCTTCGCGCAGGCGAAGGACGCCGCCGGGTGCCGGACCGCGACGTTCGACGGAGAGACCGTGGCCGACGTGCTGCGGGCCGCGAGCGAACGATTCGGCTCCCGCCTCGCTCAGGTCATCGAAATCAGCGCGATCTGGTGCAACGGCGAGTTCGCCGAGCCCGGTCAGCGGGTCGGCGACGCCGACGAGGTGGCGGTGCTCCCCCCGGTATCGGGCGGTTGACAGCTCGCCGCGCCGGCGTCGCTCCGACTCAGGCCTTCTTCGTCTCGGAGAAGATCCGGTCGATCTCGCCGATGTCTGCCAGCAGGCCGTCAGCGACAGAGACATCGTTCGTCTTCTTCGCCGCGCCGGCCGCCTTGGTGGCCTTCCAGAAGATGTCGTGAAGCTCCGGGTGCTTCTCGAGGTGCTCGGGCTTGAAGTAGTCGGTCCACAGCACCCAGAGGTGATGCTTCACGAGGTCGGCACGCTCCTCCTTGATGAATGTCGCCCGCTCGCGGAACACCGGGTCGTCGGAGGCGTTGAACTTCTCGATGCAGGCCTTGACGGATTCCGCTTCGATGCGTGCCTGCGCCGGGTCGTAGACGCCGCAGGGAAGGTCACAGTGTGCGTGAGCGATTCGAGGCTCGCTAAATCGGTCGAGGCTCGACAGCAGTCGGGAGGTGAACGACATTTGGCCTGGCTCCTTCATCGGAAAAGTAGTTCGAGGGTAGTGAGATCACCCTATCCCTGGGCTGGTCGTCACCGGTCGGCGGCCCGGCAATTGGCCGCGCTCGTGGCGGCTTTCGCAGTCGTGATGTGGGTCTGGAGAGTCCGGCCCGTCTTCCGGGTGGCGGTAGAGGGCAGCTCGATGATCCCCGAGCTCGCGCCAGGTGACCGCCTCGTAGCGGTGAGGCTCCCCGTGTTGGAGGTTGGGGACATCGTCGCTGTCACGGACCCCGCTGAGCCTGGGCGGATCCTCGTGAAGCGGGTCGCGCGCCTGCACGCCCTGACGGTGGAGGTGAAAGGGGACAACGGCGCCGTCAGCCGGGATTCCCGTGCCTTCGGTCCGGTGTCCCGGCGACAAGTTCTCGGTCGCGTTGTGTATCGCTACCAGCCGCGCGATGCCGCCGGTCGGCTTGGGCGGCGCTGAGTCGACGAGGTACGTCTCCGGCGGATTTTGGTTCGCGAGCAGGTACGATGTGAGAACTAGCTGGTAGGAGAGACGACAGCGACAGCGGGCGGACGGGGTGCCATGAGCCTGACAGGACAAGATTTGAACGAGCTGTGCTCGCCGAACTACTTAGATGGGCTCGCGAGCGCATCCATGGCCGAGTTGCGGCGGCTGCGCGATGCCTGCCAGCGGGCCGAGGCGGTGTTGTCCTACCTCCGACGGATCATCCAAGGGAACATAGATCTCGTATTGGCCGAGACCACGGTTCGTGCCGATGGTGGCCGGAGCGACCTCGGCCGGCTCGTCGACGATTTGCCTCACATCCTCGCCCCGTCGGGCCAGTCGGCTCCGTCGACCCCGGCCGGAGAACCGGCTCATGTTCCCGTGCAGGCCATGTCGTCGATCTCGGAGGTCATGGCGTTCCAGCACGACCTCGATCTCGAGGACCTCCTCGGCCAGCTCCTAGCCGAGGAACAGACGGACGCGGCCCTTCCGGGAGGGCTGCTACCGGGCGCGAATCTCTGCACCTTTGCAGACGAGGATCTCCGGGCGAGCCTCGGGCACCTACGCGACGAAGAGGTTGCCCTCTCGAAAAAGCGCCGGATCCTCCACGGCCACATCGACGCGATCCAGGCTGCCATCGTCGAGCGCTACAAGTCCGGCGCCGCTGATCCCGACACGTTGTTGACCTGAACCCAGCCGAGACGGGACACGAAGAGACGATGGCGAAAGAGATCCCTGACCGCTGGGCTGACCTTGGCGAGTTCATCCGCCAGCAGAGAGAGACTGCCCGCCTGTCGCTTCGCCGGCTGTCGATCCTGACCGGCATCTCAAATCCCTACCTCTCCCAGATCGAGCGTGGCCTGCGCAAGCCCTCCGCCGAGGTCCTGCAGCAGATCGCGAAGGGGCTGCACCTCTCAGCCGAGACGCTCTACGTCCACGCCGGGATACTCGACGCGGACTCCGACGAGCACGATCTGGTCCGCAGGATCCGGACCGATCCGCACCTCGACCCTTACCAGCGGGAAGCGCTCGTGCGCATCTACCTCTCGTTTCGCCACGAGAACGGTTACGTAGAGCCCGATGACGACGAGGAGCCCGCCGTTCGGACCGGTGACGAACACGACGGCACTGCGACCGCACCCCGAAGAGCTCGGTAGTCTCCCGACGATGCGGAGGCTCGCGGTTCTTTCCCTGCACACGTCTCCACTTGCTCAGCCAGGCACGGGCGACGGGGGCGGCATGAACGTCTACGTCCGTGAGTTGTCCGCCGCCCTCGCACGCCACGGCGTGTTCTGCGACGTGTACACGCGGCGCGACTCCGTCGTCCTGCCCGACACGGTCTTCGTCGAGCCGGGCTTCGAGGTCCACCACATCACGGCGGGACCTCCGGGGCCGGTCCCGAAAGAGCACCTCTTCGAGCACGTCGAGGAATTCACCGAAGGGGTCATCGATCACCTGACCGGCGTGGCCCCTCGCCCTTTGTCGCCGGGCCTTGCTCACTTCGGCGATGCGGAGGACGCGCCCGGCGCGATCCATGCCAACTACTGGCTCTCAGGTGTCGCAGGCCACGAGATCAAGCACAGGCTCGGCCTTCCCCTCGTGTCGACTTTTCATACCCTCGACAGGGTGAAGGCCGAAGCGAGCCCTGAAGAGGCCGAAGAGGCCAAAAGCGGCCGGCGAGCTCGCATCGAGGCGGGAATCATCGGGTGCTCTGATGCGCTCTGCGCGTCGTGCAGCGTAGAGGTCGACCAGCTCGTCGACCTCTACGGGGCCAATCCAGGGCTCATCGAGATCGTGCCTCCCGGAGTCGACCATGCTTTCTTCTCGCCCGGGGACCGCACCTACGCGCGCAGGGCTCTCGGCCTCGACAGCGCTGGTCCGCTTCTCTTGTACGTCGGCCGCATCCAACCCCTGAAGGGGGCCGACGTCGCCGTCGGAGCACTCGCCGAGCTCCACCGAGCCGGCCGGAAGGATGCCCGCCTCGTGATCGTCGGTGGCCCGAGCGGTCCGCAAGGTGAGGTCGAGGTCGCGACGCTTCACCGGCAGGTGCGCGAGGAAGGGTTGCAGGAGCGGGTGAGTTTCTGGCCGCCTCAGCGACACGAGCTGCTCTCGACTTTCTACCGGGCGGCGGACTGCTGCATCGTGCCGTCCCGCTCTGAGTCATTCGGGCTCGTGGCCCTTGAAGCGGCCGCGTGCGGCATCCCGGTGGTAGCGGCCGCTGTCGGCGGCCTCATGACCCTCGTGGAAGACGGCGAGACGGGCTACCTGGTCGAGCCGGGCGACGCCGCCGGGTTCGCGGCGCATGTCGAAGAGATCGTGGCCGATCGCCAGTTGCGCGAGCGCCTCGGCAGGGGCGCAGCAGAGATGGCTGCCACCTACACCTGGGCGACGGCCGCGCAAGCGTTGTCGAAGCTGTACAGCGAGCTCACGACAAGGGCCCTCGTCGAGTGCTGAGACGTCTGCGGGCGCGACGGGGCATCGCTGTCAGATCGGGGGACCGGCGCCTATGACCCGCCTGTGCATCGTCGGTGGTGGCCGGATGGGCCAGGCCCTCACGGGCGGATTGCTCCGCTCAGGGTGGATCGAGCCGAGCGAGCTCGCCGTGGCCGAGAAGTACCCCGACACCCGCAAGGAGCTCGAGCACCGCTTTCCCGGCATCGACGTCACCGAGCATCCGGTCGCGGCAGGTTCGGCTGTCCTCGCGGTCAAGCCAGCCGATGCGGCGGCCGCCTCGGCCGCCATCGCGGAACGGGGCATTTCCCGCGTCGTCTCGATAGTGGCCGGCGTCCGTATCGCGGCGCTCGAGTCCTGGTTCGGCGCATCGACGACCGTGTTCCGTGCGATGCCGAACATGCCGGCCGTTCTCGGCGCTGGTGCATCGGCTCTTGCTGGTGGGCACAACGCCAGCGAGGACGACTTCGCCTGGGCAGAGGCCGTGCTCTCGTCGATCGGCGTCGTCGCGCGCGTTCCTGAGCGCCTGCTTGACGCCGTCACCGGGTTGTCAGGTTCCGGGCCGGCCTACGTGTTCGTGCTGGCAGAGGCGTTGATCGAGGCCGGTGTCGGCCAAGGGCTCGACCGCGAGGTGAGCCGTCTATTGGCGAACCAGACGTTGCTCGGTTCCGCCCGCCTCCTGACCGAGCTCGGCGAGCCAGCTGAAGAATTGCGAGCCAGAGTGACTTCGCCGGGCGGGACCACCGCCGCAGGGCTCCGCGAGCTCGAAAATCACGGTTTTCGCTCTGCGGTGATCGAGGCTGTTGCTGCGGCGACCGATCGTGCCCGTGAACTGGGAGAACAGTCGAGCTGAACTGCTTTCGGGCCCCTTAAGCACCTCGCCCGCTCAGCTAGAGCTGTCCAGTTCGACACGTGTCACGCAAGAGCCACTTTTCACTTCAGCAACATTGGCGTACAGTCTCCCCTCGGCGGAGAGGGGTGATAGATCTGACGACCGTCGATTATGCCAAGGCGAAGTTCTACACAGTCGCGGAAGTGGCCCACGTACTGAGGGTCTCCAACATGACCGTATATCGCCTGGTCAACTCAGGGCAGTTACCTGCCGTCCGAGTCGGGAAGTCCTATCGCTTGCGCGAAGAGGACGTCAACCGCTACTTGTCCGAGCGGTTCACCGACACAGGATGAGAAGGACCGGCTCGGCTTCGGCCAGCCGGTCCCGACAGGTGCCAGCATCTCTGTGTAGGGTTGCGGCCCGGCGCGATCAGAGCGCGCCCGTCTACAGGACGAACGCGCGCTTCGGAGGGATGTTCGCGAGGTGAATCTCGCTCAGATAATCGAGCCCCATCCTGACGGCGCGGCTGCGTTCAGCTTTCGCGGCGACACGGTCACTTACGGCGAGCTGCGTCGGCGTTGCGCGGCGGTGCGTCTCTCGCTTGCTGCGAGAGGAATCGCCGCAGGCGAGCGTGTCGCACTTGTGTTCGGGGCAACGCCCGAGTTCGCGGTCGCCTACTTCGGTGCGCTCGGCTCCGGGGCGGTCGCCGTGCCTCTCAACCCGAACAGCCCGGTCGCCGAGATCGACGGCGAGCTTCGGGCTGTTCGGGCCTCGCTCGTGCTGGTCGCGTCCGACGGCTCGGAGGCGGCGGACGCTCTCGCTGAGCAGCTGCGGGGCCTCGGCCACGAAGTCGCCGAGCTCTCGTTGCTCGACGGTTCCGGCCAGCCGCGAAGGACCGGCGAGGCTCAAGGAATAGGCGAGCCCCAAGGCACCGTCGATCCGCAGGCGAACGAGCCAACGGCGCCGATCGTCGATCGGGAGCCGGACGATCAAGCTGCTCTGCTGTTCACCTCTGGGACCGCGGGCTCGCCCAAGGCAGCCGTTCTCACCCACGGCAGCCTGCTGGCGAACATCGAGCAGGTCGAACTTCGCGTCGGGCTTGCGGCGTTAGCGAACGACGTCGGGATCCTCGCCGTGCCCCCCTTTCACATCCTCGGCCTCAACGCCGTTCTGGGCGTCCAGGCCTACGTCGGCGGCAGGCTCGTGCTCCTCGAGCGGTTCGACCCGGCCACGATGCTCGAAGCGATCGCCTCCGAGGGCGTGACCGTCCTTGCCGGTGTCCCGCAGATGTTCGCAGCGCTGGCCGGCTTCGAAGGTGCGACCGGTAGCGAGCTCTCGAGCGTGCGGCTCGCATGCTCCGGGGCGGCGCCCCTCGCGGAGGCGACCGCCGAGCGTTTCGAGCAGAAGTTCGGCGTGCCCATCTGGCAGGGCTACGGGTTGACCGAGGCCTCACCGACCGTCACGTTCCCTGACCTGTCCGGGCGTCGCCAGGTGAGCTCGGTCGGGATTCCCCTGCCTGGCGTCGAGGTGCGTTTGGTGGACCCGGACGGCCACGAAGTCGAGACGGGCGACCCTGGCGAGATCCTCGTCAGGGGCCCGAACGTCTTCGCCGGCTACTTCGAGGACGCGCTCGCCACGAGCGCGGCGCTCGACCGGAAGGGATGGCTCCACACCGGTGACATAGCCGTGATGTCCGACGACTGTTCGATCACCATCGTCGACCGTCAGAAGGACCTCATCATCGTGTCGGGCTTCAACGTCTTTCCTGCCGAGGTAGAGCACGTGCTCGAGGCACATCCCCTCGTCGAGGAGTCAGCGGTGGTGGGTGTGCCCGATGACACCTTCGGCGAGACGGTCCGAGCCTTCGTCGTTCCGGTTTGCTCGATCTGGCCCGAGGACGCCGCCGCGCCCGAGGGCCTCACAACCGAGGATCTCGCTTCGCACTGCATGCGCCATCTCGCGCGGTACAAGTGCCCGCACTCGGTCATTTTCGTGCGGGAGCTCCCGCGCGGCATCCAGGGCAAGGTGCTCCGCCGAGCCGTCAGCTGACCCGTCAGTCGCGTCACTGGCGGGCTCGATCTGGACGATCGCCTGGGCAGCGCCCTTGCTCTCGTTTTGTGACTGAATGCACGAGGTAGTTACCATCGTCGCCTATGCCAGAGCGTTTCGGTCGCCGCATCCCGGAGCCGACCGTCGTGCGCCTGCCCGTCTACCAACGGGTCCTGCTGGGATTATCGGCGGAAGGCGTCGCGACCGTCTCGTCCGCTGAGCTCGCGGAAGCAGCCGGGGTCAATGCCGCCAAAGTGCGCAAGGACCTTTCCCACTTCGGCACCTATGGCACTCCGGGCACCGGTTACGACGTCGACTACCTGCTCGGCCAGATCCAACGTGAGCTCGGTACCGACCAGGAACGGCCGGTCGTCATCGTCGGTCTCGGCCATCTCGGCCATGCCCTTGCAAGATCGCAAGGGTTCGCGGGCGGAGGGTTCCGCCTCGTGGGGCTTTTCGACATCGACGCGTCCACGGTCGGCGAAGAGGTGGCTGGGCAGCTCGTCCGACACATCTGCGAGCTCGAGGAGGTCTGCCGCCGAGAAGGCGTTGCCGTCGGCATCATCACGACGCCCGCCGGCGCAGCCCAAGACGTTGCAGATCACCTCGCGACCGGTGGCGTCAGTGCGATCTTGAACTTTGCCCCGGCGGTGATCTCGGTGCCACCTCGGGTGCAGGTGCGACACGTCGACTTCTCTGCCGAGCTACAAGTTCTCGCGTTCTATCAGGCCCACCCAGAGGCTGTCGCGACGCGGGACTCGGCGGCTGCATGGCGTGGCTCTCACGCACTGCGGGCGCACGCCGTCCATCAGGGATCGCACGACGTCCATCAGGGATCGGTCGCGTTCGACGCGCCAGTCGGTGCCGATTCGCACGGGGGCGCGAGCCATCCCGTTGCACCGTGATGAGCCGGTGGGTCAGCCCGATCGGTACGCTCGTTCGACGCCTGGGGCGGGCGCCCCAGGCGGACCAGCAGGAGAGGTAACCGGTCAGTGGCAGTAGTCGTAGTCGGTATACATGAG
The DNA here is from genome assembly GCA_003136185.1 of Acidimicrobiaceae bacterium. Taxonomy (GTDB): domain Bacteria; phylum Actinomycetota; class Acidimicrobiia; order Acidimicrobiales; family Bog-793; genus Palsa-601. Next base: position 12,783 of record PLDN01000134.1, on the reverse strand, counting down.
CGCAATGCCCCCCTCGAGCTGTTCGAGAAGCTCGCTGTCGCCGACCGCGACCTGCCGAAGGTCCTGAATCAGCTCACGGACAGCCCCAACCTGAGCGAAACCGTAGTTCTCTCCACCTGCATGAGGACCGAGATCTACGCCGTCGNNCCGTCGTCGAGCGATTCCACGACGGGTTGTCGGACATCGAGACCTGGATGCGAACCCGCATCGGGGACGGCTTGTTCGGACCGCATGCTCTTGTGACCCGAGAGCAACCGCCGGCCGCCGGAGGCGGAGTCGTCGATCTCGGCGGGAATTTCGTCTGCTGGTACGACGATGCCGCGGTTGCTCACCTGTTCGAGGTTGCCGCAGGGATCGACTCGCCGGTGCTGGGCGAAGGCGAGATCCTTCGCCAGGTCCGCGACGCCGTCCACAACGCGCAGACCGAGCATGCTGTCGGACCTGTCCTCGCCCCGCTCTTTCGGCACGCCGTCGAGGCTGGCAAGCGGGCCAGGAGCGACACGGCGATCCAGCGTGGCACGACCTCCCTCGCGCACGCAGTCGTCGAGCTCGCCGCCGACCACGCCCTCGGCTACGGCGGGCGCCGGGTGCTCGTGGTTGGAGCAGGCGAGATGGGAAGCGGGATCGTGAAAGCGCTCGCGGGTCGCAGCGATCTCACGGGCGACGTCGTCGTCGCCAACCGGGACGCGGAGAGGGGCAGGTCCGTCGCCGACCTCGTGGCAGGCCGCGCCGTCTCCCTCGACGGCCTGTCGGACGAGATCGAAAAGGCCGACATAGTGCTCACCTCGACGGCGGCTGGCGAGGTGATCCTTCCTCGCGACCGTCTCGAGCCCATCCTCATCCGGCGCGCAGCCAGCCGAGATGACGCGCGCCCGTTGGTCATCGTGGATGCGGCTGTGCCGCGTGACGTCGATCCCGCGGTCTCAAGTCTCGAAGGTGTCGAGCTCCTCGATATGGAAGACGTGAGGCGGTACGCCGAAGAGCAGATGGCCAGCCGCCAAGCCGAGGTGCCTGCCGTGCGCGCCGTGCTGGCCGAAGAGCTCGAGCGGTACCGGACGACTTCGGCCGGTCGCCTCGCGGCGCCGGTCGTCTCGGCCCTACGGGACCGTGCGGACGAGCTACGCCTGGCTGAGCTCGAGCGTTACGCTGGCCGCCTTGCGGCACTCGACCCGGAAGATCGGGTCCTCGTCGAGACCATCACACGCCGAGTCGTTGCGAAGCTGCTCCACCAACCGACCGTCCGGGTGAAGGACGCCGCCGGGTCACCTCGGGGCGAACGCTTGGCGGAGGCGCTCCGTACGCTGTTCGACCTCTGAGGGCTGAAGCAGTGGGGCGCTGCGTTCGATGAGTGGTGAGCCGAGGGTGATCAGGCTCGCGACTCGAGGCTCTCCGCTCGCGCTCGCGCAGGCGCGGATCGTGAGCGAGCTCCTCGCGACAGTCTGGGGAGATCAGATCGCCACCGAGCTTGTCGTCGTCGACACGACTGGGGACAGGAGCCAACACGTACCGATCCACGCGATCGGTGGCCAGGGCGTCTTCGTGAAGGAAGTCGACGCGGCCGTGAGAGCAGGTCGGGCCGACGTAGCGATTCACTCGGCGAAGGACCTCCCTTCGTCGGCTGCCGGCGTGGACGAAGACCCCGAGAGGCACGGGGAACCCGCAGGGGAGCCCTGCATCATTGCCGTGCCCAAGCGGGCCGATCCGCGCGACGCGCTTGTCGGGAGCGCCCTTTCGGACCTCCGCCCGGGAGCACGCGTGGCGACTGGGTCGGTTCGGCGCCGTGCTCAGCTGGCGTGGCTCCGCCCGGATCTCATGTTCACCGAGCTGCGGGGGAACATAGCGACGCGCCTCGGCAAGGTGCCCGAAGGCGGCGCGGTCGTCGTAGCCATGGCAGCCCTCGTGAGGCTCGATTGCGCTGAGAAGGCGGCTGAGGCTCTTTCGGTCACGTCGATGCTGCCCCAGGTCGGTCAAGGAGCGATCGCCGTTTGTGCCCGCCCTGACGACGAGGACGCCGCCAGTTGGCTGGCCCCGATCGAAGACCGCCGTGCCCGCATTGGCCTCGATGCCGAACGGGCGTACCTGCGGGGCGTGGGTGGTGGCTGTGACCTGCCCGTCGGCGCCTATGCCGTCGTCGGCGACGACGACTCGATCGAGCTCGAGGCGATCATCGCCAGCCTGGACGGTCACACGCTCGTGCGGGAACGGGCGACTGGCACACGGCCCGAGGTGGTGGGAGCAGAACTGGCCCGCCGCATCCTCGACGACGCCGGGGGTCGTTCTTTGCTCGAACGATCAGGTCTCGGTGCCGCGCCGAGCGGCGGTACTCCACCGTGACGGTCTACCTGGTAGGCGCCGGTCCGGGTGACCCCGGCCTCCTCACACTGCGGGGAGCCGAGCTCCTTTCGCGCGCCGAGGTGGTGGTGCACGATCGCCTGGTCGACGAGCGCGTGCTGGCGCTCGCTCCTCCAGCCGCGCATCGGCACGACGTCGGCAAGCGACCTGGTGGTCCGATCCGCCAGGACGAGATCAACGAGCTGCTCGTCTCGCTCGCTCGGCAACATTCGTGCGTGGTCAGGCTGAAAGGCGGCGACCCCTACGTCTTCGGACGGGGAGGGGAGGAGGCGCTCGCGCTCGACGCTGCCGGGGTCGAGTTCGAGGTCGTGCCGGGCGTGTCGTCGGTGAACGGAGTCCTCGCCTACGCGGGCATTCCCGTCACTCACCGAGGCCTTGCCACGAGTTACTCGGTTGTGACAGGTCACGGTGCCGACGGTTCGGCGACCGGCGGGCCGGTCCCGGTCGACTGGGAGGCGCTCGCACGAGTCGGCGGGACGATCGTGGTCCTGATGGGGGTTGCCCATCGCGACGAGATCGCCAAGCGTCTCATCAAAGGCGGGCGGGTCGCCTCGACTCCTGTGGCTGTGATCGAGCACGGCACGTTGTCCCGCCAGCACACGGTCCGGACAACCCTCGGCGCCCTCAGTGCGACGGATCCAGGCACGCCGGCGATCATCGTGATCGGCGCGGTGGCCTCGCTCGACCTCGCCTGGTTCGAGCGAAAGCCGCTTCTCGGGTGGCGAGTCGTCGTCACGAGAAGCCGGGACCAAGCCTCCGTGCTGGCTCGCCGCTTGGCTGCCGAAGGCGCCCTTGCGATCGAGGTGCCGACCATCGAGATCGCCGACGCGAGCGACGGAGGGGTGGCGTTGCGCGCCGCGCTCGCCAGGGTGACCAGCTTCGACTGGGTGGCGTTCAGCTCTGCGAACGCCGTGAAGCGTGTCTTTGCCGAGCTGCGCGATGGCCGCGCTCTCGGTGGGGTCAAGGTGGCGGCGGTCGGCGCGGCCACCGCGGCATCGCTCCGCGAGCACGGGATCGTCGCCGATCTCATAGCTGAGGTGGCCGTAGCCGAGGGGCTTGCCGCCACGTTCGGGCCGGCTCCGCAGGACGGTTGCTCGGTGCTGCTAACCCAGGCTGCGGGCGCACGGGACGCGCTTGCGGCCGGGCTGACATCGCTCGGCTACCGAGTGGAGACCGCAGAGGCCTATCGCACGGTTCACCCACCGCTCGACGAGGCCACTGCGGGCCTCCTAGCGGGGGCAGACGCCATCACGTTCTCGTCCTCGTCGACGGTCGAGGGCTTCCTCGACGCCTTCGGCCTTGGGTTGCTCCCGCCCGTCGTCGCATCGATCGGGCCGATCACGACCGAGACGGCGACGGCCCGCGGCGTCGATGTAGCGGTGCAGGCCAAGGCGGCCTCGGCTGAAGGCATCGTCGAGGCGCTGGCGGAATTCGCAGCCGCGCACGGCCGGGCGAAGTAGCGCGCGACGGCTGGCCGGTACGATTCGCGCATGTCCTTCCCGACTCGGCGGATGCGCCGCCTCAGGAGCACCGAAGCGATACGTCGCCTCGTGGCAGAGGTCAAGCTCTCGCCGGACGATTTCGTGGCGCCCGTCATCGTGCGCGAAGCGATTGCCGAGCCCAATCCGATCATGTCCTTGCCCGGTGTCGTGCAGCACACGATCGACTCGCTCACCCTCGAGGCCAAGCGCCTCGTATCGCTCGGGGTGCCCGCGCTCATCTGTTTCGGGGTGCCCGCCTTGAAGGACGCGCGCGGCAGCGGCGCATCTGACCCCGACGGGATCGTCCAGCAGGCTATGCGAGCGGTCCGCGACGCCGTAGGCGACCAACTTGTCGTCATGGCGGACCTGTGTCTCGACGAGTACACCGATCACGGGCACTGTGGGATCGTCCGGCCGGACGGTGCGGTCGACAACGACGCAACGCTCGAGCGCTACGCGGAGATCGCCGTCGTGCAGGCCGACGCCGGAGCGGCAGTCATCGCGCCGAGCGGGATGATGGACGGGCAGGTCGCTGCGATCCGCCGAGGCCTCGACACGGCCGGCCACCAGGAGACGGCGATCCTCGCCTACTCGGCCAAGTACGCCTCCGCCCTCTACGGGCCGTTCCGCGAAGCAGTCGATGTCACGATCGCCGGAGGCGGGGACCGGCGTGCGTACCAACAGGACTGGCACAACGCCACCGAAGCTCTCGCCGAGGCCCGCCTCGACATCGAAGAGGGCGCCGACATGGTGATGGTGAAGCCTGCCATCACCTACCTCGACGTGCTGAGCGCGGTGCGCGCCGCCGTCGACGTCCCGGTAGCCGCCTACCAGGTGAGCGGGGAGTACTCGATGATCCGCGCGGCGGAAGAGAGAGGCTTCCTCGACGGCCAAGCCGTGATGCTCGAGCAGCTGACGGCCATCAAGCGAGCCGGTGCGTCGTTCATCCTCACCTACTTCGCCGCCGAGGCGGCAGAGCTGCTCGGTGGCTGACCCCGATCACTCCCGTAGCAACGAGCTGTTCGAGCGGGCCCTGAGGGTTACGCCGGGTGGGGTGAATTCGCCGGTGCGTGCCTTCGGCTCGGTCGGGGGATCGCCCTACTTCGTCGCTTCGGCTTCGGGCGCCTTTGTGACCGACGCCGACGGTAACGAGTACCTCGACTACGTCCAGAGCTGGGGGGCCTCGATCCTCGGGCACGCCGATCCGGCGGTCCTCGACGCGGTGAACCGGGCGGCCGCCAAGGGCACCACCTACGGGGCGCCGACAGAAGGCGAGGTGCTGCTCGCCGAGACCCTCGTCGAGGCGGTGCCGGGGTGTGAGCAGGTGCGACTCGTCTCGTCCGGTACAGAGGCGACCATGACCGCAGTCCGGCTCGCAAGGGGCGCTACCGGCCGATCGCGAGTCGTGAAATTCGCCGGCTGTTACCACGGCCACAGCGACGGGCTGCTGGCGGCGGGTGGCAGTGGTGTAGCCACGCTCGGGCTCGCTGGCTCCGAAGGTGTGCCCGCCGGAGCGGTGGCTGACACGATCGTCGCGCCCTACGGCGTCGTGCCAGAGCTAGGCGACGACGTCGCCTGCGTCATCGTCGAACCGGTGGCGGCGAACATGGGTCTGGTGGTGCCCGAACCGGAGTACCTCGCGCGGTTGAGATCAGCCTGCGACGCCGCGGGGACGCTCTTGATCTTCGACGAGGTGATCACAGGTTTCCGCGTCGCCCGCTCCGGAGCGGCACCGCTCTTCGGCGTGCAACCAGATCTTTGGACGTTCGGCAAGGTGATCGGAGGCGGGCTGCCGCTCGCCGCCCTCGCCGGCAAGGTCGAGCTGATGGAGCACCTCGCACCGGTCGGGTCTGTTTACCAAGCGGGGACCTTGTCGGGTAACCCGCTCGCCACCGCAGCGGGACTGGCGGTGCTCGCACAGCTCGACGAGGGCGCCTACGACTCGCTTGCGGCTCGCGTCGCGCGACTGGCGCAAGGGTTGCGCGAGGCGATCTCTTCGGCGGGCCTCGAGGTGCAAGTACCAGTCTTCCGGACGCTTCTCGGCATCTACTTCACCGACAGCCCGGTCGAGAATTACGACGGTGCCGTCCGGGCGGCATCGAACGGCATTTACGCTCCGTTCTTCCAGGCGATGCTGCGCCGGGGTGTCGCGCTTGCTCCGAGTGCGTACGAGGTCGGCTTCTGCTCGCTCGCCCACTCCGAGAGCGACATCGACCGCACGATAGAGACGGCGGCCGCGGCCGCGAGCGAGGTCGCCGCCGCGCGGTGAAGAAAAGCCGGGTGCAGAAGAGTCAGCCGGCGGTGCGGAGACGCCGGCGCTCGACCAGCTTCGAGAGCGCCTCGGCCGACCTGTAGATCGTCTCGGGAGGACCGGCGAGGTCGGGCCGCGTGAGGTTCGCCATGATGCGGAGCATCCACTCCATCACCGGTGTGGCATACATTCCGGCGCCGACACAGGCCCTCATGATGGCCGGGTTCCCGATCACCTTCACGAACGACCGCGCGACGGCGTAGTACCGGCCGTACTCCGCTTGCAGACGTTCCTCGTACCCGGCGAGGCGACTCATCTCGCCGGAGCTGACGGCGGCCGCGACGATCTCAGAGGCGATCCGTCCTGTCTCGTAGCCGTAGGCGATCCCCTCACCGTTGAACGGATTGATCGAACCGGCTGCGTCCCCGACGACGACCCAGTCAGGCCCGACGCGAGGCCCGATGGCGAAGCCCATCGGCAACCGCCCACCGGTGGGCTCGGACAGAGCGGTGTCAGGAGAGATGCACCACGATTTCGGAGCGAAGTCGACGAACTGCTCCATCAGCTTGGTCGTGTTGAGACCCTTCCACCGCTCGGAGGTCGAGAGAAGGCCGATCCCGACGTTCACGCGCCCGTCGCCGAGCGGGAAGATCCAGCCGTAGCCGGGCACGACGTCGCCACCGCGGTCCCGGATGTCGAGATGCGACTCGATGAACTTGTCGTCATGGCGCGGCGAGGCGAAGTACCCGCGGATTGCCATGCCTTGCGGCCACTCCTTCACGCGGGCCGTGCCGAGCGCCCGGCCGAAACGGGTGAGGGAGCCATCGGCTATCACGACACAGCGAGCTCGCACCTCCGAGGTCGTCCCCCGATCCCGATCGAGCACGGTCGCTCCGCCTGCCCGGCGGAGCCCGGAGGCGTCGCTGTCGCCACTTCCAGCGAGCGGCGCGACCGCTTCTGCTCCTTGCCACAGCTCGGCACCCGCCTTCTCGGCATTGGCGGCCACGAGTCCATCGAGATCGAAACGCGTGACGGTGTACGCGTACGGCGGGAACTCGGGATGGTCGGGCCACGTCATCTCGAGGGATCGCCCGAAGGCCATCGACCGGAGGCCTTCGTAGCGGTGATGGCTGGCGGCGAGATCCGGTTCGAGGCCCATGTCGGCGAGCTGGCGCACCGACCGGGGTGTGAGGCCGTCGCCGCAGGTCTTCACGCGGGGGAAGTGTTTCTTCTCGACGACGACGACATCGAGGCCCCGGCTGGCGAGCCAATAGGCCGCCGCGCTCCCCGACGGTCCGGCGCCGATGACGAGGACGTCGCACGAGCGCTCGGCTGGGCGGGGTGGCTGAACGTCGGCTTCGGCGGCCGTGGGACTCACGGTGCTCTCGGTGCTCACGGCCAAGAGTGTACGAGCGGCGACGGCGCCACTCAGTCAGCCGCGCCTAGCCGCTTCGTTTGTGGGGGAGAGACGGGCCAGGTGTTCATCACGTCCTCCGAGCACTCCTCTGACAAGACGGTCGCGAGCAACGCTTCGCTTGTGGCGGCGCTCGCCGAGAGCGTGCTCGGCGTGAGCGGTTGAGGACCGCACGGATCTGGATGTGACCGCGTGCACAAGCGCGTGGTAGAACCACTTTCGGACCCATGGGAAGCCTCGATAGTTACCTCCCGATCTTCCTGATGATCGTGCTCGGCATCGTGTTTGCCGCGCTGTCGTTCGTCGCATCCAAGCTGCTCGCGCCCTATCGCCCGACCGCGGCGAAAGAGGCACCGTATGAGTGCGGGATCGTGCCGACCCACGAGCCGACCTACCGGTTCCCGGTTCGCTTCTACCTCGTGGCCATGATCTTCATCATCTTCGACATCGAGATCATCTTCCTCTTCCCCTGGGCGGTGGTCTTCGGCCAGCTCCACACGTTCGGCCTGGTCGAGATCCTCGTGTTCGCGGCGGCCGTGTTCGTCTCGTTCGTCTACCTGATATCGAACGGCGCCCTCGACTGGGGCCCGATGAAGCGCGTGCAGCCGATCGCAACCGACGAGGTGCGGACGACAAGCACGACTGTCCGACGAGTGGGCCCATCGAGCGGCGAAGCCGCCTGACGCGCGAGGAGACAAGCGATGGGGCTTGAAGACCTCAGCCACAACTTCCTGACGGGCCAGCTCGAGGAGCTGGTCAAATGGGCGCGTCGCTCCAGCGTCTGGCCGGCGACCTTCGGCCTCGCGTGCTGTGCCATCGAGATGATGTCCGCCGGTGCGGCGGACTACGACATCTCCCGCTTCGGGATGGAGGTCTTCCGCGCCTCCCCACGCCAGGCCGACCTCATGGTCGTCGCCGGCCGCGTCTCGCAGAAGATGGCTCCTGTTCTCCGGCAGGTCTACGACCAGATGATGGAACCTAAGTGGGTCATCTCGATGGGCGTGTGCGCCTCGACAGGCGGGATGTTCAACAACTACGCCATCGTGCAAGGTGTCGACCAGATAGTCCCGGTAGACGTGTACGCACCTGGTTGCCCCCCGGGTCCGCAGACTCTCATCCACGCCATCCTGACGTTGCACGAGACCATCCGAACCGGCGAGATCACCCGCCGCCGGGCGGACGGCACAGGTGCCGGCATCCAGGTGGCCGAGCCGGTCCCGGGCTGGGTGCAGCCCCAGGCACGCCCGGTCCACCTGGGGACGCCGCGGTGACCGACGTCTCTTCGATCGAGACCCTCCCCGAGCTAGCGGAGGTCCCCTCCGCGCAGGTGCGCGGCAAGCTCGTGCTGCACCCGAGCCGCCAGCAGTACGTCGCCGCCTGCCAGGGGTTGAAGGACCACTCGTTCGTCATGTGCGCATCCCTCTGCGGGGTCGACTACCTGGGCCACCCCGGGCGGGACCTGCCAGACGGAGTCGAGCCGCAGCGGTTCGAGGTCGTGGTGAGTCTGCTCTGCATGGAGCCGCCGCTCCGTGTCGCACTTCGCCTCCAGGTACCCGAGAGCGACCCGAGCGTTCCTACGCTCGTGCCGCTCTATCCCGGTACCGAGGCGATGGAGCGCGAGGTGTACGACATGTTCGGTCTGAGTTTCGAAGGGCATCCGGACCTCACCCGCATCCTCATGCCCGAGGACTGGGAGGGTCACCCCCTCCGCAAGGACTACTCGGCAGGCCGCGTGCCGGTTCAGTTCAAAGAAGCGCCGGGTCCGCGATGAGCAAAGACACACCCCGCGTGACCGCCGAGACCACCGACACCACCGAGACCGACCTCCCGGGCGTCACGGGCGGGGCCGCTGCGCGAGCCGCTCCCGTTCTGCGTGAAGAGTTCGAGGAGCGCCTCGCGGCGGAGACCTCCGAAGGCCCGCAGGAGATGCTCGACCGCAATCTCACGAACGCAGATGAGCTTGCCATCGAGGAGGGCGCCCTCTTGCGCCTGCCCGAGGGCCTCGTCCTCGATCCCGGCGACGTCGACGTCGAGTTCGGCGATGACGAGACGATGATCATCAACATGGGGCCGCAGCACCCCTCCACCCACGGCGTACTGCGGATCATGATGGAGCTCGAGGGTGAGACGGTCCTCCGCTCGAAGCCGGTCATCGGCTACCTCCACACCGGGATGGAGAAGACCGGCGAGGAGCTGACCTACGTCCAGGGCGCCACGAACGTGACGCGGATGGACTACCTCTCGCCTCTCCACAACGAGCTCGTCTACTCACTCGCCGTCGAAGAGTTGCTCGGTGTCGAGGTGCCACCCCGCGCGACTTGGATCCGCATGCTCATGTGCGAGCTCAACCGGATGTCGTCCCACATCATGTGGACTGCCACGAACGGCATGGACCTCGCGTCGACTTCGATGATGATCTACGGCTTTCGCGAGCGGGAGATGATCATCGCCTTCTTCGAGAAGGTGACCGGGCTGCGCATGAACCACAACTACATCCGCCCCGGTGGCGTAGCTGCTGATCTGCCCGACGGCTGGGAGGACGATGTCCAGGCGTTGCTCGACACCATCCCGGGCCGGATCGACGAGTACGACGAGCTGCTGACCGGCCAGCCGATATTCCGCGAGAGGACCGAGGGCGTCGGCATCATCGGGCCCGAGCTGGCGCTTGCCATGTCGGCGACCGGACCCATCCTGCGGGCGGCCGGGGTGCCGTGGGACCTGCGCCGGTCGATGCCGTACATGTACTACGACGAGCTCGAGTTCGACGTCATAGTCGGGACCGTCGGCGACACCTTCGACCGCTACGCCGTCCGCCTGAACGAGATCCGCGAGTCCTGCAAACTCGTCGCTCAGATCCTGGAGCGGCTGCCGAAGGGCGACTACCGGACGCAGGACAAGAAGGTGACCCCGCCACCCCGCGCCCGGATCGATGAGTCGATGGAAGCACTCATCCACCACTTCAAGATCTTCACGCGTGGCTTCGAAGTGCCAGCCGGCGAGGTCTACACCGCAGTCGAGTCCCCCCGCGGAGAGCTCGGTTGCTACCTCGTCTCGGATGGGTCGAACAAGCCGCACCGGTTACACGTGCGAGGGCCGAGCTTTGTCAATCTGCAGTCACTTCCCGCCATGCTGCGCGGCGGATTGATCGCGGACGCCGTCGCCATCATCTCGTCCGTCGACCCGGTGATGGGGGAGGTGGATCGCTAATGGCGCGTCTCAGCCCGGAGAACCTTCACAGGGCCGAGGCGATCGTCGCCTTGTACCCCGAGCGCCGGTCGGGCCTCATCCCCATCTGCCACCTCGCTCAGGCACAGGACGGCTATCTCACCGAGGAGGCGATGGAGGACATCGCCAAGATATGCGGTGTCTCGCCGGCCGAGGTCCGTGGAACCGCCTCGTTCTACGACATGCTGCACACCGAGCCGGTCGGCAAGTACGTGTTCGCGGTGTGCACGAACATCGCCTGCATGCTGGCTGGTGCCTACGAGGTCCTCGACCACGCCGAGCACCGCCTCGGGATCCATCCCGGGCAGACGACTGCGGACGGCATGTTCACGCTCGAGGAGGCGGAGTGCCTTGCCGGGTGCGATAAAGCGGTGTGCGTGCAGGTGAATCATCGCTTCTTCGGGCCGATCGACCAAGACGGCTTCGACCGCCTCGTCGACGATCTCACGGCAGGCCGCCTCGACGACACCGTGCCTCCCCACGGAGTACTGAGTCGCGTGCAGAGGCAGGTCGGTCTCCCCGGTCATCAGTCGAGCGAGCGCGCCGAGGGAGCAACGGCCTGATGTTGACCGACGCCCCCCGGATCGTCACCGCCCGGCTCGAGCACGCCGACTCGCACAGCCTCGAGCGCTATCTCGCCACGGGTGGGTACGAGGGACTGCGCAAGGCGCTCTCGATGACGCGCGAGGCCGTGCACGACGAGGTCAACGCCGCCAGCCTGCTCGGCCGTGGGGGAGCAGGTTTCCCGGCCGGGCGGAAGTGGTCGATGCTTCGCAAGGCGCCGACGTCTTATCTAGTCATCAACGGCGACGAATCCGAGCCGGCGACGTTCAAGGACCATTTGCTCATCGAGCGCGACCCTCATCAGATCGTGGAGGGGACGATCATCGCGGCGTACGCGCTCGGAGTCGACAAGGCGTTCATCTTCTGTCGGGGGGAGTTCGCCCTCGGCCTCGAGCGGCTGACCCAGGCCGTGAACGACGCTTACGCCCACGGGGCATTAGGTGCCTCGATCTTCGGGTCGGAGTTCTCTCTCGACCTCGTCGTCCACCCGGGCGCCGGCGCCTACATATGCGGGGAGGAGACCGCTCTACTCGAGTCGCTCGAGGGAAAGCGCGGGTTCCCGCGCATCAAGCCTCCCTACTTCCCCGCCGTGATCGGCCTTTACGGCGAGCCGACCGTCGTGAACAACGTCGAGACGATGTCGAACCTGCCCTGGATCGTGCTGAACGGCGGCGCTGTGTTCGCCGCCCTCGGCCAGGGCTCGTCGACCGGCACGAGGCTTTTCGCCCTTTCGGGACACGTCAAGCGGCCGGGATGGTACGAGCTCGAGATGTCGAAGACAACGTTCCGGGACCTCATCTACGACCCCTCCCTCGGTGGCGGCGTACGTAGCGGTCACGAGCTGAAGGCGTTCATCCCAGGTGGAGTCTCGGCGCCCTGGTTCTATCCCGAGCACCTCGACATGGGCCTCGACCAGGACGCCGTGGGCAAGGCCGGCTCCATGCTCGGCTCGGGCTCGATCGTCGTGATGGACGAGACGACGTGCATCGTGCGGGCGGCCTGGCGCATCTCTCGCTTTTTCCACCGTGAATCCTGCGGCCAGTGCACGCCGTGTCGCGAGGGGAGTGGCTGGATCGAGAAGATCCTCCGGCGCATCGAGGACGGCCTTGGCCGGGAAGAGGACCTGGAGTTACTGCTCGACGCGTGCGACAACCTCGCACCTGGTCTCACCTGGCCCCCCAAACAGACGACGATCTGCGTCTTCGGGCCCTCAATCCCGTCGTCGATCGTCTCGGGGATCCATCAGTTCCGCGACGAGTTCCTGCTGCACGTCAAAGAGGGCGGTTGCCCGCTTCCTCCCGACGAGGTCCGCCATGTCTGACGTCACGGCTGCCCCTCCCGCCGAGCTGACGCTCACGATCGACGGCCGCCAGGTCACCGCCGCGCCCGGCGAGCTCATCATCGAAGTGGCCGAGCGGGCCGGGGTCTTCATTCCCCGCTTCTGCTACCACCCCCGCATGGAGCCGGTCGGAATGTGCCGCATGTGCCTCGTCGAG
>PLDN01000094.1 GCA_003136185.1 Acidimicrobiaceae bacterium | reverse complement strand
ATCCGCGGCTACGCGGAGCTCTTCCGTGACGGGGGCATGGCGCGCCCCGAGGACTTGGCTGCGGCGCTGCGGCGGATCGAGAGCGAGTCCTCCCGCATGTCCGGACTTGTGGAAGACCTTCTGCTCCTGGCACGCCTCGATCAGGGACGCCCGTTCGACAAGGCGCCGGTCGACCTGATCACCGTCGCCGAGGATGCCGTCCGGGATGCCCTCGTCGTCGCGCCGGACCGCGAGATCTCGGTGCGGACATCAGGCGACGACCTCGTCGCTCTCGGCGACGAGGAGAGGTTGCACCAGGTGATGGCCAATCTCGTGGCGAACGCGTTGGCCCACACGCCGGAGGGCTCGCCGGTCGAGATCGTCGGCGAACAAGCAGGGGACTACGTCCGCCTGCAGGTGATCGACCATGGGCCGGGCGTCCCCGAAGCCGAGCGATCGAAGGTGTTCGACCGGTTCTGGCGCGCTGACGAGTCCCGTCAGCGTTCGAAGGGCGGGAACGGCCTTGGTCTCTCGATCGTGGCCGCGGTTGTCTTCGCCCACGAGGGTCGGGTGTTCGTGGCGGACACGCCAGGCGGTGGAGCCACCTTCGTCGTTGACCTACCCGCTCCGGTGGGCGCGGACCGCGATGCGGCCGGTGCGGCCGATGCCGACGCCGACGCGAAGGCGAGCCAACCATGGGGTGCCGCAATGCCGGTGGCCCCGCTCCTGCCTGAAGAGCTCGTCGAGGTGCCGACCACTCGGCCAGAATGAGGGGGTGGCGCAGCTCGAGTACGACGACCGACCATGGGGGAACTACACGGTTCTCGAGGACGCCGAGAGCTACAAGGTCAAGCGGATCGTGGTCCATGCCGGTCGCCGTTTGAGCTACCAGGTGCACGCCCACCGGGCTGAGCACTGGTTCGTCGTGGCAGGCGAAGGAGCCGTGACGCTCGACGGCAAGGTGGTGCCTGTTGCCGCCGGGTCGGCAGTCGACGTACCAACAGGCACCCCGCATCGCATCGAGAACATCGGCACGACTGAGCTCGTCTTCATCGAGGTGCAGCACGGCGAGTCCTTCGGCGAGGACGACATCGTGAGGCTCGAGGACGACTTCGGTCGGGTGGCACCCGAATAAGGTCTGGGCGGCCGACCACGAACGTACGTTCGTAGCCGGCGCTAACCTCTCCGGGGTGAGGTACGCCGAGCTCCACTGCCACTCGAGCTTCAGCTTCCTCGACGGAGCCTCACACCCCGAACAGCTCGTCGCCGAGGCGTCACGGCTCGGGCTCGAGGCGCTCGCGCTGACCGATCACGAGGGTTTGTACGGGATCGTGCGTTTCTTCGAGGCGGCGCGCGAGGCGGGGATGCGGACGGTCTACGGCGCCGAGCTGGCTCTCGCCGGCGGCGGACCGGCCGCCCCCCGGACCCGGGTCCCGGACCCTGCGGGCTCCCATCTCGTCCTGCTCGCGCGGGACCCGGAGGGCTACACCCGCCTGGCGCGGGCATTGAGCGAGGCGCATCTTGCTGGCGGCGAGAAGCTTCGCCCAGCTCACAACCTCTCCCGCCTCGGCGAGCTCGCGGGCGGTCACCTCGTGGCTCTCACCGGTTGCCGGAAAGGAGCCGTTCCCCGGGCACTCGTCGATCACGGCCCGGCGGCGGCCGCACGTGAGCTCGATCAACTCGTCGAGCACTTCGGCGCCGACAACGTGGCCGTCGAGCTCTGGGACCACGGTGATCCGATCGATTCCGCGAGAAACGACGCTCTAGCCGCCCTAGCAGCCCGCCGCTCACTCCCGATCCTTGCGACGAACGTCGTCCACTACGCCCGTCCTGCTGACCGGCGGATCGCGACAGTGCTCGCTGCGGTGCGGTCTGGCCGCCCACTCGACGAGCTCGACGGCTGGCTCCCGGCGGGTACCTCCGCCCATTTGAGGTCGGGTGCGGAGCAGGCGAGGCGTTTTGCTCGGTATCCGGGAGCGGTCGAGCACGCGGCGGACCTCGGGCTCAGTTGCGCGTTCGACCTGAAGCTCGTAGCGCCGAAGCTGCCCGCCTTCCCCGTGCCGAAAGGACATACGGAGATGACGTGGCTGCGGGCGCTCGTCGACGAGCGGGCGCCGCGGCGCTACGGGACGCGTGACGCCGAGAAGACCCCGGGCGCATGGCGGCAGCTCGATCACGAGCTTGCGATGATCGAGCAGCTCGACTTTGCCGGCTACTTCCTCATCGTCTTCGACATCGTCGAGTTCTGCCGTCACAGTGACATCTTCTGCCAGGGCCGGGGCTCGGCTGCGAGCTCCGCGGTCTGTTACGTCCTCGGGATCACGAACGCCGATGCTGTCTCGCTCGGGCTGTTGTTCGAGAGGTTCCTCTCACCAGAGCGCGACGGGCCACCCGACATCGATGTCGACATCGAGAGTGGGCGGCGCGAGGAGGTCATCCAGTACGTCTACGGGCGCTATGGGCGCGAGTGTGCTGCTCTCGTTGCGGTGACCGTGACCTACCGTGCCCGCTCAGCGATCCGCGACGCCGGGAAGGCATTCGGCTATCCAGCTGGTCAGGTCGACCGGTGGGCGAAGGATATCGAGCGATGGGGCTCGCTCGGTGGCCACCGGGGGCTCGCAGGAGACCGGAGTGGTCACTGGTCGTGGTGGTCTGGCGAGGTCGCGCGTGAGGTAGCAGAGCGGGATGCGGCCCGGTCGAGAGGTGACGGGGGGCCCGGGCGTGACGACGTCGCCCGTGAGCCGCTCGGCCCTGGTGAGACCCTGGCGGGGACGGAGATCCCGCTTCCCGTGCTTGCCGCTGCTATCGAGCTCGAGGGTTTCCCACGCCACCTCGGCATCCACCCTGGCGGGATGGTGATCTGCGACCGGCCGGTCTCTGAGGTCTGCCCGGTCGAGTGGGCGCGGATGAAGGACCGGACAGTGCTCCAGTGGGACAAGGACGACTGCGCAGTGGTCGGGCTCGTGAAGTTCGACCTACTCGGCCTCGGCATGCTCGAAGGGCTGCACCGGGCGATCGGCACTGTGGCCTCCTACCACGGCGTCGCGCTCGACATGGCGACGATTCCGCAGGACGACGAGGTCTACGAGATGCTCTGCCGAGGGGACTCGGTCGGGGTCTTCCAGGTGGAGAGCCGTGCCCAGATGGCGACTTTGCCGAGGTTGCAGCCGAGGTGTTTCTACGATCTCGTCGTCGAGGTTGCCCTGATCCGTCCCGGGCCGATCCAGGGGGGATCGGTGCATCCCTACATCCGCCGGCGGAACGGCTTCGAGCCGGTCACCTATCTGCATCCGGTGTTCGAGCGGAGCCTCGCGAAGACGCTCGGAGTGCCGCTGTTCCAAGAGCAGCTCATGGAGATGGCGATCGATGCTGCCGGGTTCAGTGCGGCCGAAGCCGATCAGCTCCGCCAGGCAATGGGATCGAAACGCTCCGCCGCCCGCATGGAACGCCTCCGCGAACGGCTCTTTGCCGGGATGGCGGAGCGGGGGATCGTCGGCGAGACCGCCGAGGAGATCTGGGACAAATTGCGGGCCTTCGCGAACTTCGGCTTCCCCGAGAGCCACTCGGTCTCTTTCGCCTACCTCGTGTACGTGAGCGCATGGCTGAAGTTGCGCTATCCGGCTGCGTTTCTAGCCTCCTTGCTCAACTCACAACCCATGGGATTCTGGGCGCCCCACACGCTCGTGGCGGATGCCCGCCGTCACGGGGTGGTCGTGCGGGGGCCCGAGGTGAACCGGAGCGAGGCACTCGCATCGCTCGAGCGGGTCGACCCGTCACGCCCCGAACCGGCTGTCCGCCTCGGGATCGCCTCGGTGAAAGGCGTTGGTGAAGAACTCGCCGAAGTGATCGCGGCGGGCCGGCCCTACGAGGACCTGGAAGATCTCGCGCGGCGTTCGGGGGCAGGCCGGGGAGTACTCGAGGCGCTGTCGACCGCAGGTGCAGTGTCCGAGCTGTCCGGGTTCCCCGGGTCGGAGGGGCTCTCCCGGCGCGAGGCGCTCTGGATCTCCGGTGCGGCTTCGGAGGCGAGGCCCGACCGGTTGCCAGGCACGGTCGTCGGCACCGTCGCGCCGCTGCTCCCGGAGATGACGCCGTTCGAGGAGATGACAGCCGACTTGAAGACACTTGGCCTCTCGCCCGAGTCCTCACCGATGGTCTTTGCCCGCGAGGCGCTCACGGCGCAAGGAGCCGTCACGATCGCCTCCTTGCTCGATGCCGAAGACGGGAGCCGCGTCACGATCGCAGGGATCGTGACGCACCGTCAACGGCCGGCGACCGCAGGAGGCGTCACGTTCTTGAACATCGAGGACGAGACGGGGCTGTTTAACGTCATCTGCTCTCCCGGTCTCTGGGTGCGCTACCGGAAGGTTGCGCGGTCTGCGGTCGTCATGGTTGTCCGCGGGCGCCTCGAGAGGGCTGACGGCGGGAACCGGGAGGCGCTCAGTTCGGCGAACCTCATCGCCGAGTATCTCGAGGAGGTCGACTTCCCGTCAGTCTCGGTGTCGTCACGCGACTTTCGCTGACGGGCGAGAATTGACTCGTGCAGGCCTGCACTAACGTCAGGGCGTGAGGAGGGCCGCCTTCATATCGAGAGCCGAGACGGACTCTGAGTTTGCGGACTTCGGCGTGCTCGTCCGTGAGTACGTTGCCTCGTTGTCGTTCCCTCTCGACTTTCAGGACTTCGAGGGTGAGCTGCGCGATCTGTCGCAGATCTTCGGGCCTCCGAGTGGTGCGGCCTTCCTCGCGATCGACGATCAGCCACCGTTTCCTGCCCCGACGCCGGTCGGCTGCTCCGGGGTGCGCCGCTTCGACGATGGCGTCGCCGAGCTGAAGCGGATGTACGTGCAGCCTGCGGCACGAGGCCGGGGGCACGGCCAGGCCCTCTGTGTCGCTGCAATCGACGCCGCACGAGAGCTCGGGTACTCGAGCATCCGGTTGGACACTGTGGCCGAGCTGACCGCTGCGGCCGGGATCTACACGAGTTTGGGCTTCGTGCTGATACCCCCCTATCGAGAGAACCCCTTCGAGAGCGCCCGCTACTACGAGCTCCGACTGGAGCCGGACGAGGACGAGAGAGTCAACTGAATGCACACCTTCTACCGCGGTCTCGGCAGGTTCACCGTCAAGTTCCGCTGGATCATCGTCATCGTGTGGCTCCTCGGCACGTTCAACCTCGTGCGGGATCTTCCATCGTTGTCGAGCCAGGTGAACAACCAGAACACAGCGTTCTTGCCGACGAACGCGCCCGATGTCCGAGCCGCCGACCTCGCTCAACCGCTACTTGGCAAGGAGAGCGCCGAACCGGTGCTGATCGTCGCGGCCACGTCACACGGGACGCTCAGTCCCGCCGACCTTGCATCGGTGCAGCGGGACGTGGTGCGTGTCCGGGGTATCGCCGGGATCGTGCACGTCGCGTTCTATGGCGAGGCGCCGACGCACAATGCGGTCCTAGTCAGTGCCATCTCGAATGCGGCAGGCTTCAACCCCGCCCAGGCGAAGACGATCGTCTTTGCCGTCATAGCGTCGTTCGACAAGGTGGGCGCGCCGCCAGGCCTGCACTACTACGTGACCGGCCAGGTCGCCGACGGCGTCTACCAGAACGCAGAGTCGCGCACTGCCGGGAACGCGACCCAAGGTTTGTCGATCTTGTTCATCATCGTGCTGCTGTTACTCATCTTCCGCTCGGTGCTGGCCCCGTTCGTGACCCTGCTCCCGGCAGCCTTCGTGCTGGCGGTGGCGGGCTCGATCATCGGCGAGATTGCTTCGCACGGGGTTCTGAAGGTCTCAGAGGTGACGCAGCTTCTGCTCATCGTGCTCGTGCTGGGCGCCGGCACTGATTACGGCCTATTCCTCGTCTACCGCGTCAGAGAGGGGATCCGCGACGGTCTCGATCCGAAGGATGCGGTCGCGCTGGCAGTCGAACGAGTCGGCGAATCGATCACGGCTTCGGCCGGGACTGTCGTCCTGGCGCTCGTCAGCCTCCTCTTTGCGAGCTTCGGGATCTACCACGATCTCGGCGTGCCGCTCGCAATTGGCGTGGCGACCATGCTGGTGTCGGGCTTGACGTTGCTCCCAGCGATGATGGCGATACTCGGCCGTGCGGTCTTCTGGCCGTCCAAGCCGAAGCCCGGGCAACAGATCGGATTGTGGGGCAGGGTGGCCGGCCGGATCGTCTCGCGCCCGGTACCGACGCTCGTGATCGGGATCGTCGTATTCGGGGCCATGGCGGCCGGCGTCTTCTGGTACAACCCTTCCGGCTTCGGCGGCGCCGAGAGCGCGCCTGCCGGGACGATTGCGGCGAAAGGGGACGCGGTCGTGAAGCACTACTTCGCCCAGTCGAGCTCCAACCCGACGAACCTCGTCGTCGAGTTGAAGCAGTCGGCGTACAGCGATCCCGGGCAGCTCGAGAAAATGCAGTTCATCTTGCGCAACAGCGGCCTGTTCAGCACGATCAACAGCGCCCTCAGCCCGACCGGGGTCACGATCACGACTGCCGAGCTCCTCGCGTTGCACCATGAGCTCGGCCCGCCGAAGAACCTTGCGCCCTTGCCGCCTGCGGGGAGCAAGGTCCCTGTCGCTCTCTACGAGCAGTACCGGGCTGACGCGCAGTACATAAGCGCCGACGGCAAGATCATCCAGTTCGCGGCTGGGCTCAAGGTGGGCGATCCAGGTTCCACCGCCGCTCTCGACGAAGTCCCCCAGATCAGAGCGGCGCTGGCTTCCGCCGCACGATCGGTCGGGGCGACGGACTGGGGTGTCGCAGGCGAGGCTGCTGCGCTCGCTGACATCTCGACGACATCGGACTCGGACCTCACTCATATCGTGCCGATCGCCGCTCTCGCGATCTTGTTGTTGCTGGCTCTCGTGCTGCGGAGCCTCGTCGCACCGCTGTACCTCATCGCGAGCGTCGTGCTCAGCTACCTCGCGGCGCTTGGTCTCGCGTCGATCATCTTCGTGAAGTTGGGCAGTTCGGGAGGGCTGACGTTTCTCTTACCCTTCCTCATGTTCATCTTCCTCTTAGCCTTGGGCGAGGACTACAACATCCTCGTCATGACCCGCATCCGCGAAGAGGCGCACGATCACACCTTGAAAGAAGCGGTCGTGCGAGCGGTCGGCGCGTCCGGGCCGACCATCACCTCTGCTGGGCTCGTGCTCGCCGGCACGTTCACCGTGCTCGCCTTTGCCGGCTCGCAGGGCGCAGGCGGCGGTCAGGTGAAGGACATAGGCGTGGGACTCGCCCTCGGCATCTTGATGGACACGTTCCTCGTGAGGACGCTGCTAGTGCCTTCGACGGTCGTGCTGCTCGGCCGGTGGAACTGGTGGCCTAGGCACATCGAGGCCGGTATGGGTTATCCAGGGACCGAGAAGCACTCGCGGTTGCACCTGCCTACGCGGCACGCCGACGGGGGTGGTGGGGAGAAAGCTGGCGATGCGAGCTCCGACGTCGTCCCCGAAGTCGTTCCCGACGTCGTTCCCGAAGAGCCGGACTGACCGGAACAGCCGTGCCGGCGCCAGCGTCAGCGCGCCGGACACCCCCAGCTACGCCGGCCGCACCTCGGCAAGGAACTCCAGTAACAGCCCGTTGACCTCG
Source organism: Acidimicrobiaceae bacterium (assembly GCA_003136185.1). Lineage (GTDB taxonomy): Bacteria > Actinomycetota > Acidimicrobiia > Acidimicrobiales > Bog-793 > Palsa-601. The sequence goes on along the minus strand of PLDN01000094.1, from coordinate 12,087 downwards.
TCGGCCTTCTCCTGTTGCACCCAGTGGCCGCAGTTCTCGAGGATGTGGTTGCCCTTCAGTAGCGGCAACGTGTCCGCAAACCGGGCGATCGCGTTGGCGCCCCAGATCGTCGGCCCGTCCTTATCGCCTCCGATGAAGAGTGCCGGCACCCGTAGCGGTTGGCCCCGCAGGGCGGCGAGGTCGGTCCAGTCCCTGTCGAGGTTCCTGTAGCGGTTCAACCCACCACTCAGCCCGGTCCGCTCGAACTCCGCCACGTACACGTCGAGCTCGGCTGCAGACAACCATGCGAGCTCTCTGTCCAAGGTGACCAACCGGTCGACGAGCCGCTCACCACGCGGCACGATCGCCATCCCGAGACCGCCACCGGGAGGACAGTCAGCCGACGCTCCGTAATAGAAACCCTCTAACCACCGCCGCACATCCTCCTCCGCCTCGGCCTCTGCTCGGCCGGGCTCTTGGAAGTAGTTCATGTAGAACTCGTTGTCCGGCCCCACCATTTCGGCGAATGCCTTCGTCGGCTGGGTCGCGCTCGGGGGCGTGTACGGAACGCTCAAGAGCGCGATCGCATCGAACAGGTCCGGTCGGAGAAGCACTGATGTCCACGAGATCGGCGCTCCCCAGTCGTGTCCGACGATCACGACGTGCTCGGCGCCGAAGTGCTCGGCGACGGCGACGTTGTCCGCCACGTGGCGGACCACCCGGTAGTCCTCCACCCGAGACGGCTTGCCCGAGCGTCCGTAACCCCGCACGTCGATCGCGACGGCGTGATACCCCGCCGCCGCCAGCGCCGGCAATTGGTTGCGCCACGAGTACGACAGCTCCGGGAAGCCGTGCACGAGGAGCACGAGCGGGCCGTCGCTCGGTCCTTGCTCGACGTAATGAATCCTTACGCCGTCGGAGCTGACCTGGCCGTGGGTGTGCTCGCCGTTCATCGGGCGCTCAGACCTTCACGACGACTTTGCCGGTGTTGGCGCCGGTGAAGGCCAGGTTGAGCGCATCGGGGGCACGCTCGAGCCCCTCGAGGAAGCGTTGCGTCATGCCCGCAGCGTAGGGGCTGCGTGGTCGCGCCGCGCGAGAACAGGCGGGCTACTCGGTGCCGCTTGCGTCGTCGAGCTGGCGACTCAGTCGCTTCGGCGCCACAGTCCGGTAGCTCTCCTCGATCCAGTCCTCGAGCACGCCGCCGGGCGCGGAATCGAGGCGCAGCGTCACCCAGCCGGAGCGGCCGAGCCCGTACCCGGTCGGGAACGCGCCGGGAAGGTCGAGCGCCTGGTCGGCCGAGTCGGGGAGCTTGACGGTCATCCTGTTCGGGAGGTCTCCCTCCTCGGCGCCGAGGAAGACGAAGACCTTCTTCCCGACCTTGACGACGGTCTCGCCCCAGGGGTGGTCCTCCCAGGCCTCGGGGAAGGCGAGCGCGTGGGCGACCAGGTCCTCCAGGCGTGCGCCTCGTGCCATCGGCGACACGGTATCGGGCGAGCGATGATCGAGGACGCCTACTGAGGAGCAAGGAGCTGAGATGGGATCGGAGATCGTGGAGGCGGCTTATGCGCCGTTCGTAGCATCCCTGTTGGCGGGAGGCTTCGACGTACCCACGGAAAAAACGGGGGTGGTTACATGACCGTTGCGGGACCGATCGCCGGAAACGACGAGATCGCGGGCATCTCCATCTACCGGGTGGGCTCAGTCGAAAAGGCAAGGGCGTTGGCGGAGGATGACCCGGCCGTCAGAGCCGGGCGTCACGCGGTGCGGGTCGTGAAGTGGGCCGGCGCTATCTTGAACGCCAGCGGGTCGGAACGTGGGACCCCGGTTGTGGGTGTGACCAATCTGTTCTCGAGATCGGGAGCGGTGGCGACTGCGTGGCCGGGGTGCTTGACGATGACCCGGGCGCATTTTCCTGGCGCGGCTGTTGTCGGCTACGAATCTCGGGAAGAACTGACGGTTGCTCGCGGCCACGGCTTCCATGCCGTCGGGCCGTTGCGGGTATGGGAGAGAGAGGACTAGCGATGTATAGCGGATTGACTGCAGAAGAGATTCGGATCACCGGTCACGGTGGCGATGAGATAAACGCCTATCTTGCTCGCCCCGTCGGCCCCGGGCCATTCCCCGGTGTCGCGGTGATCCATCACATGCCGGGCTGGGACGAGTCCACCATCGAGATTGCCCTCAAGTTCGCATTGCACGGGTACCTCGCCATAGTGCCGAACCTGCACTACCGGGAGGGGCCTGACTCGTCTCCCGACGACGCGGCGGCAGCCTCGCGGGGAGCCGGCGGCGTACCTGACGAGCGGTTCCTCGGCGATCTCTCGGGCGCTGTCGACCACTTCGCGTCCTTGCCCGAGTTCAACGGGAAGGCGGGAGTGATCGGGTATTGCTCGGGGGGAAGGCAGGCGTTTCTCGCGGCTTGTTCCCTGGAGATCGATGCTGCCGTGGATTGCTACGGCGCGTTCGTCGTGGGCGATCCGCCCGAGGGCATGCCGCTGAAGGTGACGCCGATCGTGCACCTCGCCGAGAACATTCACTGCCCGTTGCTCGGGTTGTTCGGCAACGACGACAAGTTCCCGACGCCGGAGCACGTCGACGTGCTCGAGGCGGAGCTGAAGCGGGTCGGGGCGACCTATGAGTTCCACCGGTATGACGGGGCTGGGCATGGTTTCTTCTCGACAGACCGGGCGATGTACCGGCCCGAGGCGGCCACCGACGGGTGGGAGCGCATCTTCGAGTTCTTCGGCCGCTACCTGGTGACAGCCTGATGTGCTCCTACGTGACGGTGAAGTCGCCCGTGACCGGGAGCGGGAAGGGGTCGGCGGGGTGGTTCCGGTTGAGCCACGCGATGACTTACTTCGACCACCCTTACCACTCGCCCTACGAGCACACGCTCAACATCGACTTCGTGGACGAGGCAGCCGGGCCCTCGGCGCGTGTCGCGGTCGAGCTCACCGCCGACTCCGCCCGCGAGCTCGTTCGCTGCATCGAGGAGGCGCTTGCTGCCGCTGGTGATGTCGCGGGCGGCTAGATGTGGCGAGTCAGGGGCGGGTGAAAGGTGAGAGCATCGCCTGTTCGGTAGAGCTCGGCGGGACGGCCGCCGTCTCTCGTGGTCTTCGATCCCGTGGGAGCGAGGAACCCGGGGGTCGACGTCGCCTTGCGGTGAAAGTTGCGCGGGTCGAGGTGGACTCCCCAGACGACCTCGTAGACATGACGGAGCTCGGAAACGGTGAAGGTCTCAGGGCAGAAGGCACCCGCTAGAGGGGTGTACTCGAGCTTGGCTCGGGTTCGTGCCACGCCGTCCGCGAGGATCTCGCGGTGATCGAACGCGAGCGGCGAGGCAGCCGCCGGCTGTTCGAGTAGATCGCTCACTGCGGCCCAGCGCCTCGAAGGCGTGTGGGTCCAAGTGCTGGCGCCGGCCACGAGCGCGAGATAGGCGATGCTGACGACGCGCCCTCGGGGATCCCTTCGAGGATCGCCGTATGCCGCGAGCTGCTCGATGTGGTGGACAGGCAGTTCAGCGAGCCCGGTCGCGCGCGCCAGCTCAAGTTCGGCAGTAGCGAAGAGGTCTTCTTCCTCCGAGATCAGGCGGCTGGGGAGCGCCCAATGGTCTCGAAACGGTGGGGTCTGCCTCTTGGCTACCCGCACACACAGCTCGTCATCCAGGATCGTGAGGGCGACGAGGTCGACGGCTACTGCGGCCGTTGCCGTGTCGAGAGGCACAGCTAAGTCTAATCGTCAGATCGACGTTAAGTTGTCATCCAGTTATCGTCAGAGTGACGTTAGTAGCGGTACAGAGTCCTTTTTGTCACAGCGGATTTACCACCGCGCGCCAGCACGACTACCTTCACCGTTCCCGTGCCAGCAGGGACCTTGACGCTGATCGCGTCGGCCGACAGCACCTTGAGGTCGGTGGCGCTGTGAGTTCCGAACTCGACCTTCAGCGCCCACACGAGTCCCGGACCGTCCAGGTGGACGGTGTTGCCTCCGCTCGCGTTTCCGGACGACGGGGTGATTCGCTCTATGACCGGGGACGCTGCGTATGTGTAGATCGCAGCTGCAGCTACTGCATTCGCGCCCCCACCAGCGGTCACGACGGTGACATGGAGTTCACCGCTGCCAGCGGGCACGCGCACGGTCACTTCGTCATCGGAGAGGACTTTCACGCGTGTTCCGAGGCGTGATCCGAACTTGACGGAGGTGGCCCCCGTGAGGTTCTTGCCGGCGATGGTCACCGTGTTGCCACCGGCGAGTGGGCCGGCGCCGGGCTTGATGGACCGGACAACGGGAGCGGCACCTTTGAAACCTTCGACGACGATGCTTGACGGTGCGAGGCCGGAGATCGACGCCGTCACCTTCGTCGAGCCGGGAGCGAGATCTGCAACGGCGTAGCTATAGAAGTAGTTCAGTTGAGCCCGGACGACTGCAGTCGTCTTCACTCCCGTTGGCGAAGTCAGGGTGAGTGATACGTCCTGTCCCACGTGAGCGAGACGGCTGTAGTCCTTGCCCGTGACGGCGTATGGCTTGCCAGCGCGAGCTGTGGTACCTGACAGGGTCACGACCGGCAACGGCTGGGTCACCTTGGCAGCGCGACGTTGTTGCACGTCGCCCGTCGCGTGCGCAATCGAGCCCGTGCTGAGGCCCCCGTCGTCCGTCGTCACATATAAGCCAGTCGCGGTCGTGGCGACGCACAGATCTATGTTGGCGCAGGAGACGACACCCTCCTGATTGGAGTTGTCGGCGTAGGTCGGCTGCCACGATTGGCCACCGTCGGCGGTGCCGGCGAGGGAAAGAGTGGTGCCCGCGCCGGCCGTCCAGCAGTTGTTGGCATCGACGCAGGAGATCGAATCGAGCCACCCTGTTCCGGCGAGGAACTCGTTGCCCGACCACGTCGTGCCTCCATCGAGGGAGGTGAGGACGACGGGACCCGCCGCGGCGATCGCACTCCCGGCTGCGGTACACGTCGGCAGACCGCTCGGCGCCGCGAGACATGAGATTGCGAAGAGCTGCTGGATCCCGCTCAGCGCCGGATCAGGCGAGAGCGACCAAGTGGCACCACCGTTCGTTGTAGAGATCGCGGCTGCTGTGCCGTCAGCCTCGTTCAGGCCTCCTACGGCGACACATGAGAGCGCCGAGACACAGGAGATGCCGTTCAAGCCGTAGGTCCCGTTCGGGTCTGAGGACACGACCGTCGGGAGCGTCGCGTCCGTCACCCACGGCGCGGTTGAGTCCGCACTGCTTGCGAACGTAGTCCAGCTCTGACCGCCGTTCGTTGTCACCGCCGCCACGGGGTCTTGCAGGCTGTCAGCGTCCGTCCCGGCCAACCAGCACGTCGTCGAGGTGACGCAGTCGACAGAGTTCGGCCACCACGAGTAACTCGCGAGAGACCAAGCGCTTGGTGTCTCGAGCGTCCACGTTTGGCCACCATCTGTTGACTGCGCCAGTTCGGGCTGATCGTTCGGGCCGGATCCCGCGATCCAGCAATCGGTCGACGAGTTGCAGGAGGCCGAGAGCCAGGTGACGACGCTCAATACGTCGGTGTCGTTATTGAGGGCGAATGGAAGCGTTGCGTACTGCGTCCAAGTCGTACCGTCGGTCGTCACAAGGGCAGCGTCGCCGATACGGGAGCTCGAATCCACCACGGCGGAGTCGAGCTCGATCACGATGCAAAAGGTTGTGTGGGCGACACAAGTCGTCGGCGCCAGGGAGCCGGGCGAAGCGAAGGCCGTCGTCGGAACGGCCTGTTTTACCCAATGAGCGTCGATTGCGCCCGTAGCACCGGGTGCGACGCTTGCGATACCACCCGCGATCAGGGCCGCACCGAGAAGCGGCGCGCAGATGCGAGCGACGTGCGACTTGACTCGCGCCGAACTCCGGCTGCAGTGGTTGCTCACCGGATTCCCCCTCGCTCGAGTCGTGGCAATAACCCTATCGGGTGAACTGCGAGGTATTCGTGCTGCTGAACGAACGATTACTGAGTTGCGAGCCAGGTACCGAGGAGCTCGCCCTCGAGCTCGGCGTCGAGCCCGACAGCCTTCGGGCGATCGGTGGGCTGGGCCAGCTCCTCCGCATGGAGCTCACGCACGGTCTGCGCGAGCGGTCGCGGCGAGAGCCCGGCCGCCATTGCACGGCTCGGGTCGAGCGCGCTTGCGTCGCGGCCTTCCTCGGTGCCGGCCCAGAGAGGGAGCTCCTCGGCAGTCACGCCCGCCGCCTCGAGCCAGTCGGAATCGACCCAGACGAGCTCGGTACCGTCCGGCGCAACTTCGGCGGCCGCGGTGGTCAAGAAGTCTTCGAAACTAAACGCCGGCGCCGGACTCACCGCGTGATACGCACCCGACTGGCGCTGGCGAGCGAGCAGAACGATGAAATTCGCCAGGTCCCGGACGTCGATCACCTGGAACGGGTTGTCAGACGGTCCTGGCGCGAGGACCTGACCGCCACCGGCGAGGCGCTCGACCCAGTAGGTGAAGCGGTAGGTGTGGTCGTGCGGACCGGCAACGTACGTCGGGCGGACGATGCTGACTGACTCGCCGAACCCGTCGTGCGAGGCCTGCTCGCAGAGTGCCTTCAAGCCGCCGTAGGTATGATCGTTCACCTTCTCTGTACTTGGGTCGTCCAGTACCGCAAGCGGCAGCTCCTCGGTCCCGCCTGGCGCCGTCGGAGGGGCGTACGCAGACACCGACGAAATGTGCACGTAGTGACCGCCACGTCCCCCGAGCGCATCGGCGAGAGCATGGACCTGGCGCGGCACGTAAGCCGACGTGTCGATGGTGGCATCCCACTCGCCAGTCGACAGGGCCGTGAGGTCGCTGTTGCGGTCGCCGAGCAGGTGGTCTGCTTCGGGGAACAGGTCAGGATTCGTCTTGCCGCGATGGAAAAGGGTGACGACATCGTCGCCCGCGAGAGCGGTGCCGACGATGTGGCGTCCGATGAATTGGGTCCCACCGATCACGAGAATGTGCATTGGGCCATCCTTGGCGACCCTCGCCCGCCCCGCAACACGATCAGCGGCGCGGCGCACCCATCGCGCCTGTGATCCCAGGTAGCGTCCTCGTCAGTGAATGTCCCCGTGCGGCTCCGCCAGGTCGTCCTGATCACACGTGACCTGCCGGGAACGACGGCGCGCCTTGAGTCCGAGCTCGGGCTCGCCCCTGGGTTCGAAGACGAGGGCGTCGGCTACTTCGGTCTCGAGAACCGTGTGTTGGCAGCCGGCGATTGTTTCGTCGAAGTCCTCACGCCACTCACCGAGGACTCCGCAGGACACCGCTATCTCGAGCGTCGTGGGACCGATGGTGGCTACATGGCGATCTTCCAGTTCGCCGACCGGATCGCCCCGCGGCGCCGGGCGACCGCGCTCGGGATCCGCATCGTGTGGCAGGCGGACCTGGACGACGTGTCGGGGACCCATCTCGATCCGCGCGAGGTACCCGGAGCGATCGTCTCGCTCGATTGGGCCGATCCGCCGAACTCCTGGCACTGGGCCGGACCGGCGTGGCGAGGCGAGGAGGCCGCGAGATCGGCGGCCGTCCGACCCGGAGGCGTGACATCACTCGAGGTGGCCGTCGCGGATCCGCCAGCAGCAGCGGCTACGTGGGCAGAGGTACTCGGCCCGGACGTGACGCTCGACGGCACAGCTGTTCTGCTGCCGGACGCGGGCCAGGTCATCTCGTTCGTGGCAAGCCCTGACCGCGGTCATGAAGGAATTGTCGGATGCGGCCTTGGGCTCACGCCGATCGAGGGACTACATGAGACGATCTCGACTGAGATCGCAGGCGTTCGGTTCGCGGTTGCACCGCATGTCACCGCTGCGACTACGAAGGAATAGGAGAGAGGTCTTATGACACAGGTGGACACGGGAACCGGAGACCTCCTCGCAAGCATCGACGAAGGCGTCGCTGTTCTCACGCTCAACCGGCCCGAGAGGCGCAACGCCTTCAGCGGGCCGATGATGACCGCGATGGCGCGGTTGCTCGGCCAGTTCGAGACAGACGACGACGTGCGATGCGTAGTAATGACCGGCGCCGGTGGCGCCTTTTGCGCCGGGGGCGACGTGAAGGGGATGGCAGGCGAGGACGGCGTCGGCAGCGGCGGGCGAGGTGGACGACTCTCCTACGACGCGGTGGTCCATCGCCAGCGGGTCAATCAGCGAGAGACCGCCGGCCGGTTGTGGAGCATGCCCAAACCGACGATCGCCATGATCCCGGGGCCGGCCGCCGGTGCAGGACTGTCTCTCGCGCTCGCGTGCGATCTGCGGTACGCGGCGTCAGGCGCAATCCTGACGACTGCCTTCGCTCGAGTGGGATTTGCGGGTGACTATGGGGGGACGTGGTTTCTTACGAGATTGGTCGGCGCGGCCAAGGCACGTGAGCTCTATTTCCTTTCCGAGCGGATCACGGCTGAAGAGGGAGAGCGGCTCGGCATAGTGAACGCTGTCTTTGCGGCGGAGGATCTCGAGCGGGAGGCCCTCGAGCGTGCTCGGCGCCTGGCATGCGGGCCGTCGGTCGCCTATCGCTACATGAAGGAGAACCTCAACCGCGCTGTCAACGGCGAGCTCGGTGAATGCCTCGACATGGAAGCCGCCCACCACATCCACACCGGGACAACAGAGGACCACCGTGAGGCGGCGAAGGCGTTCGTCGAGCACCGGGAGCCGGTCTTCCACCAGCGCTGAGCCGCTTCTCTGACGAGCGACGCCGTTACGCTCGCCACGAGAGGTGGTCACGTGCAACTAGCGATGCTCCTAGCCAAGATCCACGGGCTACATGCCCCACTGCTTTGGATAATCGGAATCGTCCTGATCGTCGCCGGAGTCATCGGGTTGGTCCGGGGCACGATGATATTCGGCATCCTTCTCATCGTCGTAGGTGTCGTCATCGGCGGGTTGAACATCCTCTGACGGTCCGCCGGTCAGTGCCGTGCTTCTGCCTGGCGTCGAACCCGCCGGAGGCAGGTATTTAATTCCGCACGACGTGTCAATAGTTACATGTCCGTTGAGAAGGTAAGTGCCTGCATCGCGGCGACGAGTTCGCCTTGCCGCGTCAGCCGCTTACGCGGGGGACCGCGCCAGTCGACGGCCCGAGATACGCACCGAGGTCGTCTAGCTCGTGTGAGTTCGTCTCGCCCGAGCTGACGGGGAGCGCCAGCGGAGTCGACTCCTCGAGCGAGGGCCGGATGGCAACCCAGCCGACTCCCAGAGCTGCAATACACACGAGCCCGCAGGCCGCGAATGCCCCCTTTGCGCCGACCGAGCCGACGAGGCTCCCGGCGACGAGTGGGCTCGCTATGGCCGTCACGGCCCAGACGCCGTTCAGCAGTCCCATCATGACGCCGACTCCAGCTCCGGTGCGCTCGGCAGCGGCCGACCCGAGAGGGTAGGCGACCGACCAGAGCACCGACCGGACCGTGGCAGCGGCGCACAGCATGATGACGATGGCTATCGACGCGGTGCTGATTGAGGCGGGTATCATGACGACGACCAGCACGAGCACCGCTGCGAGCGCAGTGCGGACCCGCACGACCTGGTTGCCGAGAGCACCAGTCACCGAGCTGCCGGCTATGTAGAGGACTGACGAGAACGCGAAGTAGAACCCGATCCTCGTCGTGGTGACGCCGTCGCCATGAAGCACGACCGGCACGAGCAGCGCCAAGAAACCCGCCGACATCCCCGCAGCGACGACCGCCACCAGCGACGCGACGGTGGCCCGGTCGGACATCGCCATACCGAGGCGCTCGACGAGGCCGTAGCGCTCGACCTCAGCAGGCAGCCGATGGTCGATCCTGACGGTGCCGAGCAGTGCCGTCGCGACCCCGCAGGCAACGGCCGCTATCACCAAGGGCGAGGCCAAGCCGAAGTACTGGGCGGCCACGCCTGCGAGAGCTGGTCCCGCGATGCCGCCGACGCCGGAGCTCGTCACGACGCCACGTAGGCCGGCTTTGTCGCCGGCCGCCCCAGAGAGCCAAGCCAGGCCGGCCGACCAGACGATGCCGTACCCGGCGCCGAAGACGAGGCGAGCGACGAGGAGGAGATCGAAACTCGGTGCGAAGGCTTGCAGCAGGCAGCCGGCGGCCATTGCCCAGCCGGCGAGAATCGTGAGGCGACGGGGGCCGAAGCGATCGGACAGCGCACCTGAAGGAATCGAGACGGCGAGCGTCGCGACGCCGGCGCAGGCGAGCAGGATTCCTTCTTGCGGTCCGTTCAGTGAGTAACGCCGTGCGTACTCGGGGAGCAGAGGCGCAATCGCCACCTGCTGGCTCGAAGAGAGGAGGATGAGCGTGTACATGAGCGCTCGTAGCCGCGCGAGTTGGCGGTTGCCGAGGTGCCGCTGGCTGATCATGTGGCCTCCCTCCGTCGTCAGTTCGTAATGAAACCCCCTTGGGTTCACCTGCTGCTTCTAGAGTAACAAGACAAAACATACGATAAGCTGAAGAACTGATGTCAGTACGATCAACAGAACTGATTGAAACTCAGCGCGTCGACCTCCGAGCGTTACGAGCCGTCGTGGCGGTGGCGGACGAGGGATCTTTCCGCCAGGCGGGCGACGTGCTCGGCTATACGCAGTCCGCCATCTCGCACCAGATCGCGACTCTTGAGCGCTCGCTCGGGCACGAGTTCTTCCATCGGCCCGGCGGCCGCGGGAAGGTAGTACTCACGCCGGCGGGCGAGGCGGTCTACAGGCGAGCCCGCCGTGCTCTCAGTGAGGTCGATGCCCTCGAGGCTGATTTGGCACAGGCGGGACACGAGCGCACGGTCATTCGCGTAGGCGTCACCCAGACGATGGCGACTGAGGTCATGCCTGCCGCACTGCGTGCGTTTCGAGAGGTCCATCCCGACGTCGGCGTGGTGCTGAGCGACGTCACCGAGGGAGAGGCCGTCCTCAACTCGGTGGCCCGCGGGAGGGTCGACCTCGTCCTTACGACCGACCCGGACCCTGACGAGCGGATCGTGGCCATCCCGATCATCGACGACCCCTTCGTGATCCTGACGCGCCGCGACAGCCTGCTCGCTGCCTCCGACGACCCGGCGTTTGCTCTGCTCGATGGTCAGGAGGTCGTTGCCTGGACGAGGCGTTGGCGCTATCAGACGGACCTCGAAGAGGCCTGGTCACGGCTCGGGATCGCACCGAAGATCGTCTATCGAACGGACGACAACCTTGCGCTGCAACGGCTGGTGGCGGCAGGCCTCGGCCACGCCTGCATCGGGATGCTGACGGCGCGCCACGCCGTCGAGCCGTCGCTCACCTGGCTCACGCCTCGCGAGCCGATCCGGTTCAGGCGCTATCACCTCTGCTACTCGAGCCAGCGGCCGCTCATGGCTCCAGTGGCGGCGCTTGTGTCGGCGATCCGTTCCCAAGCATCGGCCTGAACCGAGCTACTCCTCTTCTGCGTTGGCCGGCATCTGTGCCTTGATCGAGCTCACCACCGCCGGATCGAGGAGCGTTGTCACGTCGCCGAGGTCTCGGTTCTCGGCGACGTCACGCAGCAGCCGCCGCATGATCTTGCCGCTCCGGGTCTTCGGCAGCTCGGGCGAGAGAAGGATCTGCCTCGGTTTGGCGATCGGACCGATGGCGACGGCGACAAACTCGCGTAGCTCGGCCACGATCTCCGCGGCTCGCTCGTCGGTGAGCTCGATATCGCCCTTCAAGGTCACGAAGGCGACGATGCCTTGACCGGTGGTGGCGTCGGTCGCCCCCACGACGGCCGCCTCGGCGACGAGCGGTGAGCCGACCAATGCGTGCTCGACCTCGGTGGTGGAGATCCGGTGGCCGGAGATGTTCATCACGTCGTCAACCCGGCCGAGGAGCCAAAGGTCGCCATCCTCGTCCTTCTTTGCCCCGTCGCCGGCGAAGTACGCGCCGGGAAAGCGCGACCAGTAGGTCTCGCGGTAGCGCTCGGGGTCGCCCCAGATGCCGCGTAACATGCCCGGCCAGGGCTGGCGGATCACGAGGTATCCCCCTTCACCGTTGCCGACCGATACGCCGTCGTTGTCGACCACGTCCGCGTCGATCCCGGGGAATGCCGTCATAGCTGCGCCAGGTTTGGTCGTGGTGATGCCCGGCAGCGGCGTGATCAGGATGCCGCCGGTCTCGGTCTGCCACCAGGTGTCCACGA
>PLDN01000164.1 GCA_003136185.1 Acidimicrobiaceae bacterium | reverse complement strand
CGCGCGACGAGCCACAAGACGCTGACTTCCTGCGAGCGATACAGCCAGTCGGCGGTGCGGAGGTTCTTCGTGTGGGTTCCGGCCAGTGTCCACTCCTTCGACGCTGTCCGATCTGATACGTCGAGCTGACCGTTAGCCGGAAGGCGAACCGGAGGCTGGTCGCCTTCGGGTGTCTCAGCTGCCGCTACGGGGTTCTCGGGCTCGAGCGGCGTGCCAACGCCGGGGGCTCCGACAGTGCGGGGGTCCCATCGGGGACCGCCAATCTTCCTCCGAAAGCGGAGGAACTCTCGCTCGAGCTGAGCTAGGGCGAGCCTAGCGGGCGACGACGCCAGAACCGGTTGGATCTGTCACTCAAGTGTCACTTTATCGGCGCCGGGCGAGCACCGCCCCCGGGGGTGTTGGGGCACCGCCCCCGGGGGGAGGGGGGCACCTCCCCCGGGGGCGAGAGGTAAGCCGCTGCTCGAACGGTCATCTACGTCCGCAGCGCGTCCAAAAATCACAGCAGGTGGACCTCGTCGGTGGTGCCGACATCGGTGCTGTCTAGACCAGATTGATCGGGGCCGGTTGTCTCGGGGCTCTCGATGGAACCAGGGCGGATCAGCAACATCGCCGGAAGAAACACAGGGCTAGTAGCGCTCGCGAGGGCGGCACTCGACCACGAGTCGGATGGTTCTTGGTCTGAGGGTAGAGGCTCGCTCGATGACGGATCGACTGCGTTCATAAAAACGCTCCCTTGGTCTTGCGTTGCGTCACCAAGGTCCGGAGCGACGTCATCGGCACGGCGATCAATCGAAACCGTGCACTTACATTTGTGACCATAGCGGCTCGGCGCCTCAGGCAGATCGCGGTGCGGCTTAGATCCGGGCATCGGTGGCGCCTCGCACCGATCGGACACGCGGACCCCGTCGAGCGGCCAGAATGGTCCCTCATGCTCGCTTCCATCACTCCGCTCTCAGACTTCGAGCTGTGGGCACGGACCGACGCGCTCGAGATCGTGATGCTCGTGAGCGGTGCGTTCCTAGTCTCCCGTGCAGCGACCGCTGTCACCCGCTCGTTGACGGCGCGCATCGACGTGTCTATCCCCGCGACGGACGAGCTCGTGCGGTCACAAGTCGCCAAGCACCGTCATGCCGTCACCGAGGTAGTAAGGGGTGTGTTCCTGGCGATCGTGTACGTCGTCGTCAGCGTGCTCGTGCTCGAGAGACTCGGCGTGCCTCTGGCCACCCTTGTAGCACCCGCAGCCGCTCTCGGTGTCGGCCTCGGCTTTGGAGCACAGACGCTGGTACAGGACCTGCTGGCTGGCTTCTTCATCGTGTCGGAGCGGCAGTACGACTACGGCGACATCGTCGAGATCAAAACAGTCGTTGGAGCTGCCGTCGTGACTGGGACCGTCGAGGAGATCACTCTCCGCGTGACCCGTCTGCGGACCCTCAACGGCGCNNGCGGACGTCAGTACCGTGACGAAAGTGCTGCGCGAGGTCGGGCATGCCGCCTTCGCCGACGAGGCGTTGCGGCCGTTGCTGCTCGACGAGCCGTCAGTCATGGGAATCGAGTCGATCTCCGTCGATCAGTTCGAAGTGCGGGTCGTCGCACGGACCCTGCCTGGCAAGCAGTTCGAGGTGGGCCGCACGCTGCGGGGCCGCATCTCGATCGGCTTGCGCGAAGCCGGAATCATCTCGCCGGGTGTGAGCATCGAGACGGGCTCGTGACACGCGAGGGCGAGACCGCCGAGGGCGGCGCTCGACCAGGACGCGTCAGGGTGTCGACCTGGATCGTGCTCGGAATCTTCGTGGTGGCGCTGACGACCTACATACTCGTCCGCCCACCATACGCGGTCGTCTACGTCGGGCCGCGGGGGGAGTTGGTCAGTCCGCCCACGACGGTCGCGCCCAAGGTGACCACGACAAGCTCGGTGCAGCGAACCTCGACGACTGTGAATAGCAAGGCCACGACCACGACGGGCAAGGCCACGACCACGACCACGACGACGGTGAACGGCAGGGGGACGACGACAACGGCGCCGGGCTCGTCCGGTTCGAGCACCACCACCGCACCGGGTACGTCGTCGACCACCTCGTCCGCGCCGTAGGCGGAGAATTAGCGAGGCCGTAAGCCACCATTAGGCTGGCCTGCGGATCGACTTGAACTGGAGAGGCGAGATGGCGTTCGTGGCTGGGATCGATGGTTGCCGCGGAGGCTGGATCGTGGTGACCGTGCCCTCAGAGAGCGACAGTGAGGATGTCACCGTCGAGTGCGTGACGGACTTGAAGACAGTTATCGCTGGCCTTGACTCCGGCCAACTTGCCGCCGCCGGGATCGATATCCCCATCGGCCTTCCTGCCGGCGGTCCCCGGCGGTGCGACGTGGAGGCTCGGAAGCTAATCGTGCCCCGGCACAACTCAGTCTTCCCCGCACCGTCGCGATCCGTACTCGGAGCAACAAGCTACCGGGAGGCCCTCGCGAGGAGTCGCCACATCGGTGGGAAGGGCCTCTCCAAACAGACCTTCGCGATCCTCCCGAAGATCGCCGCGGTCGACGCCCTCATGACTCCCGAGCGACAACGGCACCTGTTCGAGGTTCACCCGGAGGTCAGTTTCCGGCTCCTCGCCGATCACTCGATGTCCTTCCACAAGGCGAACGCGGAAGGGCGTTCCGAGCGCCTGACAGCTCTTCGCACGGTCTTCCCCGACATCGACTCTCAGTCCATCATCCACTTCGTCGGTGCCTCGCCCGACGACATCCTCGACGCTTTCGTTGCAGCCTGGAGCGCTCGCCGATGGTTGACCAAGACGCATCAGCAGCTCGGTGGAGATACCGACGAGCGGGGCCTACGCATGGAGATGATCGCCTAAGGGTCCGCGACGGTCCTTCGGTAACGGTCTGACGCCGGCCCGAACAAAGAGTCGACGACATCGGACGCCGCTTTCGGAGCCCGAACCTCGAGAGCGACGCCACGGGTGTCGACAGTGATCGTGAACGAGAAGAAAGCGCAACAGCGCTGCTCTGCCAAGACCAAACGCGCGAGCGCGCTCAAGTCGACCGAGTCATCGAACTCGACGCGTAACCCGCCGTCGGGAGCCGTCGTGCGAGAAGCGGCGAGGTCGAGAGTCGCTCGCCACTCCGCGACCCGATCCGAGACGGCGTCGGTCCGAGTCTGCACACGATCGGAACGTCGGCAGAGTCGGTCACGACCGCGCGCCGGGATCCGCCCATGGCAGGAGTGGGTCGCAGCTGGTAATACAGCAATCGGAAAGGTGACCGTCTCTCGTGCCCGACTCCAGATCCTTGGCTCAGCGCTCGCGAGCCCGTCGCCCCACCGATAGCAGTCTCAGGAAGCTCGCGCACTCGCCATCATCGGCAGCGGCGCTCTGTCTCGGAGTGACGGCCTGGGGGCTCTTCGCCGCTTACCTGATCTGGCGCGTCGTCGAGGGACCTGTGTTGACCTGGCAGGACACCACTTCCTACATGGCGGTGGCTAGGCATCCCTTCCCGAGCGCGGCACTCCTCGGAGGGGCGAGAGCGCCCGTCGAGCCGCTGTTATGGAAGCTGACCGGTACCGAGACCCGCTACGCCCTCACACAAACCGTCATTGCGATCGTCGCCTGGTCTGTCCTCGCTGCGACGGTGGCGTGGCGCCTTCGCTCACCTTGGCGCTCGCTTCTCGCCGGGGTCGTCGTGCTGTCATTCGCTTCGACGTGGCAGGTGATCGAGTGGGACTGGTCGGTGCTGTCCGAGAGCATCTCGCTGTCAGCTCTGGCCTTGATGTTCGCTGCCATCCTCTGGCTCGTGCAGCGAGTCACCCTTCCTCGGGCTGCGGTCTTCCTCCTCGCGTCTCTGGTGTACGCCGGCGCCCGAGACCCAGGAATCTGGGTCGTAGCGATGCTGGCAGTGATCGCATGCGCTTTGGCTCTTGCGCGGCTCATCGCAGGAGGTCCGAGGAGGGCTGCTCGCACGGCTCTCATCGGTCTCGCTCTGCTGAGCATCGCAGGTGTGACCGAGCTTGGCGCGGTGTCTTCGAACCGGAACGTCATCAACGTCGAGGACGTGTTCGATGTCAGGGTCTTTCCGTTCCCTCAGCGCATCGCTTGGTTCGCCGCCCGCGGGATGCCTCAGTCAGCAGCGCTTGACTCGCTGGCAGCTAGTGCCCAACCGAATCGCAAGAGCGCGACCGTCATAGCACCGCACCTAGGGGGTCGTCAGTGGCGGGCCCTTTCGACCTGGTTCAATCGCAAATCGCAGGTCCTCTACCTCGAGTACCTGCTCACGCATCCCGGGTATGACGTAACCGCACCGTTTGTCTCTCCGGAGCTTACGTTCAACGACGCGAACGGCAACCTCGCCTTCTACGCCGGCCCTTACACTCCGCTCCCGGTGATCTCGGCGATCATGTTCCCGCCCGGCGATGTGATCGCCGTCCTAGGACTCTTGTCCGCCTCCCTTGCCGTGGCGAGGCGGCTGACGCGTCTCACCGAGATCCGAGCCATGGTCGTCATGGCGATCGTGGGGATGTTGGCGATCCTGATCGCATGGCAGGGCGACGGGATGGAGGTTGCCCGGCACACCATCGAGGGGAACGTCGAGGTGCGCCTCGCTGTGCTCGTGACCATGCTCTTCGCCTTGCTGTGGTCGCCCCGAGCCCGAACCTGACATATGGGTGAGGATGTGGGCATGGAGCGTGTCGCGGGCGCGATCGATGCGCCAACGGCGGGCTCTGATCTCGACCCGAGGGATCTCCGCGTCGAGGGATGGGCATACGATCGCACCGGCCGTGGGGCAAGCCTGCAACTCGACTTCTACCTCGACGACCACTGGATTGGTCGGGCGACACCGAGCCACTCTCGCCCGGACGTTGCGCAAGCCCTTGATGAGCCGGAAGCCGAGCTGTCGGGCTTCGAGCTCCATGTCGCGGCTCCACCGATCCCGCCCGGCGGCCGCGCCCTGTTGCGGACGATCGTGAACTTGCCGGACGGCGCACAAGAGACCTTGGCCCCTGTGACGGTCAGATTCCGGCCGACGATCGGCGGTGTGATCGACCTGCCGGCTCCGCGCAGCCAGCTCGATCCGAAATGGCTGCGCATCTGGGGATGGGCGTACGCCTGGGTCAGTCCCGTCTCGCGCGTCGACGTCTTCCTTGGCGACGACTGGCTCGGCCGTGCCNNTTCGAGCTCCATGTCGCATCGCGGCAGATCCGAGGCATCGGCCTCACACAGATACGGGCTGTCGTCACCGCGCTGGACGGGTCGAAAGAGACGCTGACACCGGTGGCAGTGCGGATCCGGCCAACGTCTGCTACTGCGACCGCCGCTTCGTCGAGTCCGGGCCCGCCAGGCGCTATCGCACTGACGCCTCGCCGCCTCGACGGCCCCATCCGGATTCTGTGGTCAGCACGGGGCCTCGACCAGGGCGGCTCGCAGCTCCGCATGGCTGAGCTGGTGGAACGGGCGCAGCAAGAGGCTGGGTTTCACAGCACGGTCCTGTCCCCAACCGACGGCCCCCTCCGGTCCGTTCTCGAAGCTGCCGGAGCGACGGTGCGCGTCGGCCACACCGTTCCCTTCGACGACGTCGCCGGCTACGAGAGGTCAGTGGCGCGCCTCAGCGAGTGGCTGGACGGTCGGTTCGACCTAGTGGTCGGCTTCACCGTCACTTCCTTTCCCGCTGTCGACGCCGCCGTCCGCGCCGGGGTGCCCTCGGTTCTCCGAATCGGAGAGGCCGAGCCGTTGCGGACCGTCGTGGACTGGTTGTCAGGCACGCTCGACCGCGACGTCGAGCTGCGGGCTCGCCGATCAGTCGCTTGTGCAAGCGTGATCCTCAGCAACTCGCATGCGGCGATCGCGAACTACCGCGCGGATGGCTACACCGGGCGCTTCGTCGTACTTGGAACGGGCGTCGACACTGTGGAGGCTCGCGCCTACGCGGAGGCGACCGACCGCGAGGAGTGCCGTCGGCTCTTGGGCGTCCGACCGGGCGAACGCCTCCTCCTCTGCTCAGCCTCCCTCTGGAGCATCAAAGGCCAGGCCCTGCTCGTGAACGCGCTCGGTGCTCTGCACGGCGAGCATCCAGATCTCACCTGCGCGCTCGTGGGCCTCGACTACGACGGATACGCGCAAGCCATCTCCTCGCTCATCGCTCGCCGTGGGTTGCAGGCCGAAGTGAGGAATCTCCCCTTCGATCGCGATCTCCGACCGTGGCGTCACGCGGCCGACGTCGCAGTGTGCCCGTCCGAGACCGAGGCACTCCCGGCAGCGGTGCTCGAAGCAATGGCCTCCGGACTGCCCGCGTTGGCATGCCGCGTGGGCGACTTGGAGCAGATCGTCGAGCCGGGAGTCACCGGGTGGCTGTGCGATCACTCGGACCTCGAGGCGATGATCGAAGCTCTCGAAGAGGTGGCACTGACTTCCCCCGAACGGTTGCGAGCGATGGGAGCAGCGGCGGCAAACGCCGTGGCCCGTTCGCACAACCTCACCGAGGTCCTCGACCGGTCGACTGCCCTGCTCCGCTCTGTGGCGCAGGGCAGGCTCCCGGACTGGGCCGAAGCTCAGACCATCGCCNNCCGTCGAACTGCGAAAGGAGCTCGGACAGCCCGTCAGCGAACGCGACCTCGGCGCGCCAGCCAAGAGTCAGCCCCGCTGCTTCAGAAGAGATGCGAGCGGACGGTGCGTCGCCCTCGCGCTCGGATCCGAAGGTCACGGGAACGCCGTAACGGCGCGACACAAGCTCGGCCAGCTGGAGGATCGTCACCGACTCCTCCGAGACGATGTTCAACGTCGAGAAGGGATCGCTCGACCCGATCGCCAGCTCGACAGCTCGAGCGATGTCGGAAGTGTGGGTGAATTGGCGCCACTGCCGACCACTGCCGTGCACCACGATCGGCAGCCCGCTCCTTCCTCCTTCAGAGAACCGGCTGAACACGGCGTTGGGCCGCATCCCCGAGCCATACGCCGTGCCTATCCGGAGGATCGCCACGTGCAGATCGTCACCGTGGTGGGCGGCGCGCAGCATCTGCTCACCGGCGAGTTTCGTCACGCCGTAGGCATGAGCCGGGTTGCAAGGATGCAGTTCGTCGACAGGGTCGTAGAGCGGAGACCCGTATACCTCCCACGTGGAGGCGTACACGACGCGCGCCCCGGCCTGCCGCGCGGCAAGGCCGATGTTCGTCGTGCCAACCACGTTGGCCGTGGCCGCGAGCTCAGGATGTGTCGTCGCCAAGTCGACGTCGCCGACGCCGCCGAAGTGGACTACCACGTCCATCCCTTGCACCGCTTGCACGACGGCGTCGAGATCGCAGAGATCGCCGGCGACAGTCGCGAAGTTGTCGGACGAACGAGGTCGCAGGTCGAATCCGGACACGTCACACCCCCCGCGGGAGGAAAGGTGCTCTGCGACGTGCCGCCCGAGGAAGCCGCTGCTTCCGGTGACTAGAGCGCGCACGTCGCAGCCCGTGTCTGCATGCGGGCGACGCTACTCATTGGCTCGTCCCCGCCACCGATCGGATCATCTCCTGCCTGGTGCACGGGCAGCCAGCCCCTCTACCCCGTACCAGACTTCGACTCCTCCCACGCGCTTCGCAGGTGCCCCGAGAGCAGCCGTCAGGTAGGCGACGACCAGCTCGGGGTGCTCACCGAGCGGGTCGATGACGACGGTCTCGACGTTGTAGCGGATCAAGAAGTCCCGCAGCTGCCTCGTAGTCGTCGCGTCGGGTGGCGGTACGCGACGCTCGATACGAGGTGAGCCGTACATCGCGTAGAGGAAGAGCGCCTCGGTCTCTGGGGGCACGAGGGTGGCGGGAGCCGACGTCGTCCGCCCGCCGCGGCCTGGGATAGCCACCTGGCCGCCGATTATCCGGAACCGCATCCCCGCCACGGCCTCCCACAGCATCGCTTGGTCGTCGGGCGTATAGGGATACGGGTAGGCAAGCAGGACACTTGCGGCCGGAATCTCTGCGGTGGCTGTGCTGGTGAAGTACGCCGGAACGTCAGTCGGAGCCTCCTCGTAGGGAAAGCTCGGGACGAGCGGGACCAAGCATGCCGCACTCAGCGCGACAAGCCCGGCGCGAAGGCGCGCAGGCGAGCGGCGCCCGATGTCGTGCCGATCCGACGAGCGGACGAGGATCTCGCGTCGCGCACAATCGAGACCGAGGGCGACGATGACGGCTACGAACAAGTCGGTATAGAGCGAGAAGCGTCCTGCGAGTGCTCCTTGGAAGATCGGTATTCGCTCGACAAGCGCGAACGGCAGCGGCACGTGTGTCTTGACACCGTCAACCTCGAGGGTGGCCCCGAGCGCGAACAGGTAGCTGACAAGGACCATGGCCGCCGCCCACTTGATCCTTCCGTCGTGGCGGTAGCGGACGACGAGCACGACCATCAAGACGAGTAGTGGGATTCCTATGTACGCCCCCGTCTCTGTGACGTTGTACCCGGAGAGCCGATTCCCGATTGCCCATAGGCCGAAAGGTGCGAGACGCTCGCTCTGGCTCGGCACGACTGCGCTCAGCAGGTCGGCGTGAAACGGGGCCAATCCCGCCACCGAATGGCTCGGCCCGACGATGTGCTGGGATCCGGAGAGGTAGTACCAGACGGGGTAGCCCAAAAGGCCAAGCACGACACCGGTAGCCCATGCGAGGCCGGCCAGCGCGTGGCGGATCCGCTCCAGCGCGGCACGAGGCCGCGCGGCGATGGCAATCACTGTGGCGATTGCAGCCATCAACGCTGTCGTGAGAAGGATCTCGGCCGAGATGAAGTACTGCAGGACCGCAAGGACGCCGAGCATGGTTCCGGCTCGCCAAGCCGGAAGTCGTTGGGATACGAACAACCGCTCGAGCACGAGGAAGATCAGCGGCGGCAAAGGCACGAACACGAGGAACAGATGCCCCAACCCCTCACCCACCATGTAGGGCGAGAAGGCGTAAAGCAGGCCTCCGAGAAATGCGGCAGGGGTCCAGACTGCCCACCGCTTGAAGACGAAGAAGGCAGAACTAGCTGAGGCCGCGAAACTGAGGCGGAGCAAGAAATTGTAGCTCGCGACAGGTCCGAAAAGGGCCGTCACGGGCGCGCCGAGAAGGCCGAGCAGCGGCATCGACGTGTTGGCAGCGAGGTTGACACCTTTCGGATACGCGATCCAGTTGCTGAAGAAGGGATTGAGACCGTGTGCGATCGCGAAGAGCGGCCACGTGAGGAACCACGCCTCTTGCGCCGCGTCGTGGCACCCGCAAACCATCATCCTGTTCGAGCTGAACGGCGAGACCGGCCAGTACGCTGCGACGGCGACGGCGCAGTAGAAGAGCACCGCAGCCGTTGCGGGCGCCGCGCTGCGCACCCAACCGCTGGGGGTCTCTCTTACCTCTGCGATCACGCCAACCGACGTCGCACCGCATCGGCGACAATGCTGTGGTATCCCTGCCGGCGCTTCTCCTGGATCGCATCGAACCGTTCTGTGATGAATCGAGCGGCGGCTTCGCGCCCGTGCTCGCGCGCGAGTACCTCCTGGGCGGCGGCGGCCCTCCGGCTGGCTTCGTCGGGCGCCTCGAACACGCGGCGCATCATCTCTGCGGCAGCGTCGACATCTGGCTCCGCCCATAGACCGCTCGAGTCGTAGGGAGCAGCATCGGGCCCGACGGTGGTCATCGTGTAGGGAACGAGGTAGCTGCTTTCGTCTCGCATGAAGGTGAGGTTCCCCGAGAAGTTCGTGGCTATCACGGGCTTGCCGACCGACATCGCCTCGGCGATGGTGAGCCCGAATCCTTCAGCTCGATGGAGCGAGACATAGCAGTCCGACAGCTCGATCATCGCCCCGAGCTCGCCGGGCGACATGCAGCGGTCGATGAGGACGATGTCCTCAGGACGATCTCCGGCTGCCAGCCGCACCTGTTCCGCGTCAAGGATCCGCAGCGTCGCGTTCATGCTCTTCACCACGAGGCACGGCCCCTCGGCGGGCTTGAACGCCCGCCGGAAGGCCTCGATGACTCCGAGGGGGTTCTTCCGCGCGATCGTGCTCAGGAAGTCGAACGCGAACAGGAACACGAACCCCCCGGGTATCCCGAGCGTCGCCCGGGTGCATGAGGGATCGGTCGGTGGGCGGACGATCGGGTGCGGGAACGTGAATACAGGCTTGTCTGGCACCGAAGCCGCGACGGCAGCCCGCGTGTACTCGCTCGGGACCCAGATCTCGTCGAGGAGGTCGCTCGTCTCGGCCATCTGGCCTGGAAGTCGGTCGGTCTCCCATGCCCAGTTGCCAGTCGTGTAACGCCCCTCGAAAAAGCCCGGGCCCATCCCGCATGCGAAGTCGGCGAGTTGGTCAGGGTTTATCCACACGACGTTCGTGTCGAGGTCAGGGGCGGCCATGGGGGTCACGGGATAAGGATGCTGCTGTCGACTGGCTGTCTGCCCGTACACGATCGTCCCCCATGGGATGTTCGTGGTAGCGATCGTGTCGACCGCCAGGCGCGCGGCCTCGCCGATACCGAGCTCCGCGCTGAAGTAGCCGGAGACGAGTAGTCCAGGTCTGAGACGGTCAGGGGGTGCGGGCTCTACGACCGACGCGCCCCAGGGGACGTCTCCGAGGACGAGAGGCATCAGCGGCGCTGGGATCGTCTCCTCCACCGACCCAAAACAGCGGAGCCACTCTTTGTACGGAGACTCGTCTACGGACCACACGCGCGGGTAAGCCCGCTGGAGGTCTGGCCGGTCGGCGTAGATCTCCCACAGGTATCCCGGCATCAAAGGCGCCTCTCGACGCCCTCGGTCGGCTGTCGCGAGCCATTCGAAGAGATCGTCTGACGACGAGCTGGCATAAGGATCGGGCGGTGCTCTGCCGCCGCGCTCAGACTCGGCCAGACCGGTGCGGAAGGCACGCCGCATGCGCTTGTCCACTGTCGTCCCATCAGGGAGCCTGGTCCAGCCGTAGGGAATGCCACTAAGTGCTTCGTGGTCCTCCTCGCGCAGGCGGGCGGAGTACTCCGAGCAGAGAGCCGCTATCGCAGGATGCTCGCTCAAAAGGACCCGCGGATTGTCGCCCTGGTGTTTGCTCAGGACGTGCGGTAGCGCCGGATCGAACCCGCTGAAGTGGAAGAAACGGACCGGCCGATCGCCAACCATATAGCGCCCGTCCCGGTATTCGACACGCCGCTGGTCGGCGTTCCAGTAGGCGACGTTGAAGCCAGGGTCGCGCAACAGATGGACGTCAAAGTACGAGACCGCCAGATCGATCCAACGCTGGTCGGTGAAGAGCATGTTCGCGTGGTCGACGAGCGCGTCGAATCGGAGGCGCTCAGCCCACCAGTCGAGGAACGGCTCGCTCCCTGCCGCGACCGCTAAGAAGCCGAGGTTGTAGACGCCAGAGGCCATGACGTCGGTCTCGCTCGGCTTCTTGCCGTCTCGCAGCATCGGAGAGACCGTGTGGGGCGTCAACACGATCTTGTGCTCTGACGCGAGCGGCGCCACATCGTCGAGAGGCGCAAGCACGAGGATGTCCGGGTCGAGGTAGACGACTGGCTGGCCGGCTGTGCGCTCCAGCAGCGTGCGGACGAGCGAAGGCTTGAGAGCGGTCGCGAGCTCCATCAGCTCGTAACACATCGCCATCTCGTGCAAGGTCTGTCTCGGCATCGCAAGCTCGAACAGCGAGATCGCGTCGAACGGCTCGTCGGACTGCATCACGACGCCCTCGACGTCGTCGATGACGAGAACCTGCAAACGCTGGCCCGGGTGATGCTCGGAGAATGACCGCGCGAGCACTCTCGCCTGCGCGAGGTAGTTCCGCGCAATGATCGTACAGGTCGTCGCTGGGGTCATCTCTGGGTCGGTTCTTCGTGTGATCTCGCGTCGCCGGGCGCGCGGGCAGGGTATCAGGACGACCAGGTGTGGGTCGGTCTCGCAAGCCAGATCGCTGCCTTCACGTTGGGAACCGCACGGCTCCGAGCAGCACGGGACCCGGTCTACGCTTGGCCGTCTACTACTGCTTGGCCTCTGCCTGAGGCCCGCGTTCCAACCGCACGATCGACCCCGTGGATCGAAGGAGAACGACATGCCCGACAGCGATGAACGCGCCGTCTCTTTTACGTGCACGCAGTGTCATCGAGAAACGCCTGGCGTGACGCAGAGCGGCCTCTGTCCAGAGTGCGACGAAACAGCCATGATCGAGAACATTGAGGCGCACTCGCAGCGGCACCGGGAGAACCCCGTAGCGGAGCCATGAGCCGCTGGACGCGCTGAGGTGCCTGGCATAACATCGCGCGAGTCGGCTCACCTGGGCCGGGGGGCTCAGAGGGGAGAACCATGGCGCACCCGAACGAGGACCTACTGAGCAGAGGTTACGAGGCCTTCAGTGCCGGTGACTTGGACACGGTCTTCTCGATCTTCGCCGATGACATCGACTACCACATCGCCGGGTCCAACCAGCTCACCGGCGACTACAAGGGCCGCGAGGAGGTCAGGGGATTTCTCGGCAAGCTGATGGAGCTGTCCGGGGGCACCTTCCGTTTAGAGGTCCACGACATCCTGGCCAACGACACCCACGGCGCCGTGCTTGTGAACTTCCATGTAGAGCGGGAGGGCCGGTCACTCGACGGCCAGGAAGTCCACACCTGGCACCTCTCTGGAGGCAAAGCCACCGAGTTCTGGAGTTTCGAGGGCGATGAAGCCGCGATGGATGCCATCTTCGCCTGACATCAAGGACACGCGGCAAGGACTTCCGTCGGGCTGCTTGTGCTTCTACGACCGCTGGTACATTCTCGAACCAGTCGCGGCACCACAGATCGGATAGACCTTTGCGTTCCACGCCTCTTGCCAGGCTCTTGGTCGTCTCACTCGCCGTCTTGGCTGCGACGGGTCCTCTCCTATTGACGGGTCAGACGTCGCAAGCAGCCAGGTCTGCGTCGAAAGACGCCTTCGGCGTACCGAAGTGGACCGATTCAATCGGCTCCGCCGTTGCATACTCATCGCCCACCTACGCCACCGTCGACGGCGTCACGGCTGTCGTAGCAGCAGGCCTCGGCGGCCGTGTTTACGCGGTGAACGCTGCGACTGGCAAGGCCCTCACGGGTTGGGCCGGGGGGCGGGGCGCGATCATGTACCCGGGCGAGGCGCCATCGGCCATTGAGTCGAGCCCGACGGTCGCGTATCTGTCAGGACCGACAAAGCCTCCGTCGATCATCGTCGGAGTCGGTTCGCAGAGCGTCCCGTGCCAGAGCGGTGGAGTGATCGCGTTCAACGCGAACGGCTCCACAAAATTCGTCTTCCACACCAAGGCCACCTTCCAGCAGTGGGGTGGGAAGTGCAGCACCGTGCACGACAATTCCGTGTTCTCCACCGTTGCCGTCGGTCCGGTGGTAAAGGGGCAAGAAGACATCGTCTTCGGCAGCTACGACCACTACATGTACGCGCTCAGCCCCTCTGGCAAGGTGCTCCCGGGATTCCCCATATACAGAGCCGATTCGATCTGGTCCTCTCCCGCACTCGTCGACTACACCCACACCGGCGTCGACGACATCATCGAAGGTGGCGATTCGAGCGGCTGGGGCGGGCCGAACGACGGCCCGGCGTGCCACGGCGGTTGGATCGACGACTATCGCGATGAGGAGGGCAGCGCGCGACTCATTTGGGAGCACTGCGTGGGCCAGACAGTCTGGTCCTCTCCCGCCATCGGTGTCATCACTTCGCACTCGACCCGGTTCGCCGTCGTCGTCGGCACGAGTTGGGCCACCGAGTTCTCGAGCAACCCGGCGACCGATGAGCTGTTCGCGTTCTACGCGAACGGCGGCCAGCCGATCCACGGCTGGCCAGTGAAGACAAAAGGCCCATCGTTCGGGTCACCGGTGATCGCAAAGCTGACTCCGACGAGCAACCCTGTCGTGATCTCGACGTCGTGCGCAGCCTGCTCAAGCGGGCCCGCCGTGGTCGCTGAATGGAGCGGTACCGGCCACCAGCTGTGGTCGACCTGGGTGACTCCCCACTTCGAGATGCAGGCATCACCGGTGGTGGCCAATGTCGTCGGGGGAGTCGACCAGAACGTCCTTGTCGGGGCTGCAACTGGACTCTCCATCCTGAACGGCGCGACTGGGAAGCTCGCGACGTCTACTCCGCTCGAAGACGGCTGCAGCATGTTCAACTCGCCCGTCGTCTTCAAGGACGTCTCCTCGCCCTCTCGGTGGGAGCTCGCCCTGTCGTGCAACAAGTTGGGAGCCGCACATCTCGTGGCGTACAACCTTCCGGCTGCTCCCAAGCAGACACCGTCGTGGCCGCAGTGGCGCGGCGACTCCGCGCACGACGGGTTCCCGTCGGCCTGACGGTGTAACCCAGCGAGGGAGCGCCAGAGGCCCTCGGGTGCCGGCTCGCAGCGACCTCGACCGCAAGGTCGCTAGCGACCTGTCTGGTCAGGAGCCGCTGTTTTGCTCTCCCAGATGACCACTTACGGTGTTTACGCGCCCACTATCAGTGTAGAATGACACTGCCACCGCACCCCAATTAGTTGCAGCCTCGGTCTCTCAGAGACGGGTGGGTATGGGTATGTACGACCGCATTATCGTCGCCCCTACCCGGCTCGACGCCTCCACGGCGAGAGGACGGAGACATGACACCTGCAGAGGGCCTAGAGGCCCGTGAACTGGAAGCGACGCGCCCAACAACGGCCCGAATGCCTGCGCTTCTCAAGACGCCGACGGGCATCAGCGGGCTCGACGAGGTAACTGGCGGCGGTCTGCCCCATGGGCGGCCAGCAATGTGGCCTTTAAATATCCCTACTGCTGGCGGAACGTCACAGGCCGGGGAAGCGGTCTTCGAGGGACCCGAGCACATGGATGCCGCCAGCTGCTCTCAGCTCCTCGGTCGAGTAGTGGCCGCTCGCCACGCCGACGGATACCGCGCCCGCCGCGGCGGTGGCCTCCATGTCGCGAGGGGTGTCGCCCACTACGTAGACCTCGGACGGAGTGAGCAGGTGGTGCAGGCGGGTGGCTTTGTCGATTGCGAGCGAGGTCAACTCCGCACGATCGGGCGAGTCCGACCCGTAGGCGCCGAAGACAAAGAAGCGGTTCAAATTGGCAGGGACGAGTTTGGTGCGCGCCGCGCCCTCCATCGCACCAGAGACGAGGCCCAGCAGCACCCCGGCCTTCACCAGGTCAACGAGGACCTGCTCTGCTCCGGGAAGCGCCCGGTAGCCCTCTGAGGTCAGGATGTCCCGAGCGAGGTGTAAGAGATACTGGGCATAGAGCCCATCGAGCTCGCTGTCGGTCGGATCGCGGCCGAGCACCGCACGGAACGTCTCCCGCGCCACCTGCGGGTCGGTCTCACCGACAGAGCTGTGCTCGGCGATGTCGGCGGGGATGCCATAGATCGTGTCGAACGCCGCCATCCAGCTCCTTGCCCCCGACCCGCCGGTATGGACCAAGGTCTCGTCCACATCGAACAGCACGACGACCGGCTTCGTTACCTCAGTCACGTCAGATCTTCTTCTCGTCGTGTCCACCGAAGCCCTTGCGCATGGCCGAGAGCACCTTGCCGGCAAAGTCGTCTAGGCCTCGTGAGGCGAACCGGGAGTAAAGAGCCGAGGTGAGCACCGGGGCGGGGACACCCTCATCGATCGCAGCGATCGACGTCCACCTTCCCTCACCGGAGTCCGACACGCGACCAGCGAACTCCGCCAGCTCAGGGGAGTCGAACAAGGCAGCGGCAGTGAGGTCCAACAGCCAGGACCCGATGACACTGCCGCGCCGCCACACCTCGGCGACGGCGGTGGTGTCAATGTCAAACTGGTAGAACTCGGGCTCTTCCATCGGGGCGGTCTCGGCGTCGGCCTCGGCTTCTCTCTTACCGGCATTCGCGTTGTGCAAGATGTTGAGTCCTTCGGCGAACGAGGCCATCATCCCGTACTCGATGCCGTTGTG
>PLDN01000171.1 GCA_003136185.1 Acidimicrobiaceae bacterium | reverse complement strand
TCTACCAGGTGGCGACAGCCGGGCTCAATCCGGGAGACATCGCCTACCCAGTCCGCTCGTACTTGCGCAAGCACCCGAACGTGACATTCCGCCAAGGGACGGTGTGCGACGTCGACTTCGAGTCTCGGCAGGTCGTCTTCGAAGGCGAAGAGCCGCCCCTTTCGTATGACTACCTCGTGATCGCGACCGGCGCGACGACCAACTTCTTCGGCGTGCCGGGCGCTGCCGAGCACAGCCTCGCGATCTACACGATGGAGGATGCGGTTGCCGTCCGCGATCGTGTCTCGGCGTCGCTCGAGCACGCCGCGACCTTTGGCGCACCGAACGGCGAGCTCACGATGGTGCTCGTCGGGGGCGGTCCAACAGGTGTCGAGACGGCGGGCACGCTCGCAGAGCTCCGCAACGTTGAGCTCGGGACGACTTACCGGGGAATCGATCCCTCGCAGGCCCGGATCGTCCTCGTCGAGCGGCTCGATCGGCTGCTCGGCGGCTTTGACGAGCGGCTCGCCGCCTACGCCCTCCACGCGCTCGAGTCACGTCAAGTCGAGGTGCGGCTTGATACCGCAGTGCGCGAGGTCTTCGCCGATCACGTCCTTTTCGAGAGCGGCGAGGTGATCAACTGCGGCATGGTCGTCTGGTCGGCAGGCGTGCGGGCGGGGGATTTCGCCGACCGTTTGAAAGCAACACAGACAAAGGGCGGCAGGATTGCGGTGGCGCCCGACCTACGGATCGTCGAGCACCCGCAGGTGTTCGTGATCGGCGATGTGGCAGGTGTGGCGAGCGACTCGGAAGGCGACGCCCTCTTTCCACAGCTCGCGCAACCCGCAATCCAAGAGGGCCGGCACGCGGCGCGCCAGATACTCAACGTCGAGCGGGGCAGACCGACAGAGCCCTTCTCCTACAAGGACAAGGGGATCATGGCGACCATCGGGCGGCGAGCAGCCGTGACGCAGCTGCCGAACGGCGTGAAGCTCCGCGGAACGCTTGCCTGGCTCGCGTGGCTCAGTTTGCACATCGTCTTCCTGCTCGGCTTCCGTAACCGGTTCGCCGTACTTCTCAACTGGGCCTGGCGCTATCTCTGGTGGCGACGGGGCACGCGGGTCATCGCCGGCAACTGAGCCTCAAGAAGACGAGCTGTACGGGATCTGGACACCCATGACCTCTCTCTTCACCCAGGCGTTCGTGCCCTCGAGGCGGTACATGGTGAGAGTCGATTGGTCGACAACGAAGGCCTCGAGGCCCTTTGTCACCGGCGCGGCGCTCGCGAAGGCCACGGTCTGAGTGGCCGATGGCGGCGACGTCATGAGTTGCCAACGGCGACCCGGCTGGACGAGGACCTCCAGCTTCTCGTCGCGTGGCGAAGCGGCCGAGCCGTTCGCGAGCAGCACGAACAGACCGCCGCGTGGCACGGCGCCGATTGCCTGGATCCGTGTGCCAGCTCCGATCGCGAGCCCTGCCGAGACGGTCCAGGAAGTGCCGGCTGACTTCTGGGTGATCTCGCTGAGTGTCCAGAGAGACCCCGTCCGCGCCGCCACGAGCACCTGAAGGCGAGAGCCGTCGGCGGTGAGGCCGGCGACCTCGGTCGAGGACGTGGACAGTGCTCCGGTCAACCGAGGTCCGACGTCGCGCCAAGAGCCACCGGACGACTCGAACAGACCGACCTGGCCTTTCCGGCTGCAGGTCGCTCCGACGAGTGGCGCTCCGGATCCGGGTCCCGCCAGTGCGACGGCGGTCAGCGCCCCGATCCCGCAAGACGATGAACCCGGCGCGGCCACAAGAGCCTTCCTCGTGAGGATGGTCCGCCACGCACCGAGCCCGCCCTTGTCCGCCACGACCGACTCACCCTCGCGCCCGAGCAGAGCGACCGACTCACCACCGCCCGATCCGGCGAGGGCGTCCGGGACCGGCGTGAGCGCGCTCGGCAGGACCGTTCCGGACCAGTTGTGCCCGGTGTCGCTCGTCGCTGCAAGGGGGGAGAAACCAAGTAGCTCACTTGTCAAGAACCCGATCGCGAGCGGTCGTGACGCACCACCCCGGACGACCAGCCCACCGTTGTCCGCCACACCCGGTGGTGTAGCGAGCACCCATGTGGTAGAGCCGGGCCGCTCCACCACCAGCTGCCAGAACGTGTTCGCCTCGGAGCCGAGGTGACCCATCGGGACGATCGCCCAATGGGCTCCCTCGGACGAGAACGACGTCGGCAAAGGAAGGGCGAACGGTTCGGCCGACGGCGCCGAAGCGGGCCGCGAGCAACCGAGGGCTACGAGCGACAGCACGAGCCCTACGAGCCCGAACGTGCTCGATCTCCGGCGCCGCGCCGTCCGGTGCGGCGCTAGGCGGCGCAGGTTCACGAAGAAGGGAGAACGTGGTCGATCGAGCTCGTGAGCACGTTGGCGAACGAGGACTTGGTTGCCTGGGTACCAGAGCCGGGGTCGGAGTCGAGGATGTAGCGGGTGTGCCCGCGCGCGTCGATGATGTAGGCCAGGTCCGAGTGGGCGATCATCGAGCCCGCCCCGATGACAGCGACTTCGATGCCGTACTCGTTCCACGTCTTCTCGAGGGAAGCGACCGACCCGGTCAGGTAGAGCCAGTTCTTGAGGCCCGCCATCCCCTCTGTTCGATCGAAGGCCTGCGTTGCCGAGACCGAGCGGTAGACCGGATTGGACACGACGGCGACGAAGACAACCTGCCGGGCCGCCGTCCCGAGCGAGTTGTCGGACTCGCGGAACTCCTGTGCGATGAGCGGGCAGTCACTCGTGCACACCGGGTCGAGAAAAGTGAGTGCGACGACCTTGCCCCCCAAGCTTGCGAGGCTGACTGGCTTGCCGAACTGATCGACGAGCTGGAAGCCAGGCGCTGGCGAGTTCACCGCGTTCGGGGTTCCGTCGGTCGCTTGGGCGAGGATCGGGTCGGCGTTGGGGTTGACCGAGGCAAAGGCCATCGGGACCGCTCCGAGGATCACGATGGCGACCGCGCCTATCGCACCGAGCGCCCGCAACAAGAAGCCCGGTTGAGTTGCTCGGCGTCGCAGCACCCCGATCGTCGTTGGGCCAGCTGCCGCCAAGCTCGGCGTGTCGGCAGCTGGCCCAGGCCGGAGCATCGCCATGTAGCCCCCGGTGATCACGAACAGCATGGGGATCATGCTGTTCGGGTCGGTGCCGACGCCCCCGAAGAAACCGAAGTCCTGCACCAAGACCCAATCGGCAACGCACATGAGCGCCGCCGCCCCAACGCCGAGGCGTGTGGGCGCGGGCCGCCCGCTCAACAAACCAAGGCCGATCGCGGCCAAAGACACCACGACGAAGAGGTTGACCGCGTAACCATGGCTCGCGTCGAACGACGCGAAGGAGCTCACCCACGAGGCGGTCGTGCGCGGTTGTGGAGTCGCGGCCATGCTGCGTGTCATGGCGGTGACCGCTCCTAGGGCCGTCGAGTGTTGCGAGGTGCCCTGCCAGAACCCTCGGCCCGGCCATGCTTCGAGGACGGCCATCCCGACGAAGTACGTCCCAGTCACCGCCAGCACGATCCGGCCGAGCCGTGGCGAAGCAAAGTGCCGTTCCGGCAAGGCGATGATCACTCCCGCTGCGCAGTAGAAGAGGGCCGCGCCGGGCGTCCCGAACAGCCACGACGCCCCGTGGGCGAAGATGCCGCCGAAGCTCTCGCCGAAGACCCAGACGATGAGGCCCCAGAGCACACTGGCGCCGCCTCCGAGCCGGGACCAGAGCCCTCGCGGTGCGACGAGGAGCCATAGCCCGATACCGATCTGGATCCACACCGCAGCGGAGGCCGCTTGGATCGGGTGATTGTTCCAGATCGTTCCCCCAACGTTGACGAGGTGCTGGACCCACGTTGGCGACGCCAGGGCGGTCGGCTGCACGGTCTGCGGGATCATGCCGAGAGGCATCGCGGACTGTGCCTGGAGAGCGCCGTCGAGCACCCAGATCAGCCCAAATGCGATGCGGAGCAACCTCCGCGCCGTCGGCTCCGGGCCGAGTGCGGGGCGGTCCTCGATCGCCGGGGATGCCGGCTCGCCCTCGCTCGAAGCTGCCTTCGAGAGCGCCCGGATCTGGTTTGCCCTGATGACGTTCCAGATGAGGAGCAAGATCGCCAGGATCGCCAGCGCGAGGAGGCCCTGGTGCAAGAGCGACGTGCGGAAAGCCGAGACGATCGTCGAGTTGTTGTCGGAAAGTCCGGAACCCATTCCAGGCATTACGCCCCCGGGCCGGTCAGGTCGAGTCGACATCTCACCCTGCGATCTTCGCCGAATCACGGCGGTGTTTCCATCCGGCTACCGTCAGCCTTGTGCAGGAGCGACGCGACCTGCCCGTATACCGACGAAAGGAACAAGCTCGTGACGCGACTTGCCAACGTGCTCGGAAGGGCTGCGCTCGTGACCGACGAGGGCGGCATCGACGTCGAGACTGCATCCGAGGGCCGTTTCGCAGCTGATCCGCAAGCTCTCTACGAGCGGTGGGAAGAGTTCATGCACTGGACGGCCCACGTCACGCCGGACGCCGGGGGCGGAGCGCCTTTCGAGATCGCAGAGGCCGACCTTCTCTCGCCCGCACCCTTCCCCGCGCAGGTTTTCGCGATCGGTCTGAACTACCGGGATCACGCCGCAGAGACCGGGGCGGAACTACCCGAGCGTATGGCGGTCTTCACCAAGTTCCCCACCTGCCTCACGGGAGGCTTCGAGGAGGTCGTCCTGCCCGAGACGGGATCAGTTGACTGGGAGGTGGAGCTCGTCGTGGTCATAGGCAAGCGAGCTCACAAGATCGCCGACTGGGAGGCCTGGAGCCACGTCGCCGGTGTCTGTGTCGGCAACGACCTGTCCGAGCGGATCTTGCAACGGGCAGCCGGCAACCAGTTCTCGATGGGCAAGTCCTTCCCCGGCTTCGGTCCGATGGGGCCCTATCTCGTTACGCCCGATGAGCTGACCGAGCCCGACGACCTCCCGCTCAGCTGCACCGTCAACGGCGAGGTGATGCAGTCGAGCAGGACGAGCGAGATGGTCTTCGGTGTCTCGCGGATCATCGAGGAGCTGGCGAGCGTGGTGCAGCTGCTTCCGGGCGACGTCATCTTCACCGGGACTCCCGCCGGCGTCGGATGGGTGAAGAACCGGTTCCTCCAGCCGGGAGACGTCCTCGAGAGCACGATCGAGGGGATCGGGACGATACGGAGCAAAGTCGTCGGTCCGTAGTTCTACGAGGGCTGCTCAGGTCTAGGCCTTGCGCCGCCTCGTCGACGCGGCACGCTCGAGGCGGCCGTCATCGAAGACCGGTCCAGGAGTCTCGAGAACCCGGCCGTCCGCGCAGAACAGGATGAACCGGTCGAAACCCCGCGTGAAGTACCGGTCATGGGTGACCGCAAGCACGGTCCCCTCGTAGCTGGCGAGACCTGCCTCGAGGGCCTCGGCCGACTCGACGTCGAGGTTGTCGGTCGGCTCGTCGAGTAAGAGCAACGTCGCGCCGGACAGCTCGAGCATGAGGATCTGCAGCCGAGCCTGCTGGCCTCCCGACAACGTCTCGTAGGCCTGCTCGCGGGCGCGTGACAGCTCATAGCGCCCGAGGGCAGCAACAGCCTTCTCGAGCGGCAGGTCGAAGTCCTTCCAGAGGATCTCGGCCAGGCTGCGCCCGACAAGCTCAGGGTGATCGTGGGTCTGCGCGAAGTGCCCAGGGGTGACCCTCGCCCCCAGCTGCAAAGTGCCGGTGTGGGCCACCTCGCCGCCGGAGAGGAGGCGGAAGAAGTGCGACTTGCCGGTCCCGTTCGGCCCGAGGCACGCGACACGCTCGGAGTGGATCACCTCGAGGTCGAACGGCTCGGTGAGGCCGTCGAGCGCCACTTGCGTGCAAGTGATGACGCGCTTGCCTGTGCGGCCTCCTGTGAGCCGCATGGTTATCCGCTGGGGGCGGGGTATCGCTTCGGGCGGACCGGCATCCTCGAATCGCTTCAGGCGATGGAGGGAGTTGTTCAGCTTCGAGGCGAAGTCTGAGTTGTAAGCCGCCTTCCGGCGCATCTCGACGACGAGCGCCTTCAGGCGGCCGTGCTCCTCGTTCCAGTGCTTGTGGAGCTCCTCCAATCGGGAGAAGCGTTCTGCGCGCGCTTCGTGATAGGTCGCATACGACGAGCCGTGCACCCAGGCGGTCGCTCCGGCGGCTGTCGGCTCGAGCGTGACCACACGCGTGGCGCTCCGCCGGAGCAGCTCCCGATCGTGGGAGATGAACAGCACGGTCTTTTTCGAGGTTGCGAGGGCCTCCTCGAGCCACTCCTTGCCTGGGACGTCGAGGTAGTTGTCCGGCTCGTCGAGCAGCAACAGGTCCGCGGGCGAGGAGAGGAGGGCGTGGAGGACGAGGCGTTTCTGCTCGCCTCCGGAGAGCGAGGCGACGAGGCGGTCGCCCGCGATCGACATGGGAAGGCCTATCGCCTCGGTCGTGGAGGTGTCCCACAACACCTCGGCGTCGTAGCCGCCGAGGTCCCCCCAGTCGGCGATGGCGTGGGCGTAAGCGAGCTGGTGGCGCTCGTCGGGCGTCGTCGCCACTCCGCGCTCGGCGGCTGTGAGCGCGGCGGCCGCACGGCGTAGAGGCGGGGGCGAGATCGACACGAGCAGGTCGCGGACGGTCGAGCGGTCCCGGATGGAGCCGATGAACTGGGCCATCACGCCGAGCCCGCCCGAGACGGAGATCGAGCCTGCCTCCGGGACCGGGGTCTCGGTCTCGGTCTCGGTCTCGGTGCTGGGGGAGGCTCGGTCCCGGGCCTTGGCTGGGTTCCCGGCCGTGGCTGCGGCCGCAATCATGCGGAAGAGGGTGGTCTTGCCCGAGCCGTTCGGCCCGACGAGGGCCGTGACCGATCCCTCGTTGACGCGGAACGAGACGTCTCCGAGCACGGGCCGTCCGTCGAGCAGGCAGTAGGCCACTCCGTTCACATCGATATGGCCCACGGCGTTCAGCCCGTAGGAGTGGCGCGCATCATGGAATCACCAGGTGATCTCGTCGATGCGCGCGAGGACTTCGTCGTCGAGGCGCTCGAGCACCTCGAGCGCGGCCATGTTCTCGGTTACCTGTTCCGCACGGCTGGCGCCGGTGATGACCGTCGAGACCTGTGGGTTGTGGGCGCACCAGGCGATCGCGAGCTGAGCTAGCGAGCAGCCGAGCGAGTCAGCCACTTCCTTAAGGGCGCGCACCTTCGCGTTGCGGTGCTCGTCGGTCAGCGCTGGCTGCAGCCACTCGTAACCCTTGAGCGCCGCCCGGCTGTCTGCGGGAATGCCGTCCAGGTACTTGCCGGTCAACTGACCCGACGCGAGCGGGCTCCAGGTAGTGAACCCGAGCCCGTAGTGCTCGACGAGAGGGCGGTACTCCTGCTCGACCCGGATGCGGGCGAGGAGGTTGTACTGCGGCTGTTCCATGACCGGCTTGCGGAGCCCGTAGCGCTCAGCGACATCGAAGGCCTCGATGAGTTCCTCGGCCGACCATTCCGAGGTGCCCCAGTAGAGGGCTTTTCCCGACGAGACGATGTCGTGCATCGCCCAGACGGTCTCGTCGACTGGCGTATTCGGATCGGAGCGGTGGCAGAACAGCAGATCGACGAAGTCGAGACCTAGCCGGTCGAGGGAACCGTCGATCCCCTGCAGGAGGTACTTGCGGTTCAGCGTGTTCGACATGTTCATCTCGCTGGAGAGTCCCCAGAAGAGCTTCGTCGAGATCACGTAGGAGTTGCGCTCCCAGCCGAGCTGGCGCAACGCCCGACCCATGATCACCTCAGACTGCCCTCCGGAATACGACTCGGCATTGTCGAAGAAGTTGACACCTGCGTCTTTGGCAGCCGTCATGCATGACACGGCGAGGTCGTCGTCGAGCTGAGGCCCGAAGGTGACCCAGGAGCCAAACGAGAGCAGGCTCACCTGGAGCCCTGAGCGGCCGAGTCGTCGGTATTGCATCTTCACGTTTTGGTCCCTTCCTAGGAAACCTCGCGCGAACGAGGTTTCAGTGAGGTCCACCGGCAGGCGATGGCCTACTGCTCGAAGGTACCCGTCTAGATTCGGTCTCCGCGCACTGTCGCGGCTGAGCGCTTCCGGCGGGCGTCGCTCGTCGATGGCGCCGAAGGGTTTCGACGAGGAGGACACGTGGCCAACCGGACGCAGGTGGTACTGGTGGACGAGACCGGAAGGTCTGTCGAACCCAGTGACAAACATGCGGCACACGAGGCCCCCGGCCAACTCCACCGAGCGTTCTCCGTCTTCTTGTTCCGTCCCGACGACACGATGCTCGTCCAGCAACGTGCCCAGTCGAAGTATCACTTCGGCGGGATCTGGGCGAACGCGTGCTGCAGCCATCCCGAGCCCGGTGAGGACCTTGTGACGTCCGCCCAGAGGCGGGTGCGCGAAGAGCTCGGCATCGAGTGCGAGCTGACCGAGGTCGGCTCGTTCACGTATCGCGCCGTCGATCCGGTGAGCGGACTCGTGGAGCACGAGTTCGACCATGTCCTGGTCGGCCAGACGACAGCGCGGGAGCTTGCACCCGATCCTGACGAAGTGCAGGACTGGCGTTTTGTGGAGGTGAGCTCGGTAACGGGCGCCGGCGAAGAGTCAGGCTACGCGCCGTGGTTCAGCGAAGCCCTCGCGATGGCGGTGTCGGGCTACGAGGACGGACGGCTGATACGGCACTAGCTGACTGACGCTGAGAAGTGGGGCTCTGTCGCTTGAGGTCCTAGCGCCCGCTCTTTCGGCCCTGATACTGAACGAGGATAAGTGTCGTCAGGTCGGTCATGATCTTGCGTGCCCTGTCGGGGGAGCATCCCTGCTGGGTCCGCAACGTCTCCCAGGTCGACCAGCTCGTGACGAGATCGAGCTTGTCGAGAACGAGAGCCTTGTCACGGCCGGCCTTCTTCAGCTCCGGTTCGAACACGTCGGCCAGCTGCTTACGGCCAGCCTGATTCGCCTCACTGATGACCCGGTTGACGGAGTCGTGCCTTGCGACGAGGCGCATTGCCACCCGGCGCACGGCGCCGATCTCTTCGTACATCTTCGAGCGAAGCCGGACGATGGTAGCGATCCTCTTGTCGAGCTCCTTCATGTCGGGGCGCGGTGCGAGGTACACGACGAGCCTCGGCCGTTGCCTCGTGGCGGCGGCAAGGAAGAGAGAGTCGAGATCCGCGAAGTGCCTGAAGACCGTGCGCTCCGACACCCCGGCACGCTCGGCGACTTGAGCGGCACCCGGAATGGGGCCGCCGTCTTGCTCGTAGATTATTTCGAGGACGGCGGAGACCACTGCGTCCCGGTTGCGGGCCGCGCGAAGGCGGCGGCCGTCGGAGTGGGTCTCCTCCTCTTTAGAAGGA
Source organism: Acidimicrobiaceae bacterium (assembly GCA_003136185.1). GTDB lineage: Bacteria > Actinomycetota > Acidimicrobiia > Acidimicrobiales > Bog-793 > Palsa-601. Next base: position 2,921 of record PLDN01000171.1, on the reverse strand, counting down.
ATCCCGGCGTTTGCAGGCGTTTGAATCACCCCATTGGTCAGGGCTGGAGGTACGCCAGCCGGGAGTCATCATATCGTGGCGGCGGGGCCGCAGTTTCAGTAACGCCAGTCATCTGACAGATGTTGGCCGACTGGTTGCACGAGTGAACAGGTACTGACTGGTCGGTCAGTCAATTGGCGTAGAGCTGGCCGTCGGTGGCCTCTGCGATCGAGATCTTCGGGAGCGGGAGTGGGGCCGGTCCACTGATTACATCGCCGGTGAGCGCCGAGTAGATCGAACCGTGACACGGGCAGAGGAACTGCTGGGTGGAGTGCACGTAGTTGACGGTGCAGCCTTCGTGTGTGCAAATACGGCTGAACCCGACGAACTGGGCTTGCTGTGGCCGGACCACGTAGGCGGACACGCCCTGGTATGTGAACGGCGCGGCGCTGCCGACCGGGACGTCCGATGCGGGCCCGATTCTCCGGCCCTTCGGGGTTCCCTTAGAGCCCGTGGTGCCGGTCGGTCCGGTGGTACCGGTACCTCCCGTGGTCGGAGAGGCGCCGGGCCCGCCTGCAAGTGTTGCGCTGCTCGCCGTACCTCCGCCGCTGGAATTCGACACCAGCCGACCGACGGCAGACGTCATCCCGCCGAAGACCGCCGCGAACGTCGCGAGCCCAGCGGTGATACCCATCTTGCGCACGGCAGCTCGCCTGTCGACAGCGGGGCGCTTTCCTGTGGGAGTTGCTTTGAGCGCCTCGGTACGCCGCGTCTCGAGCCAGGCGTCGACCGAGAAGGATCCCGGTCCGCCGAGCACGATCGCCGTCCAGGCGAAGAAGAAGACGATGTCGGCCCCGTAGTAGTAGGGCGTCGTGCTCCAGCTGACCGTCAGGAAGAACATGAGGGAGAGCACCATGCCGCCGCCGGCCGCGAGTCGTGCCCGGAATCCGAGCAGCGTGCCGAGCCCTACCGCGAGCTCGGCGAACGCGATCACCACCCCGACGAGCGTCGCCACGTGGATGGCCGGACCCAGTAATCCGCCGATAGGGGAGAAATTCTGCGCAGACTTCATAGTCGCCTCGATCCCAGTCGGGTCAGAGGCGCGAAAGAAGGCCGGATTCGCCAGCTTTTGGAGGCTCGCGACGACAAAGGTCACGCCGAGGAAGGCTCGGAGCACGAGGACGTTCGAACCCGGCGTCTCGCGCAGCCATTGTGGCCAGGCACGCCAATCTCTAGGCGGGGCGGAGAATTCCATCGTCAGAGGCTACGTCAGGGAGTCTTATTCAGATCATCATGGCTTCGGCGGTGCTGGATGTGGTGTCGTCGCCTTCCGACCCCTTCGCGTGGGCGCCCGACTTTGTCCCGACGGTCGACCTCAGCTTGATCTCTGGGAGAGCGATCGCGCACAGGAACGCAAGGAAGGTAATCGGGATGGCGACCAGGAAGACCGTGTCGATCGAGTGGACATAGGCCTGGACGGCGGCTGTGTGCCAGACGGGCGGGAGTCGCTTCAGGCTCTTAGGGCTACCCACGATGGCCTGTGCGATTTCTTTGATGTGGGGTTTGGCTGCCGCCGGTAGGGCAGCCAGCAGGTTGCCGTCGAGGCGGTCGGTCAATGGCGCCGAGGATGGCGGTTCCGAAAGCTCCTCCCATCGAGCGGAAGAAGTTCGCGAGCGACGTTGCCGCTCCGAGGTCCTTGTAGTCGACGCCGTTCTGGACGGCGAGTATCAGCACCTGCATCACGAGGCCGATTCCGACGCCGAGCACGAAGATGTCGAGCGAGATCACAAGATCGCTCGAAGTCGGGCTGAGCGTTGAAAGCAAGGCCATGCCCCCGGTGGTGATGGCGGTGCCGATCACCGGGAAGATCTTGTATCGCCCCCGGCGGGAGATGACCTGGCCGCTCCCGATCGATGCGCCGAGAAGGCCGATCATGAGCGGCAGCAGCTGAAGGCCTGAGATGGTCGGGGAGACGCCCTTCACGACCTGGAGGTACACGGGGAGGTAGATGATGGCGCCGAACATCGCGAGGCCAACGATGAACGAGGCAGCGTTGGACGCCTTGAACACCCGAAGGCGGAAGAGATACATGGGAACGATCGGTTCGGGTGCCTTCAACTCCCGCAGGATGAAGAGCCCGACAAGTGCCACGCCAGCGACGATCATCGAGAGGATCTGCCACGATATCCACGGGTAGCCGTAGCCGTCCGGTGAACCTCCGAGCGTGGTCACGAGCAAGAGTGCTGACACGCCCGCGACGAGAAGCAGCGCGCCCAGGTAGTCGATCGAGTGCTTACGGCGCTCAGCGCGATCCTTCAGCACGATGCTTGTCACGACTAAAGCGGCGGCGCCGATCGGGAGGTTGATGTAGAAGATCCATCGCCATCCGAGGAAGGACTGGACGAAGAAGCCACCGATGAGCGGTCCGGCGATGCTCGAGACGCCGAAGACTGCGCCGAAGTATCCCTGGTAGCGGCCTCGTTGGGCGGGAGGGACGATGTCGCCGATGATCGACATGGCGAGCACCATGAGGCCCCCGGCACCGAGGCCCTGCAGCCCTCGGAAGAGGATCAGCTGGTTCATGTTCTGGCTGAGGCCAGCAAGAGCCGACGCCGCCAGGAACACGACGATGGCAAATTGGAAGATCTTCTTACGCCCGTAGAGGTCGGAGATCTTGCCGTACAGNNCGGCGAGGAACATGCCGAGCATGAGGCCGGAGAACACGACGAGTATCTGACGATGGGTCATCGGCGCCTCGTCCACCGAGGAGTAGTTGTGCGTTGATGCGCCCGGCGAAGCTGTCGCCGGGGTGGTTGGAGTTGCAGTGTCTCTGCTGGTGGGTTCGGTCTTCGTCATCGTCTGGCTCCGTTGCGCTCCACGTCTTAGGAGACGAGGTCAGGGTCGGCGAGTTGGTCTGGGTCTGGGTCTGGGTCTGGGTCTGG
>PLDN01000155.1 GCA_003136185.1 Acidimicrobiaceae bacterium | reverse complement strand
AGCACAACGAGCCGGCGGAAACTCCGGCGAGCACCACGCCTGCTTGCCAGACTTCGGTGAAAGTTCGGTCGAGGCCGTGAAGGCGCCAGATCGCGAGCAAGTTCGCCACGCTGCCACCGCCGACCCAGATCACGTCCTGCGCGAGCACGTGCGCCCGCATGTCGGCGACATTCGGCATGGGGAAGAGCGCGAGGTGGCTCGGCTGGACGTTCTCGCCGATCGTGGCCCCGTAGCACGCCCGGATTCCGAGGTCATTGTCGCCGACAGCGGTGCAGACGAAGCACAACTTCGGGCGGCTCGCTCCGGACAGCTCGAGGGCGTAGCGGAGGAGCCCACCGAGACGCCACTGGAACGACCCGCGCTCCGTCATTGCCATGCCGCCGCTCGTTGCGAGGATCTGTGGTTCGCGCATGGCACGTGTTCTAGTGCCTGGCGGGGACTCAGGTCTGTTGCCGGTACCGTGGGCGCTAAGCAATGGATCGTGTTTAATCGGGAGATCGACTGATGGCGGCAAGCACAAGTTCTAGCGGCAGCAGCGGCAACCCCGGGGAGAGCATCGCTCACTCCGAGCGCCTCGCGCTGTGCGACCTCCTCGAACAAGTCGGCCCACTCGCCCCGACGCTGTGCGAGGGCTGGGCCACCTCTGACCTCGCGGCGCACCTGTTCGTGCGGGAGTCACGCCCATGGGCCGGAATCGGCATCCTTTTCCCCGCCTTTGCCGGTTTCACTCAGCACACGATGGATGGAGCGAAACGCTCGCTCGGCTACGACGGCCTCCTCCGCCACATCCGGTCGGGCCCGCCGCTCGTGATGAAGCCCCTCGACTCGCGCGTGAACGCCGTCGAGTACTTCATCCACCACGAAGACGTCCGTCGGGCCGGCGTGAGCACAGCGACGACCGCCGCGGCTCCGCGTGACGACCCCGCGCTCGACGCCGCTCTCTGGACCAACTTGAAGCGAGCGGGCCGCATCCTCACCCGGAAGGTGAAAGGCACCGGGCTCGAGCTCGTCGCGCCGGGCCATGGTTCGTTCACCGCCCGCCAGGGCAGCCCGGTCGTGACGATTACCGGTGGCCCGCAGGAGCTGATGCTCTATCTGTTCGGGCGGAAGTCCGCCGCACTCGTCGAGTTAGCGGGTCCCGAGCAAGCACGGCGCGTCGTCGAAGAGGCGAACCTCGGGCTCTGACCCCGAGCCCCGACCCCCCGACCCCCCGACCCCGACCACCCCGCCGCCCGTTCCGCCGTCAAGCCCGCAGCTAACCCCCGACCCCCGACGTACGATCGCCACCATGCCTGCCGACTCGCGAAGGGATCGGCTCGAGCGCCTGACGAACCTCATGCTCGTCCTGCTCGATACGCCGACGCCTCTCTCGCTCCGCGAGATCACTGAGCGTGTCGACGGTTACCCGGATACGAAGGAGTCCGCGCGCCAAGCCTTCGAGCGCGACAAGAAAGCACTGCGCGATCTCGGCATACCGGTGACGAATGTCCCGATCAATGCAGAAGAGCAGGTCGGATACGTCGTCCGAGCGGAGGACTACTACCTGCCTGAGATCGACCTCGACGAGGCGGAGGCCCAAGCGCTCGCCTTCGCAGTCGCGGCGGTGCAGCTCGGCGGGAACGCCGGCCGCGATGCTCTTTCTACGCTCGGCCATTCGACCGGCACCCGTCTCGATGCACCGGTGGCGGTGCTGCCGTCCGTGCCGGCGCTTGGTCCGGTCCACGAGGCGCTGCGCGAGAACGCTCTCTTGCGGTTCGGCTATCGGGGGAGGGAGAGGGAGGTGGAGCCGTATGGGCTGACGTTTCGCCAGGCTGCCTGGTATCTCGTGGCGAAGGACCGCACGGCCGGAGTTGGGGACGGCGGCGAGATGCGGACCTTCCGAGTGGATCGTTTCGAGAGCGCTCCCGTCGTCGGCGTCGCGAAGGCATTCGAGCCGCCGGCGGACCTCGATCTCGGCGCGCAGATCCAGCTCCTGCCTTTCGGTGCCGAGCCTGGGCAGGGACTGCCCGTCGCCGAGCTGGAGGTTGACGCCCGCCTTGCCCGTCAGGTCGCTTCGCTCGTCCCCGAGACTGTGATCGCCGAATGGGGGAGCGACGGTGGAGTCTCCCTGCGGCTGCCTGTCGGCGACGATCAGGCCTTCGTCTCGTGGGTGGCTGGGCTCGGCGACACGGCGGTCGTGACCGCACCGGTCGCGCTGCGCCAGGCAGTGATTGACCGCCTGGTCTCGATGGCGACGCCGACTGAGCTCGAGACCGAGCTCGTCGAGCAGCCAGCCGGCGGCGAGGGAACCCTGGAGCCGCCCGCTAAGAGCGCGCCGCCTCGCGTCCCGCCACCCTCGGGCCTCATCGCCGGTGAGCGCCTGCGGCGCCTGTTGGCCGTGCTCGTTCACCTGGCGAGAGTGGGCGAGGGCGAGATCGGGGAGATTGCCCGACGGTTCGATATGGACCGGGAAGAGCTCGTCCACGACCTCGAGCTGGCGGCGTGCTGCGGGGTTCCGCCCTACACGCCAGACCAGTTGATCGAGCTGATCGTGGACGGGGACCACGTGTCGGCCTTCGGTCTGGGGCACCTTGCCAAACCACGCCGGCTCACGCCGGAGGAGGGCTTCGCGTTGGCCGCCGCCGCGAAGGCGCTGTGCGAGGTGGCGGGCGCCGACGAGGAGGGTGCGCTGCGGTCTGCCCTATCGAAGCTCGAAGCTGTCCTCGGAGAATCCCACTTCTCAGTCGATGTCGCCCAGCCGGAATTCCTCCACGAGCTGCAGGATGCGGTCGAGCGGCACGAGCGGGTCGAGATCGAGTACTTCTCGAGTGCGGCGACCACGCCGACGACGCGGGAGGTGGATCCGTACCAGGTCGTGTTGCGTGAGGGTCGTTGGTACCTCGACGGGTGGTGTCACCTGGTGGACGATCTCCGGCGCTTCCAGGTCGATCGGGTGCAGTCGGTGCGTGCTGTGGGCGTGTCGTTCGAGCCGCCGGGTGTCCTCGACGAGTCGCTCGCCGGGCCGGATGCATTCATCGGCGGCCCGGACTCGGTTCGGGCCCGGCTGGCGTTCCCGGTGGGTTCGGAGCTCGGTGTCGAGCAGGTGGCGTTGTCGCCTTTGGAGCACATGCCTGACGGCCGGCTCGCGACCGACGTGCTGGTCGGGGACGTCGAAGGTTGGTTCGGGAGATTGTTGCTCCGGTTGGGGCCCGGTACCGAGGTGCTGTCGCCCGCAGAGCTGCGCGATGCGGGGGCTCGGGCGGCCCAGCGTGCGTTGCGGCGGTACGGAGTTGGGTGAATCCGGGCGGTAGCCCGCAAGTAACTAGCCGTTAGATGCAACGGGAAGCTGGCATGCCACGGTGGTCGCATGCTCCGCCTCAAACCGGTCCACCACGGCTGCGACCAGTACTACTTCCAGACCGTGCGAGCGACCACGGACCGCCCCGATGGCCTCATCGAGGCGGACCCGTACTGGCTCGGCGCCGGCGCGAGAATGCTCGGCTTGGCGGGTAGTGCCTCCCAGGCCCAGGTCAGGGCTCTGTTTCGAGGCGTTGACCCGCTGACGGGCGAGGTCCTGGCGCAAGGGCACAGTCGGGTCGAGAACGTCGCTTTCGATCTCACGTTGTCCACACCGAAGTCCGTCAGCCTCGTCCACGCCCTCGCGAGCCCGGAAGCGAGCGCCCGGGTCCAGCAGGCGCACGACTCGGCCGTCGCTGCGACGCTCGGGTACCTCGAACGGGAGACGATCGTCGCCCGACGATCGACCGCAGGAGTCACCTGGGAGCTCCCCGTGCAGGGCACCGTCGCTGTAGCCTTCGTACACCGCACGAGCCGGGCGAACGACCCGCACCTTCACACTCACGTCCTTGTAGCCAATCTCGTTTGCGGCGAGGACGGCGGCTGGACTGCGTTCGACTCCCGTCCGCTCTACGGGTCTCAGCGCCCCGCCCGCGCGCTCTACGAATCGCACCTACGCGCCGAGCTCACGAAGATCGGCGTCGAGTTCGGTCCGATGCGCAAGCTCTCGGCCGACATCTCGATGATCCCGCGCGAGACAGTGAGGGCGTTCTCGAAGAGGTCCCGCGAGATCATACGGGTCATGGCAGCTGGGGGACTGCAAGGGTGGGCGGCCGCCGACCGAGCCGCCGCCGATACCCGCCCACCGAAGGATCGAGAGGCTCCCTATGACGAACTGCTAGGGGTGTGGCGCGACTTGGGTTACAAGATGGGCCTCTCGCCGAGTCGCATAGAGCGGGCCGCCGGTGTGGGAGTCGTACCCCGCCCTCGACGCGAGAGAGCCCCGGACTACGCATGGGTCGAGGCGGTCGCCGACCCCCACGATGGAACGATCGCCCGGCGCGACCTCGTTGTCGCTCGCTGCAATGCAACACCGGAGGGCGCCACGATCGATCAGGTCGAGGCCGACGTCCGCTACGCCCTCACGTCAGGCGCCCTCATCCGGGACCGCGACAGCGACAGCGGCCGCCTTTGCGATCGCGAGCGATTTACGACGCCGACCCAGCTCGCACGGATGGCCGACGCGTCGGCGCGGATCGGTCAGCTCGGGT
>PLDN01000084.1 GCA_003136185.1 Acidimicrobiaceae bacterium | reverse complement strand
GGACCCAGGGGGCGCCGGATTCAGTATGGGCGCCGGACCGGCCGCGCTGAGCTGCGACGCAGCCCATGCCGGCCCGCTCCAGTTGGCCGGGTTCCAGGTCGATACCGCCCACGTCGAGGCAAGCGAGACTGCGGCCGGCGGTGAGGAAGACTCTGCCGTCGCTGCGCCGCTCTGATTGAGGAAGACCTGGCCCGCCGCGGCGGAGGCCGTCGCGACGTTCGCAATCCCGTGGCCATCCACCAAGGGGTCGCCGACCGGACCTGGGCTGGACCCGAACAGCAACGCTGCCTTCACCTGATCCGGCGTGAGGTTCGGATCTTGTTCGAGCAGGAGAGCGACGAGTCCGGAGACGACTGCGGTTGAGAACGACGTGCCCGAGCCCACGAAATTGTCGGTCCCGATCCGGGCCCTCGGGTTCTGATTCCAAATCGTGGAGTTGGGCACCATCAGGCTCACGAGAGATTGCCCCGGCGCCACGAGGTCAGGCTTGAAGAAGCCGTCGATGTCTGTGGGACCGACGCTCGAAAATCCGCTCATCGTGTAGGCGGAGGGATTGGTCGCGCCACTGTCGTTCATAGATCCGACGGTGATCACGAGTGGGTCGTCGCCGGGCGACGTGATGGTGCCATTGTCAGGTCCGGCGTTCCCTGCGGAGGTGACGACGACTATTCCCGAGGTCCAGGCTTGCTCAACTGCCTCGTCGAGCGGGTCGAGAGCTGCCGGGGAACCCGGGACGACACCGAGCGACATGTTGAGGACCTGGATCCCGTCGCTCTGCTCGTGGGCGACGGCCCAGGCCACGCCTTGGATGACTGTGGATTCAGTAGTTAGTCCATTCGCGCCAGCCACTTTGATCGATACGAGGTCGGCCCCCGGTGCCACACCGGTGTATTGGCCGCCCGACGATGCGCCGTTCGAAGCGATGATCCCGGCGACGAAGGTTCCGTGGCCGTATTGGTCAGTCCCCCAGCCGCCAGATGCGAACCGGTTGGCGAGATTGACGCCGTCAATCACCCGGGAGCCGAGGTCACGGAGGTTCGCATCGATGCCGGTGTCGAGCACCGCAACCGTAACCCCTGCACCGTTGATGCCATTGGCCGACATCGAGCTGGCCCCGGTGATGCCGTTGTAGGTCCCGGTCGTGGCGGTCACCGTCTGCAGGCTCGAGTCTTCGACACTCACCTTCAGATCCGGAGAGACCTGCAGGCCTTCTTGCCGCGCGGCGGCAGCCTCGCCCGAGGTGAGCTTCGCAACTACGCCATGGACGATCGGGAGATATGAGCTCACCGAACCTTGCTCGGCTACCACACCGGCGGCGGCGGCAGCAGCGTCAGCGCCCTGCACAATGTACGAAAGTGCCGCGCCGCGCGGCACGGTCGACGAGTCGGCGGCCCTTGCTACGCCGAGTAGACCGCAGCACAGCGTCGCGGCCACGGCCAAAGTCTTGGCGCGCTTCCATTCGACTGAGCGGCTATTGGATATGTGCCCTACAGGTGTCATTTCGGCCTCCCTCGCTCCCCCACCGTCCGGTGAAGGAAGACGCCGTGCGTAGTCATCTAACCACTAAGAGTGAATCACGTCAACTGGCCACCCGAAGAAACCGCCTCAGCTGCGGATATCCTCACAAGTGGGACAACGGACAACGGTGTCCAGGCGCCCTTCGGAGGTGAGCTGAAGATGAGCACTACAACCGCTCCAGCGCCGGGCGCGGACGCCGTACCCACCGGAGCCGATCCACTTGACCTCGAGGCGGTCGACGCTCTCGAATTCTGGGTTGGCAATGCGCTCCAGGCGGCGCACTTCTACAGGACTGCCTGGGGTTTCGACATAGTTGCCTACGCGGGACCTGAGACGGGCGTCCGCGACCGGGCTTCATACGTCCTCCAGCAGGGTGAGCTGCGCCTCGTCGTCACGGCGTCGACGCGGGAGGGCAGCGAGATCGCCCGCCACGTCGCACGTCACGGCGACGGTGCGCGGGACATCTCCCTCAGGGTCGCCGACGCTGAAGCCGCCTTCCGCGAGGCCATCAGTCGGGGAGCGGTCCCCGTGCACGCCCCGTCGGAGGACTCAGACGGGGAGGGCGTAGTCCGTCGGGCGACGATCCAAGCCTATGGCGAGACCGTCCACACCTTCGTCGAGCGGGGCGACTACCGGGGCATCTATGCGCCCGGCTACGAGGCACGCGAGACAGTCGTCGATCCGCTGCCATCAGTCGGGCTGCTTGCGTTCGATCACTCGGTCGCGAACGTCGAGCTGAACCGCATGAACTTCTGGGTCGAGTTCTACGAGAAGGTCCTCGGGTTCCACATGATCCAGGGATTCACTGACGACGACATCTCAACTGAGTACTCGGCGCTCATGTCGAAGGTCGTCTCCGACGGCGTCGGCCGCATCAAGTTCCCGATCAACGAGCCCGCTCCAGGCAAGCGCCGTAGCCAGGTCGACGAGTACCTCGACTTCTACAGCGGCCCCGGCCTTCAGCACATCGCCATCAACACCGACGACATCATCGCCTCGGTCACAGCGCTAGAAGCCCGCGGCGTCGAGTTCATGCACGTCCCGGGCACTTACTACGAGGATCTGCGCAAGCGCTTCTCGGACGTCCACCTCGACGTCGAGGCCCTCGAGCACCACGGGATCCTCGCCGACCGCGACGACGAGGGCTACCTGCTCCAGATCTTCTCCCACATGAACCAGGACCGCCCGACGGTGTTCTTCGAGCTGATCGAACGGCACGGGTCGCGCGGTTTCGGCAACGGCAACTTCAAGGCTCTCTTCGTCGCTCTCGAGGCGGAGCAGGAGCGCCGAGGCAACCTCTGATGCCGCACTACCGCCGTGTGGGAGATCTCCCGAAGAAACGCCACACAGCCCACCGCGACCCCTCCGCCCACCTCCGGGCGGAGGAGCTCATGGGATTGAACGGCTTCTCGGAGGAGAGCGCGCTGCTCTACCACCAGTACCTGCCGACGGCGATCCGGTCGGCCGAGGCGGTCGAGACCGAGCCAGACCGGCTCTATCCGAACCATCCCCTGCTCCCTCGCCACCTGTCCTTGCACCAGTGCAAGGAAGGTGGAGACCCGGTGACTGGTCGGCAGCTCATCCTCGCCAACGACGACGTCCGCGTCTCGTACGCGGTCGCCACCGAGACGAGCCCGCTCGTTCGCAACGCCATCGGCGACGAGCTCGCCTACGTCGAGTCCGGGTCAGCAACGCTCGAGTCGGTCTTCGGGGCGCTCGAGGTGAGTGAGGGCGACTACGTCGTCATCCCCACGTCGACGACGCATAGGTGGGTGGTCCCGGGCGCTGGCACTGGCGCGGGCGCTGGCGCTGAGCCCGTGCGGATCCTCTTTGCCGAGGCGACCGGGCACATCAACGTGCCGGACCGGTACCTCTCCTCCCGTGGCCAGCTGAAAGAAGGTGCGCCGTTCTGCGAGCGCGACGTTCGCGGCCCAGAGGGTCCTCTCTTCATCGAGGAAGAGGACGTCGAGGTGCTCGTCCGCACCCGCTCGGGCGTTACCCGGTACGTCTACGCCCATCACCCGTTCGACGTCGTCGGCTGGGATGGTTGCCTGTACCCGTGGGCGCTGTCGATCCACGATTTCGAGCCGATCGTGGGCAGGATCCACCAGCCGCCGCCGGTGCACCAGACGTTCGCTGGCCCGAGTTTTGTCGTGTGCTCGTTCGTCCCACGGCTCTTCGACTTCGATCCCGAGGCGATTCCCGTCCCCTACAACCATGCGAACGTCGACTCCGACGAAGTCCTCTTCTACTGCGGGGGCGACTTCATGAGCCGTGCCGGCTCGGGGATCGGTCAGGGGTCGATCTCGCTGCACCCGTCAGGGTTCATCCACGGTCCCCAGCCCGGAAGCGTCGAGGCAGCCCTCGGCAAGCCGCGTACTGAGGAGCTGGCCGTGATGATCGACACGTTCCGGCCGTTGCAGCTCGGCCAGGCCGGCCTCGACGTGGAAGACGACGCTTATCCTTGGACGTGGGCGAAGCAACTCTGAGAGCCTGTTCGTGACAGATCCCAGCTCCGCGCGCCATCGCGGCTGGGTCTTGGCCTGGTATGTCATCGGCGTGCTCTTCATGGCGTTCATCATCGGATCCCAGGGCGGTGGCCAATTCCAGTGGGGATGGGCGTTGTTCGCGCTCGTACTTCTCCCGTTCGGTCTCGTATTTGGATACCGGGGGTATCTCAATCGCTGGTTCGGACGGCGGATAGCCGATTCCCTCACCGGCTTCGGATCGAAGCCCACGAAGGTCCGGGCCGCTCGCCTGAAGCGGAGCGCCGCGGCCGAGCCGGCGCCGGTGCCTGCGACCCCGGCGAGGACACGGACGCCGGACGGCTATCGCTGGCGCCCCGAAGTATCGATACCGCCGACGTACTTCAGCACCCACCCGGCTCCGATGGACTGGTCGGGATTCATCCAGTCGATGGCCATACGCGTGGAGGAGGCGCTCGGTCCGGGTTGTTCAGTGTTTACCGATGGCTACGCCCTACTGCTCACGCACGACGGCAAGACGAGACGAGTAGAGCTGGGTGGCACGCTCCGGGCGGTGGGAGCCGATGCCCCCACCAGCGCGACGCTCGCCTGCACGAGGATCCTCGAGGCCGCGCAGGCTTTCAAGATCGAGCAACTCGGTCGGCCGTGGCCCACGAGAGCCGACGCTGTCGTCGACGAGTTGATCGAGACGACGTTGGTGCATCCGCTAGTCAGCTTCAAGAACTTCGAGTTGCGCATGGCTTACGCCGACGAGCTCGGCCCCGTGCTCGAACTGCAGCCGATTCCCTTGATTGAAAGACACCCCGAGCCCGACGGACCGGTGCGGTTGGCGTGAACGCGAGCGCATCGAGAGCTCGCGAACTGGGGCGCGATCTGCTCGCCGAGGCCACGCGCCTCAACTTCGACCAGGTCCGACCTCGGGGGCGCGTTGCGCTGCACCGTCGGTGTCTTTCGCCTGAGCGAGACGAGCCAGTTCACCGACTTGACGCCCACTCCAACAACTCGTCAGCCGAGCGACTGTTCATGACGGCCTCGGGACCGAGGCCCGCCTCGACCGCTTGCTCACAGCCGAAGTCGAGCCACTCGAGCTGACCCGGCGCATGGGCGTCGGTGTCGATCGTCACGACACAACCTGCCTCGACGGCTTTCGCCAACACCTCGGGCGGCGGGTCCCGGCGCTCGGGTCGCGAGTTGATCTCAACGGCGGTCGAGTTGCGAGCGCACGCCTCGAAGACCTCGTCCGCATCGAACTCGGACTGCGGCCGACCGCGGCCGACGATGAGACGTCCGGTGCAGTGACCGAGGATGTCGACATGCGGGCTCTCCACCGCTCGAACCATCCGGCGTGTCATCTGCTTGGCGTCCATCCGTAGCTTCGAGTGCACGCTCGCCACGACGATGTCGAGGCCGGCCAAGAGGTCCTCGGACTGATCGAGTGAGCCGTCCTCGAAGATGTCGACCTCGATGCCAGCCAGCAGGCGCCACGGCGCCATCTCCTCGTTCAGCGCCGCCACCACCTCGAGCTGCGCCCGCAACCGGTCGGCGTCAAGGCCGTGGGCCACCGTGAGCCGAGGGCTGTGGTCGGTCAACACCAGGTACTCGTGGCCGATCGCCCGCGCCGCCTGCGCCATCTCGGGGATCGGGCTGCCCCCGTCTGACCAGTCCGAGTGCGAGTGACAGTCACCTTTGAGCGCCCGCCGCAAGGCTGCGACCGCCGCCGGCGGCGGCCCGGGCTGTTCGCCTTCGAGCTCTTGCAGGTAGGAAGGTGTGCCGCCCGCCAGCGCCTCGGCTATCACCTTGGCGGTGGTCTCTCCGACGCCGGCGAGGTCCTTCAAGCGGCCTCGCCGGGCGAGGCTCTGGAGTGTCTCGGGGTCGGTCGCGTCGACAGTGGCGGCAGCTCGGCGAAACGCCAGCACCTTGTAACTATCAGCCCTCCCCCTCTCGAGAAGGTACGCCACCCGGCGAAGGGCCTCGGTCGGCTCCATCGTCGCCGACGGTAGCGCTTTGTGGCGGCTCGGCACGACACCACATGCCACGATGGCGCCCATGATTGTGGACGCCGTCTTCCGGGGCCGTATCAACACATGGGATCCGCAACGGCGCACAGCTAGGGCCATCGCCGTCCTCGGAGGGCGGATTGTCGCCTTCGACGATGATGCCGAAGCTTTGGCGAGCGAGGCGAGGGTGCGGGAGGACTTCAGGGAGTGCCTGGTATTTCCTGGCTTTCACGACGCTCATTGCCATACGCCGAGCTTCGGCATCACTCTCGATGAGCTCGATCTGTCGACGCCGCCGATCGCGTCTCTCGAGGAGCTGTACTCCGCTGTTGGGGCGCGGGCTCGCGACGGCGCGCCGGGTCAGTGGGTTATCGGCGCAGGCTACGACCAGAACAAGATCGGCGGAGCCCACCCCGCACTTGATCGCCTCGATGCGCTGGCGGGCGGGAGGCCGGTCTGGCTGAAGCACACCTCTGGGCACATGTGCGTCGTGAACGGTGCTGCGCTCGAACTGATCGGTTCGGCCGTGGACCAACCGGTGGAGGGCGGATCGGTGGCTCGGGACGCTCACGGGAGTCCGACCGGGCTACTGGAGGAACGGGCTCAGTCCCTCGTACATGCACTCGTACTGCCAAGGTCTCTCGAGACAATCGCTGCCGCGATCGGCCGCGCCCATGAGGTCTATCTGCGCGAGGGCATCACCTCGGTTTGCGATGCCGGTATCGCCGGAGGCTGGATCGGCCAGAGCCCCGCCGAGCTCGCCGCCTATCAGCTGGCAAGGGAGACAGGCCGCTTGCGGGTGCGATCGACCGTGATGCTCTCGTCCGACGTGCTCGCGCCACTCACGGGGCACGCGGAAGATTCGATGGACGGTGCGTTCGGTCTTGCGGCCGGGATGCGCAGCGGACTTGGTGACGACTGGCTCCGGCTGGGACCGGTCAAGGTGTTCTCGGACGGCTCGCTCATAGGGCGCACGTGTTGGATGGAACAGGGCTTCGATGACGATCCTGCCAACACCGGCTACCCGCAGGCTGATCCCGAACGTCTCCGAGCGGTCATCGTCGGCGCTCACCTGGCAGGTTGGCAGGTCGCTACCCATGCGATCGGGGACGCGGCGGTGTCGTTCGTGCTCGATTGTTACGAGGAGGCACTCGCGGCAAAGCCCCGGGCGGACCACCGCCACCGCATCGAGCACTGCGGCGTGACACCTGCAAAGTCGCTCGCTCGGATCGCTGATCTCGGCGTCATCCCCGTACCGCAAGGCCGCTTCATCGGCGAGATCGGCGACGGGATGTTGGCTGCATTGGGTTCTGAGCGGGCGCTCGATGCCTACCGCTTGGCGAGTTTTGTCGGCGCGGGTGTGCCACTTCCGGCGAGCTCGGATCGGCCCGTCGTGGACGGCCGCCCGCTGCTCGGGATCGAAGACATGGTCGCCCGGCGAACCGAGAGCGGGGCCTTGTTCGGCAAAGACGAGGCGCTCACGGTGGAACAAGCGATGCGGGCCTACTCGGTCGGATCCGCCTTCGCCGAGCGGACGGAGCTCGATCGCGGGTCACTCGGGCTCGGCCAGCTGGCGGACTTCGTGGTGCTCGGCGCCGATCCCCGCGCGGTCGCCGTGTCGGAGATCTCGTCGGTGCCCGTGGTTGCGACGGCAATTGGAGGAGTCCTCGCCTACGACAGTCGGTGACGCGTCAGGAGTCTCTTGTCCCGGGCGCCAGGCGGGCATCCGCCGGAATGTCACGGCGTCTCGCTACCTTGTCTGTGTGCAGCACCCGAGCCGTGCCCGCAGCTCGTCGGGCGCTCGGTCGGTCGGTGCGAAGACGTATCGGGCGCCATGGACTATGGCGCTCCGTCGTCCGTTTCTTAGATCTTCAGAAGGACCCCAACAGATGCCTCCCGCAAGACAACGTCCCGCAGGCGCCGCTCCGCGCCCCGCGCCCCAGGTCGGAAAGGGCGCGGCCGCGGCCCAGCCTCAGTCCGACCGGATTCAGCTCGCCTACTCGATTCCCGTCTCGCTCGGCTCGACCGATTTTGCGAAGGTCGAGATCCGGGTGAGCAAACGGCGGAAGAGGAGCTCACAAGCGCACCTCGAGGCCGGAAAGGTCGTAGTCGTCGTACCTTCCAACATGACGATCGCCGCTCGCGAGGAGGTTGCCACACGCCTTGCCCTCCGCATGCTCGGCCAATCAAAGGGCCGGCGAGTCTCGTCAGACCGTGATCTGGAGCGCAGGGCAGCCGAGCTGGGCGACCGGTACCTCGCCGGCGTCAGGGCGACCTCGATCCGCTGGGTGACGAACCAGGCCCGGCGGTGGGGCTCGTG
This sequence comes from Acidimicrobiaceae bacterium, assembly GCA_003136185.1. GTDB lineage: Bacteria > Actinomycetota > Acidimicrobiia > Acidimicrobiales > Bog-793 > Palsa-601. The sequence goes on along the minus strand of PLDN01000084.1, from coordinate 280 downwards.
CACGCCGTCAACCGGAGCGATCCGGCTCTCGTCGCGGCTGCGAGTCGTGCCGGATTGGGTTCTAGATGCGGTGATCGTGCACGAGCTGGCCCACCTCCACGAGGCCTCGCACTCGGCCGAATTCAAGGTCCTGTGCGAGCGCTATCCGCGCCTCGCCGAGGCCGAGGCCTACCTGCTCGGGTTCGAACACGGTGGGACGCTCGCCTCCACGCTCCTCGCACCGCCTCCCGAGCACGCCTGGGGAACCGATGACGTGGGCGACGTGGACGACGTGGACGAC
>PLDN01000162.1 GCA_003136185.1 Acidimicrobiaceae bacterium | reverse complement strand
CCGTCACCTGGACCGTCGGCACTCTCACAGACAGTGCCACCGCGACCGCCACGGTCACGGTCACCGTCAATGCCGGCAGTGGCACGATCACCAACATCGGTCATGAGACCCAGTCGGACCCCAACCCGATCGGTAACCCGACGGGCAGCGTTCCCGTAAACCCGACTCCCGCAGCGAGCGTCACGCTGACGAAGACAGTCGCGAAGCCGACACCTGCGGACGGCACGGACGACACCTACACGCTGACGATCCACAATGCCGGACCCGACGCCGCCAGGGGCGTGAAGGTCACCGACCCACTCCCGGCAGGTCTCGCCTATGTGAGCTCCGCAACCACGACGGGCACGATCGCAGAGACAGTTGTGGCCGGAGTGCAGACTGTCACCTGGACCGCCGGCACCGTCGCGGACGACGCCACAGCCAGGGCAACCATCACCGTCAAGGTGAACGCCAACTCCGGCACGATCACCAACATCGCCACAGAGACGCAGACCGACCCGAACCCGACCGGTAACCCGACCGGCACCGTTCCGGTCAGCCCGACGCCGGCGGCGAACGTCACGCTCACTAAGACTGTCGCCGACCCGACTCCGGCCGACAGGACCGACGACACCTACACCCTGACGCTTCACAATGCAGGCCCAGATCCGGCCACTGGCGTCACAGTGACGGACGCCCTTCCTGCAGGACTCGCCTACGTGAGCTCGACGACTGCTACCGGCACGATCTCTTACAGCGCAGGCACCGTCACATGGAGCGTCGGCACGCTTGCGAGCGGCGCGACTGCCACCGCCACTGTCACGGTTCAGGTCAACGCCAGTTCGGGCACGATCACGAACGTCGCCCATGAGACCCAGACCGACCCGAACCCGATCGGCAACCCGACCGGCCGTGTTCCGATCAACCCGACGTCGGATGCCGCCGTGTCGATCACGAAGACGGTGAGCAACTCTCGGCCACTCGACGGTGCGTCCGACACTTACACCGTGAAGGTCTCCAACGCTGGACCCGACGCGGCGAAGGGCGTTGTCGTTACCGACCCGCTACCGGCAGGCCTCGCCTACGTCTCTGCGTCGTCCGCCACCGGGTCGATTCACGAGGCCACAGTCAAGGGTGTCCCGACCATTACCTGGACGATCGGGACTCTCGCCAACGGTGCCGTGGTAACGCTCTCGATCGTGGTTCGCGTCACGGTTGGGTCTGGGCGGATCGTCAACACCGCTACCGAGACCCAGTCGACCGCGAACCCGAAGGGTCAGCGCCAGTCGTCTACCGCCACGGCGACGCCGGGACCCGGTGCATCGGTGTCGGTGAAGAAGACGGTTGCGGACGCTCAGCCGAAGGCGGGCAGTAGTGACACCTACACGATCACGGCGACCAACGCCGGCCCCGACGCTGCTCGAGGCGTCGTGATCACAGACGCCCTACCAGCCGGCCTCTCGTTCGTCTCGGCTGAGTCGGGCACGGGGAAGGTCACGGAGGCGCTGGTGAAGGGTGTAGAGACCATCACGTGGTCCGTCGCCTCGCTCGCAGACGGAAAGACTGTCTTGTTGCACATCGTCGTGGCCGTCCAAGCTTCGACCGGCATTGTCACCAACATTGCCGTCGAGCAGCAGTCGACACCGAACCCGAGCGGTACGCCGAGGTCGTCTGTCTCGATCACCCCGGTACCGTCCGGCACACCGATCCCGCCTGTGCACACAGGACAGCCGTGGTCGGGTTGGCTCTACTGGCTGCTCATGATCCTGCTCGGCCTTGCCGGCGCAGGCAGTATCGAGCAGGGGCGCCGACGCCGCCGGCCGGCGCGAGTGGTCGCAAGCCGCAATTGCCCGTAGAGGTGGGGAAGAACGGGCCATGGCGTCCGAGAACGCTCGGCAAGCGCCCCGCGCGGACCCCATGAGCTTCGCTTCGGTCACACTGAGGAAGTGACGATGCGCTCACCGAGATCCGGCTGGGTCCTCACCGTCGTCGGGGTGGTCCTGATTGGCGCGGCCGCAATCGGAGTCGGCTACCCCCTCTGGTGGGATCATCGGTCTGCTGCGGGCGGCCAGGCCCTGCTCCACGAGCACCTCGGCTCACAGCCGCCCGCAACAGGAACGGGTCCGTCGGGCACGCAAGGCAAGACTTGCCGTCCGATCCTGCCATCGAAGAACAGCTCGAGTACCCACCTTGCCGGCATCCTCGAGGTTCCCCAGCTGCAGCTCCGAGCCCCGGTGCTTCAGGGTCTCGGCGACCCGGTCCTCAACATCGCAGTCGGTCATGATCCCGTGAGCCCGTGGCCTGGAGAAATGGGTGAGAGCGTCGTAGAGGCTCACGACGTCAGCTACTTCTCCGGCATCAGCTCGCTCAAGCCCGGGAGCCAGATCATCTGGCACGACGCGTGTGCGGAGTCCGTCTTCAAGGTGACCCGGTCCGAAATCGTGACACCGGGCACCGTTCTCCAGACTCCGCCGGATGGACGGGGCCTCGCCCTTATTACCTGCTACCCCACGAACGCACTGTTCTGGACTCCCGACCGATACGTGGTGCTCACGTCCTTCGTCGCCAGCCACGCCGCGACATCTACCGCGACCGCCCCGCAACCCGTGACGCATCTGATCGTCCCCGCACCTCAGGCGCTTGTGGCTGAAGGGCTCACGCTGCAAGACAATCCGATCCTGCTCGGCACGATGTCCATAATCGGGACCCCATCGCCCAGTTGGAAGCAAGGACCAGCTCCCCTCGACGTCGAAGCGGATGCCCTCGAGTCGTTCTTCGGAGCAGAGAAGGCGATCGCGCAGGGCGATGCGGTCTGGTGGCAGGACCTCGCTGTTCCCGGGCTCGCGATGCCTCGGGCGTGGTCCGACGCCACAAAGCTGTACGTCACCATTGACGTCGACGGCACGAGCGTGCAGTCGGTCGACCTGCACTCCGGCGATGTCACCATGCTGCTGACCGTCGATAACGGGACATTGCTGATCAAGTCGGTCGCTCCGGCGTAGGCTCGTCGAGTCGTCCTGTCACCGTCATCGAAGGAGCTCCCGGGTGCCCCCTGAGAAACCCCACTGGTCACACCTCTTCCGCGAGGTGGTCACTTCTGGTCTGTGTACCGGATGTGCGGCCTGCATCGTTGTCTGCCCCTATGACGTGCTCGGGTACGACGATGGCGGTGGGCGCTACAAGCCGTTCCACGTCGACGAGGCGGGCGGGTTCGACGACTGCACGCACGGCGAGAAGGGCTGCACCCTCTGCACCCGCGCGTGCCCTCGTTTTCGCGAGTGGGAGCCGGAGATCGACAACTTCCTATTCGGCCGGGAGCGGCACGAGGAAGAGGTGTTCGGGATCTCCGAGGAGGTCGTGCTCGCCCGAGCGACCGACCCTTTGGTGAACCAGGCAGGTCAAGACGGCGGTCTCGTGTCAGCCATGCTGATCTGGGCGCTCGAAAACGACGTCATCGACGCCGCCCTCGTCTCCTACCTCGAAGGAGACGGTACGAGTTGGAAGGCGATTCCCGGTGTCGCACGCACACGGGAAGAGGTCCTGGCCGGCGCCGGCTCGCGCTACACCTACTCAGCCAACACGCTCGCGTATGGAGACGCCATCGCGGCCGGAGCAGAGCGCATTGCGCTCGTCGGGATGAGCTGCCAGGCATCCGCACCGCCGGTCATGAGCGCGAGGCGTGCGGGGAAGGTGGCGAGGCGTTTCGTGCTGACTATCGGGTTGCTCTGCTCGAAGACGTTCGACGACGCGATCTTCGACGAGCTGTTCGCTGCGCGCTACGGGCTCGCCCGCGAGGAGATGGTGAAGATGAACATCAAAGGCGTCTTCCAGATCTGGATGCGGGACGGGAGCTATCACGAAGTCCCGCTGAAGGAGGCGCATGCCTGGACGAGGGAGGGCTGCAAGATGTGCCCCGACTTCGCGGCAGAGCACGCTGACATCTCGACCGGAGGTATCGGAGCGTTCGGCGATTGGACCATCACCATCGTGCGCACCGAACGAGGCAAGGAGATCATGGCTCGCCTGGCGGAGGACGGGGCGATCGAGGTGCGGCCGTCGAGTGACGATCCCGCGGCAGTCGAGCTGCTTGGCAAGCTTTCGAGGGTCAGTAGGCGGCGCTGGCCTGACTCGGCCGCCGGCGGCCCACGCCGGATCCCGCTCGCGATCGCTTAGGACTCCGGGCCGACCAGCTCACGTGCGCGGCGGAGGACGTCGGAGAACATCTCACTCGTGAGGAGCCCAGTGAACACGTTGCGCTGGCTCGGGTGGTACGTGCAAAGGACGGTGTCGAGCTCGTCGTCTTCCGACGCCTCGAGCTTGATCTCTGCCCCGTGAGAAAAACGCCCCCGCATCCTCCCTCGCACCCCTCTCAACCTCCCGATCGCGTCGAAGGCGTACGCCCCAAGAGCGAGATAGACGCGGGCGAGAGGGAGCAGGCGCAGTTCTTCCTCGAGAAATGGCATGCATCGGTCGCGCTCCTCCGGCAACGGCCGATTCGCCGGGGGAGCGCATCTAACCGGTGCCGTGACGTACGCGCTACTCAGCTCGAGACCGTCGCCAAGGCTGATCGACGTCGGCTGGTTCGCGAACCCGTGGCTGTAGAGGCCGGCGAACAAGAAGTCACCTGAGCGGTCTCCAGTGAACATGCGGCCGGTCCGGTTGCCCCCGTGCGCGGCCGGCGCGAGCCCGACGATGACAAGCCGAGCGTCGGGATCGCCAAATCCCGGCAGCGGACGCGCCCAGTACTCGTCTTCGGCAAACGACCGAGGCCGCGCGCGGGCGGCCTCCTCGCGCCATTCGACGAGCCGCGGGCATGCAGTGCACCTAGAGATCCTCCCGGCGAGCTCTGCAAGTCCGAGCGATCGTTCGCCGAGGGGATCGGTAGTCATCATGTGCCACGGTACGGTGTCCGGGATGCAGGCCAAACGACGCCAGATCGCCCAGGGCACCCTCGTCTGCCTCGTTCGCCACGGGACTACGCCGACCACCGGCAAGGTGCTTCCCGGCCGCGCTCGTGGGCTGCACCTCGCCGATGCCGGACGGGTCGAGGCGGACAGGACCGCTGAGCGCTTCCGCGACCTCGAAGTGGAAGCGGTCTACGCCTCACCTCTCGAGCGGGCGAGGGAGACGGCGGCTCCGATCGGCACGGTGACGGGACTGCCGGTGACGATCGAGCGGGGCTTGATCGAATGCGACTTCGGGGAGTGGACCGGCGCCGATCTCTCGAAGCTCCGGCGACTCCCTCAGTGGAAGACTGTGCAGCGGTATCCGAGCGGCTTCCGTTTCCCGAAAGGGGAGTCTTTTCAAGAGCTCCAGAGCCGGCTCCAGGCGACGATCGCGGCTCTCTGCGAGCGCCACCCGGGCAAGGCGATCGTGGCCGTATCGCATGCCGACTGCATCAAGGCGGCCGTGGCGCTTTCTCTCGGCGTACCGCTCGACCTGTTCCAGCGGATCGTCATCGGCCCCTGCTCGATGACGGTCGTCGCCTATGGTGCTGAGGGACCTGCCGTGCTCACGATGAACTCCTATGGAGCACCACCCGGGTTCCGGAAAAGACGGGGGTCGGCCACTTGAGCGGCAGATATCTACTGGAGAACCCGAGTCGTGTGACGGTAGGCACCGTCGGACCAGTCGGCGAGCGCCTCTTCGTATTGCAGGCGAGAGAGGCCAATCAGCTTCTGACGGTCAAGGTCGAGAAAGTGCAGGTGTCCTCGCTCGCGACCTACCTCGGGCGGATGCTCCGCGAGCTGGAGCGGCCCCACGACCTCCCGGGCGACGCAGAGCTCGCGCTCGAGCCGTTCGAGTCGCCCGACTTCACGGCCGAAGCCCTCGCCCTCACCTACGACGACCTCGGCGACCGCGTCGTCCTCGTGATCGACGAGATAGATGAGAGCGAGATCGACCCCGAAGGGAGCGGCGTCGGCCTCGAAGGGACGACGGCGCGCCTTGCCATGACCCGCGAGCAAGCTGCTGCTCTCGCGATCCGAGCGACCGAGCTCGTCGAGGCGGGGCGGCCACCCTGCCCACTTTGTGGATATCCCCTCGACCCAAGGGGGCACGTGTGCCCGCGGACGAACGGCAACAGCGCTCCGCTCACCTGACCGGCTCGCAGTGGTTGGACCTGCTCTCGAGCGGGGAGATCGAGATCGAGGGCCGGTTGCCTTACAGCTCGAATTACTCCTATCTCACGACGGTCTCATGCGAGGCGACCTCCGGCAGGGCCGTTTACAAGCCGGGCAAAGGGGAGCGCCCTTTGTGGGACTTCGGGCCGAACCTGTACCGGCGGGAGATCGCGACCTACGAGCTCTCGGCCGCGTTCTCACTCGGGCTCGTGCCTGAGACGGTGCTTCGCCACGACGCCCCGCTCGAGGCCGGGTCCCTGCAGCGCTTCATCGATGCCGACTTCTCGGCCCATTACTTCACCCTTATTGAGGAGGCGGACCATCACGCTCGCCTGCGGGAGCTTGCCGGGTTCGACATGCTCTGCAACAACGCGGACCGCAAGAGTGGCCATGTCCTCGTGGACGGCGAGGGTGGGATCTGGGGGATCGACAACGGTCTGTCGTTCCACGCCGATGACAAACTGCGCACCGTGATCTGGGAGTTCGGCGGCGAAGCGATCCCGGATGTCGTGATGGCGGCGTGCGAGTCGATCGCGAACGACGGGCCACCTGAGCGCGTCTCGCCGTTGATCGGCGAGACCGAGCAGGAGGCTCTCGTACGGCGTGCGTTGCGGATGCTGAAGACGAGACGCCTGCCGTTGCCGCGGGACGACCATCGTGCCTATCCCTGGCCGCTCGTCTGAGCACCGGCACGCAAGCGGTAGCCCGCCGGTAGGTGCAACGGTAATTGCGCCTGGGACGATGACCGCATGTGGGAATACGGTGCGGAGGTCGAGCGGGTGCGTTTCTTGCCGGCGGCGTGGCTTCCGCGCACCTTGCTGGATCAGATCGAGCCGGCTCTCAGGCAGGTGGTGTTGTTCCTCGAGTTGAACGATTCGCCGAGCCCAGGGTCTCGCGTCGAAGAGGCGGCTGACTCGATACGCGCCGTCAGCTACGAGCTCGCTCGCCACGTCGGGCGCCCGGGAGAAGCCTGTGTGCTCACCAAACAAGCCGTCTTCGAAGTGAGCGGCCTCCTCACAGGAGCGAGCGCGTTGCTCTCGGAAGCCGGAATGCATGCCGCCGCCCTCGCGCTCGCCGCCGTCGATGACCGTCTCGTAGAGCGGATCATCGAGACTCAGCCCGTAGCGCCGGCCTGATCAGTACCGAGCTCTTGTGTGTCGACCGGCTTGCGTCGCCGGCGCGCGGTACTCGACGAGAGGAGGAGACCGCGAGACGCCCGTCGCCGGTCGTACAACTGCTCGTCAGCTGTGGTGAGCAGGACATGAGCGTCGAAATACCCGATGCCGTGGACGCTAGCGACGCCCCAACTGAACGGCGGGGCGTCAAGTAGCTCGACACGCGTCATCACCACTGATGCGTCGTCGGGTGACGTGTCCGGCAGCACGATGATGAACTCGTCGCCGCCCACCCGGTAGACCCCGTCAAGCCCGCGCAGCGCCCGTCTGAGCGTCTCGACCAGCTGGAGGAGGACGCGGTCACCGGCTGCATGGCCCTGCGTGTCGTTGATCGCCTTCAGCCCGTCCACGTCGATAGCGAGCACGGAGAGATCGAGTTCGGCTCTCGCGCAGCGTGCCAGCTCGCGATCGAGATCCCGCTCGAGGCCTCGCCGGTTTGCGCACCCGGTGAGCGGATCGCTGAACGCAGCGCGCTGGAGCTCGTCGGTCGCCGCGCTGGTTGCGGCGAGCATCGACCGATCGACTAGGCGAGCGAGGCGCTCGCCCTCCGTGGACCCCGAGACGAGATGGCGGAGGAGCAGCGTCTGCTCGACCACTATAGCGGGGCTGCCGACGCAGGCCCCCCACTCCCGAGCGGCGTCGTCGAGCGCCCTCCGGCGTGCCCCGACTTTCCCTGCAGGCCGCGGGCGGGAGGGTCGGCCGGAGCCCCGCCAGAACGTCCCTCGTACGCGAGCCAAGGCGTCGGGGCTCGCAGCTTGCTCGAGCGCCGCGAGCAGCGCGAAGCGCTCGGATGTGTCATCGGGCCCGGTGGCGCACCCGGTGGCGTCGCAGCGCTGCCGCCACGCCGCGAACACCTCGGAGACCGCCTCGGAGTCGAAGTCCTCGAGAGAGCCGTCCGGGTCAGGGTCGACCGAACTGAGGTCGCGGCCGATCGACGTGTGATCTACGGGTTCGGAGACACGCCCGCCCGGGCGATCGGGAGGTGGCCGTTCGACAATGTCAAACGTAGCATCATGGAGTACCAATCCCAGGGAGGGCCCTTCATGGAAGAAACGTCACAGACACCGAGCGTCGAGCCCTTCGAGCTCGCTGACGACGAGTGGCGCGAAAGGCTCACGCCCGACCAGTACCGCGTCTTGCGTCAAAAGGGCACGGATCCCGCTTTCACGGGCCGTTTCACTCATCCCGGACCGGACGGCCAGTATCGCTGCGCGGCTTGCGGAACGGTCTTGTTCGACTCGGCTACGCAGTTCGACTCGGGCTCTGGATGGCCGAGCTTCACCGAGCCGGCCAATCTCGCCAATGTCGAGCTTCACACCGACACCTCTCTCGGCATGGTCCGCACCGAGGTGACGTGCAAGCACTGCGGTGGTCACCTCGGCCACCTGTTCGACGACGGGCCCTCGCCAGCTGGTCAACGCTGGTGCATCAATTCGAGCTCGCTCGAGCTCGACCCGGACCGCGGCTGAGCCGGGAGCGACGAGTCACAGGTGGCCCCTCGCCCCTCGGTCAGCGTCATCATGCCGGTGCTCAACGAAGAGCGCCTGCTCCGGCCCTGTCTCGACGCCGTCGGTGCGCAGCGGTACGAGGAGATAGCCGAGATCATCGTGGCCGACGGGGGATCGACCGATGGCACGAGAGAGCTCGCCGAGTCGTACCCGAAGGTCCGGGTGGTCGACAACCCACGCGGGAACCGTCCGGCCGGCCTAAACGTCGCCATTCCCGAGGCTCGCGGCGACATCATCGTCCGAGTCGACGCGCGCACGCGGATCGAGCCCGACTACGTCTGCTGCTGCGTAGAGGCGCTCACCGAGTCGGACGCCGCCATCGTCGGGGGACCCATGCGATACCTCACCGAGACGCCGAGACAGCGGGGGATCGCGGCCGCGATGCTTTCGCGGGTGGGTGCCGGCCCTGCGGCCTTCCGCCGGCTGGGAGGCGAGCCGCGTTACGTCGACACCGTCTACCTCGGAGCGTTCCGGACCGAGGTCATAGACCGGCTGGGCGGCTACGACGAGTGGTCCGGCGGGAACGAGGACGCCGAGCTCGCGTTCCGGGCCCAAGGGGCCGGAGGTGTCTACCTCGACCCGCGGATTCGATCTGTATACGTCGTGCGTGAGGGGCTTCGCCCGCTCGCGCGCCAATTCTTTCGCTACGGGAGGAATCGGGCCCGCACTGTCCGCAAGCACCCGGCGTCGCTGTCGGTGCGTCAGCTCGTCGTCCCGGCGCTTGCCGTCGGCCTCGTCAGCCCGTGGCGGAGGCCGGTGCTGCTCGCCTATCTGGCAGTGATACTCGGCCGCACCGCGCTCGAGGCGGTAAGGGATCCTGCTGCAGCACCGGTCATGATGGCCGCGCTGCCGACGATGCACGCCTCGTGGGGGGCGGGCTTCGTCCGCGGGTTGCTCGGGCCGGGCGCATCGCCTCGCGCGGCGGTGCCGCCGACCGATGACCTCGCGTAACCTCTGCTGTTGTGTCGGGGCGCGTAATGCCAACTGAGGAGAACAACCGGATACTCGCGTACGGCGAGGCCTATGAGCACGACTACGGCTTCGAGCGCCATCAGGTCGCGGCCCGTCAACGACTTCTCATCGAGTTGATCAGCACTTCGAGCCCAAGCGTCGTCGTCGAGACTGGTTGTGGCACGGAGTTGCTGGCGGATGCCGTCGCCGCAGCCGGGTTGAGCGTCGACCAGTGGATAGTGATCGAGCCGTTCCCACGTTTTGCCGATGCGGCCCGCCTCGCGGCCCGGCGCCTACCATTCCTCTCAGTGGTCGAGGGCTTTGCAGAAGACGTCGGTGACGAAGTGCTCGCGCTGGCGGAGTCGGCTCCTGATCTCGTGATCTGCTCGAGCCTGCTGCATGAAGTCGCCGATACCGACGTGCTGCTCCAAGCGTGCAGGCGGCTGCTCATCTCGCGTGAAGGCCTGCTCCACGTCAACATTCCCAACTCGCGCTCGCTGCACCGAAGGCTCGCGCGCGCGGCGGGTCTGATCGCTGACGAGGCCGAGATGACATCGAGGAACGTGATCATGCAGCAGCGCCGGGTACTCGACATGGACGGCCTGACCGAGCTCATCGTCGGTGCGGGAATCGTTGTCGAGGAGAGCGGTGGCTACATGCTCAAGCCGTTCACTCATGCCCAGATGGAGCAACTCGAGTTTCTGACGCCGGAGCTGCTGAGCGGTCTCTTCACCATCGGGCGCGAGATGCCAGAGCTCGCGAGCGAGATATACGTCAACGCCCGCGTAAGAAAGTAACGAGGGCTCGGCCTCCGTTCGGTGCGCCGCCTTCGATACTCCTTACTCCCAAAGGAGCAACGCCAGTGGTCTCAGAAGACGACGCCAGCTCGGGCTCATCATCAGAGCCTGCAAGAGCATGGACCGTGCGACCGTATCTCGCCACTGACAACGACGCATGGGATCAGCTGGTCGAGATCTCGTGCAACGGCACGTTCCTTCACACGAGGCGTTTCCTGTCGCATGAGGGAGACCGGTTCGAAGACCGGTCTCTGGTCATCGAAGATCACCGGGGCAGGCTCCGAGGCGTTCTGCCCTCGGCTGTCGACCCGGCCGATCCCAGCCGAGTAGTGAGTCACCCCGGCCTGACCTATGGCGGGCTGGTCCACGACGGCTCGATCCGAGGCGAGGATCTCTTTGCTGTCTTCAGGTCCGTGGTCGGTCACTACCGGGACGGTGGCTATGAACGGTTCTGGTACAAATGCATTCCGATGATCCATCATCGCATCCCGGCTCAAGATGATCTCTACGCGCTCTTCCGTCTCCACGCCAACCGCCGCCGGTGTGATCTGTCAGTGTCGATCAATCTGCAGGATCGGCCTCGGCCCGATCGGATGCGCCGAAAGAGGCAACGCCGCGCAGCGCAGCACGGCTTGGTTGCGGAGTGGGGGTGGGGTCGCTTGGAGGAGTTCTGGCCCGTCCTCTCGGAGAACCTGCGAGCACGCTTCGATGTGGCGCCGACGCACTCGCTCGAGGAGATGCGCCTTCTCGCTGACCTCTTTCCCAGTGAACGAGAGATAGCGCTCGTCGTTGCGACACTGGAGGGCGCAGTCGTCGCCGGTGGAGTCGTCTTCCGATCGCTTCCAGTCGTTCATCTCCAGTACTCTGCCGCGAACGACGTCGGGAAGGATCTCGGCGGCCTCGATGTCATCGTCGAGGCATCGATCGCTCAGGCCATCTCGGAGGGCTACCGCATTTTTGACTTCGGCAACAGCAATGAGGATGGCGGATGGGGACTCAACTCGTCCCTTTATGACTTCAAGCTGTCATTCGGGGGCGGAGGTGTCGCGTACGAACAGTACGAGTTGGACCTCGCCGAACCCTCTCGATCGGCAGAGCACTAGGGTTGTGCGGTGCCTGAGACTCTGCCCGGAACCGACATTTCAGGCACAACGCGTTCAACTGGGGAGAGCGGGTCCTGATCGGTGGCGGGCATGGTCGCTTCGGCCAGGTGACTCCTCCGGTGTGAAGCAGAACGCGTAGCCGGTAGTGCCCGAAGGTCCGAACGCCGTTCCCGGCTCTCTTCACCTTCTTCACACAGAGGTTCATCGCCTCAGTCGGTCCGTTCGAAGCGCCGGTGCGGTTGCGGCGCACCCTGTCGACACACCGGTTGGCGACGCGGACGACGTGAAATGGATCAGCGACGCGTACCGCGTGATCTAGGTGCGGATGAAGTCCCGCTCGGTAGCTCTCGGCGAGATCGGTCGCGACGATACCGCCACCGAGCCACTCCGGGTCACGCCGGCGCACCATCTCCGCAGGTCAGCAGCTGCGTTCCCTCGATCATGTCGATGACCTTCTTCCCGGTGAGATCGACGAGCCCTGTGGCGTAGCGCGTCCGGTGCTCGGCGGTTGGCCCTCAAGAACGAGGTCTCGTCCACCCCGAGTGAAGCGACCGACACGTTCTTGGTCATCGACAAGGGGGCGTGCCGTTCAGCTCGACTGCCGACATGACAGTCCGCCAGCAGACCCCGAGCTCGCTCGCGACAGACGCGACCGACCTCGCGAGCTCGCCCACCTGGCGACAGGTATCAGCACCGGCTCGAACCGTCAGCACCGAGCGAGCAGGTACGTGATCGGACTCCTCGGTCCAGGGCTTCTCGGGCACTCGAGCTCCCGACAACGCCACCGGCGCTTCGACCAGACGAGGCGAGCCGGCCTGCCGAAGCACGCAAGATCGCGGACGATGGTGGTCTCGATCGCGATGACGACCTCGGACTCGGTGCCCTCGACGAAGTGAACGTCGCCGAATCGCCCGGAGAGACGCAGTTCTTGCTTCAAAGGTTGGGCTCAGGCGCGTGGGTTTGCAACGGGCGCTAGCGACATCGATCTGTTGGGCCGTGCTCGATCGCGAATCCGGATAGCGACCGCCGCACCTGCCAACCGTCAGGGGGTGGTCTTGCCGGCGAGCTGGCGGCGGATGCGACGGCCAGAGTCGAGCAACCCAAGTAAGTACTCGTGCGCGTAGACCCGCATGCGAAGCGGAAGCGAGACGGATGTAGCGGCACGCGGGTATCCGAGCTCCTCCAGCAGCCGTCCAGCTATCAGCTCGAAGACGGCGAGATCGTCAGCGGACATGTCGCGCCTCCAGTCACGCAACCCCTTCGTCAGCGGCAACAGGAGGCTCTTGTCGAGTGAGGGATCGGGGCTCATCGCAAACTGGCGCCGCACTGCCTCGTCACTGTGCAGCATCGCGGAGTCAAACGCCAAGCCGAGGAACTCGGTCACCTCGTGGAGCACAGACGATGGGTCAGCGACAAGTTCTTCGTAACGAACCTCCAGGTACCTCTTCGGCCCAAGAGCGTCACCTGCCTGACGCCCTGTTGAGACTCGCTGCTGCCAGTAGCGAGCGGCTGCCGGGATCGTGGTGGGGCCCCAGGGCACGTCAAGATTGGCGAGCGCGACGTCGCGCCCGTCCCGTATCAGGTGGATGAAGCGGGCTTCGGGGAATAGCTCGGCGAGCTCCGGAATCTGAAGAACGTGATCAGGCGTCTTGTCCCCATAGAGACTCTTGCCTTCGCTCGCCGCGTAGTGCGCGTAGGTGATCCGCATGGCCTCGACTCTGTCGGCTGGATGGCGAGCCTCGAGGTCATGCCGCAGGTCGTTCAAGTCGAGCTTCCACGCGCGGAACCTATCGAAGGTGTCGAGCTCAGTGCAGAAGGATTGCACGAGCGCGTCTCGTGCGTCTGGGGTAGGCGACGAAGCGCACATCTCGAGCAAGAACCCGCTCTCGCCGGGTATCGCGAGGTCAGGATGCGAGTCCAGCATCGAGACGAGAAGCGTCGTGCCCGATCGGCCGCACCCAACGATGAACGGGAATACCGGCTCGGTCGGCATCCTACGCCGAGCTCCGCGCCGGTGCGCGCTTCGATCGGGTCACGACGATCAGGGTAGCAACGACGCTCCGGAGCCTGACGACGCGGCGGGCCTGGCGGCGAACGTCAGGGGGCGGCCGCCACATCTGAGCCCTCCGGCTCGCTCCGCTGCCGCTTCTGCCGTCGCCAGCGCTCGCGACCTAGCTCTAGAACCCGTGCCCGCTCGGAGCGGCCGCCGCTCCCAAACGCCGCGAGGAGCGTCACAGCGCCGGTCACGGCAGCTACCAAGAGGCAGCGGGCCAGTCCTCGCTCCACGAACTGACTTATCCAGAACGAAAGGCCCGTTGCACCAGCGAAGAGCACGATGGTCAACAACATGGCCCGGTTGGTTGGAGCGATACCGAAGCGCGTCTTGAGGATCAGCGAGTAGAGGAGGTTGGCGAGGAGCAGGGATGCGCTTGCCGCGATAGCGGCCCCGGTCAGGCCGAAAGCAGGGATGAAGAGCACGCAACACAAACTGGCAACGATGACGCAGGCGACATTGAGTCTCGCTAGCAGCCCGGACAATCCGTAGCCGCCGAGTGTCAAACCGTTGAACCCGAACATGACCTGGATCGCGCAGCCGATCCCGAGTATTCGAAGCGCCTCCGCTGCCAGAACCAAGCCCTGACCGAAAAGGAACTTCAACACATCGGCCGGGCAGACCACTAGAACGCCCAGCGCAGGCGCAGTCAGCGCAAGGTTCCACCTTGAGGCCCAGTAGAAGAGGCGGCCAACCTCTGCGTGGTCGCCGCGGCTCGCGGCGGGAGCGATTCCCGGGAGGAAGAAGCCGCCGATCAATGCTGGAACCGCGAGAACCGTTGCTGCGACGCCGGCAGCGGGAGCGAAGATCGCGGCGCTGTGCGCCCCCCGCTCTGCTCCGAGGAGAAAGACGCCGAGCTCGTTCACGGCAGCGCCGAACAGTGCTCCCAGTTGAATCGCCATACCGAAGCGGACGAGCGACCGGCGAGTCACGCGAGGCGATCGCAAATCCGCTGCGTCAAGCCCTGCGCGATCGGTCGCTGGTCGATCAGACACGACCGCATGGAAGCTGGGATCGCCGTCTTCGGCTGTGGCGCTGACCACCTCCTCGTCGCGTCGCTGCGCATCGTGTACTACCGAGCGCCGGCGCCAGTGGAGCACTGCCCACCCGAGAAGAGCGGCACTGAGCAGAGCACCGCCGGTTCGCGCGCCAGCGACGAACCATGCCGCCGGCCGCGTCACGACGAGGCCGGCAATTATCACGGCTGCTGAGGCAACTGCGCCGACCACTCCGGCGAGTGATATCCAGCGAGGCCGGTAAGCGGCGCGGAGGAATCCAGCTGCGGCGCCAACGGCCGGCGCCACGGCCAGGGTCGGCAAGAAAGCGACTAGCGCGGGCCGCGAGGAGTGCAAATTCGGCAGCCAGAACGCGACCAGTAGCAAGCCTCCCCCTGCCAAGACAGCGGCGCACGTGGCCAGCGCGATCAGGCGCGCCGAGTCAGTGAGGACCCGCCAGAGTCCGGCGTCGCCGCGTTCGGCCCGAGCGACTGCTCCGAAACGCGCGAGGGCCGGCCCAAGGCCGATCAAGACGGTCGCCATCACAAGGCCGACAGCAGAGGAGGCGGTCGCCAGCGCCCCAAACTCGACTCGAGTCATTCGCCGGACGAGCGCTACAACGAGTACCGGGCCAGCGACAGTCGACACGACCCACGTCGCGACTGACCAGAGGCCGCCGGAGGCGATCTCTTGCCGAGTACCCCGTTTGCGGGGCGTATCGACTGGAGGAGCGGGATCGCGCTGACCCGGCGTCCCGGCTCCGGAGCGTTCGCTCACGACGATCGGCCTCGGACTCCGAGCCTGGCACCTTGAGTCCTTAGGGTCGTTCGCACCCGCAGGGCTTGCTCCGGCACCGCCAAAGCAAATCTGAGAGCTGGCGCGAGCGCGGCCCGGTCGGTGACAGCG
Source organism: Acidimicrobiaceae bacterium (assembly GCA_003136185.1). Taxonomy (GTDB): domain Bacteria; phylum Actinomycetota; class Acidimicrobiia; order Acidimicrobiales; family Bog-793; genus Palsa-601. Next base: position 35,566 of record PLDN01000162.1, on the reverse strand, counting down.
CAGCCAAGCAAGGTCCGGCACGGGGTGTGGCTGCCGAGCCGGGAGAGGATGTCGTCGACGTCGCTCGGGCCCGCAGAATGCCCGAGCTCCTGGGGACTCATGGGGCCGGCCGAGGCTGCTGCGGCATAGGCAGCCTCGACGTTGCGCCGCCAACCCTCGCCAGCGTGGACGCGCTCGATGTGCTCGCGCGCCGTGTCCCTCCGACTTTGGCGTAACTCGGGGTCTTCTCTCAGCTCAGCGAGCGTCTTCGCCAACTCGGCCGAGTCGCCGACCGCTAGCAACCCTTCGGGGCACGCCGGGTCGTCGCCGATCAACGAGCGATCGGATGCCTTCGGCAAGATGGACACCACGGGCAGCCCTGCAGCCGCAGCGTCCAGCAACGCGAGAGTCGACCCGACCGGATACGAGTTCACGTACGCGTCTGCGGCGGCGAAGTATGGCGCGAGCGCCAGTTGCGGTCCGACGGCACGCACCCGCCCTCTGAGGCTGCGACCAGTCGCCGCCCACTCGCCGTCATCGCTCGGACCGACGACCAGAAGCAGCATTGAAGGAATCCGGTGTAGTCCCTCCGACATCACCTGGAGGAAGCCGAGGCCGTCGATCGGCTCGTACTTGTAAGGCGAGCCCACGCTGACAACGACGAAAGCGTCGTCCTCGAGACCGAGCTCGCGGCGAGCCTGACTCCGGTTCATGGGAACCGCCTGCTCGACGGGGAGCGGCACGTGAATCTGACGTTGCAGCGGATAGCCTCGATGGTTGCGCGACCATGACGCTCCGATACCGCGGAACTCGACGAGCACGTCGCTAATGCCAGCCCCGACCCAGAAGAGATGGTCGGAGTGGTTCAAAGTGAGTACCGGAGGGCGGCCGATTGGCCCCGACAGCGCGAGCGTCGGCACGATGTCATGAGGATGACTCGCGAGGACGACGAAGTCGTACCCCCAAGTCACCGCCCGTAAGGCCCCCGCCCGCCCGATGAGGTCGTCAGCCGGGCCTGCCAACTCGATCACGTCCCCGCCACCTTGTTTGAACAGCTCTCTCAGGTCCGGCGGCACGGTACATCCCGCGGGGTCGACGACGACCATCGAGTGGACGCGACTGCGGTCGCTCACTACCCAGCGCTTGAGCCAGTTCGTATGCCCGCCTGGGACCTCTGGACGGGTGATCACGTGCAGCACCCGCTCTGTGGGCGAGCCCTCACCGCGTCCCGCGGGCTCTGGGACCGTCGCGGTCTCGGAGCCCGCGGCGTTGGCGCTCTCGAGTTGGTGACCGATTGACGCAAGGGAGCGCTCGATCGGCAGGCTCACGAATCGACCGGGATGGCATCTCGCTGCGAATCGAGTAGCGACGGCCGACAATCCGGCAGCTTCCCGCCAGTGACCGTTGCGAACCTCGCGCTCGATCGCCGACTCAAGGAGATCGAACAGGCGGGCGCTGGTCGTCAACGTGGACCATCCGATTGGCCGTCGGGTGGTATGCGACACCTCAGCCGCTGGGCGCAGAGTCACGGTCGCCGCCCACGAGGGTCATGCGGAGGCAGCGACCGCCATCCGGTACTCGTCGTAGGAGCGGTAGTAGTCGTCCTCATCGAAAAGCTCGCTCGCAAGAACCAGACATACGGAGCCGGACGAGAAGTTCACCAGCTCGCGCCAGATCATGTTGGGGACGTACACTCCGAAGTACGAGCGGTTGAGAGAGAATCTCTGATGACGCTGGCCGTCGTCGAGGATTACGTCGAAGCTCCCAGAAGCCGCGACGATGAGCTCCTCGTTCTTCTTGCTTGCGTGCCCGGCTCGGCTCTCCCCCCCAGGAACGTCATAGGTGTAGAAGACGCGCCGGATCTCGAATGGCACATGTCGCTTCTCTTCGACGAATGTGAGGTTGCCAGCGGGGTCGGCGATCCGCGGCAGCTCAACCAAGTAGGCGTCCTCAATCGATTTCAAAGTCACGTCGCCCTATCCCGAGCTGGTCGTGGAGTCGCCTGCGTGAACGCTGTCTTCACTGGCCCCGGGAGTGCCGGAACCTCGAAACTCTAGTATCGCAGCTCTCACCTGCTCGACCTCGTCCTCTGTCACCTGCGGCCCGATCGGGAGGCTGAGGAACTGATTGTGGAGCATGTCGGAGATCGGGAAAGGACCACCCACGTACCCACCGTCCCGATATGCCCCCTGCTGGTACGGCGCGATCGGGTAGTGAACCTGCGTCTCGATCCCCCGCATACTCAGGTGTGCCTGCAGAGCGTCGCGGCGCACTGACCGTACGGCATAGATGTGCCAAGCTGGCTCAGCGTGCGCCGCGACGACAGGCAGGTCCACGTCGGTCCCGGAGAGCGCCGTGTCGTAGAGCCCGGCGATGCGACAACGACGCGAATTCCACTCGTCGAGAACCGACAGCTTCACCGTCAGCACGGCAGCCTGAATCTCGTCGAGCCGGGAGTTCGCTCCGCGCATGTCGTGCCGGTATTTCACCCGGGACCCGTAGTTACGGAGTGCTCGCAGTCGCTCGGCTAGATCGTCGTCGTCGGTCGTTACCGCTCCGGCGTCGCCTAGCGCGCCGAGGTTCTTGGTCGGGTAGAAGCTCCACGCCGCAGCGCGGCCGAACGAACCGGCTCGGCGGCCCTCCCACCTCGCTCCGTGAGCTTGTGCTGCATCCTCGAGCACCGCCAGGCCATGGCGTTGCGCCAGCTCACAGATTGCTGTCATGTCGGCGGGCTGGCCGTACAAATGGACGGGGAGGATACCGGCGGTGCGGGGGGAGATCGCTGCTTCGGCTGCGCGCGGACCGATGTTGTAGGAAGCCGGGTCAGGTTCGACAGCCACCGGGACCGCACCCGTCCGGGTGACGGCCAGCCACGTGGCGATGTAGGTGTTCGCCGGGACGATCACCTCGTCACCGCCACCGATGCCCATGGCCTCGAGCGAAAGCGTCAGTGCGTCCAATCCGTTGCCGACTGAGACGCAATGTCGAGTTCCCACATAGCTGGCGAAGGCTTCCTCGAAGGTCTCGACCTCTGCGCCGAGCACGTACCGACCGGAGCGGACGACGCGACTTACAGCTACACGCAGTTCCTCGTCGAGCTCGTGGCTCGCCCTTTTGAGGTCGAGAAACGGGACGGTCACGGCACGGTGCTGTTCGTCCACTCCGCGATCCTAGGACGTACGCGCCATCGACGGTGCTACCAGGTTCACTCCGACGGGGAGAGCCAGAGGCTAAGACTGTCGCGTGGACGAAGAAGGCTCGGGCGGGTGACCCGGATGAACGGAATGCCCAGGATCGCCTGGGAGCGTGTGTTGAGATCCGCCGACCATCTCCTCCAGGTTGCCGGCCGGCGCATCTACCTGACGGCGCTCGGGGGTGCGCAAGGGGCGGGGACCGATGCGCCGGGGGCCGAGCGCGACGGGGCGGGCTCGCCGACGTCACAAACAGGTGCGGGAGTGAGCAAGTCAGCTGCCTCGCTGGCTCGCCGGCTGGTCGAAGCGAGCGTGCGGCGGGTCCGGGAGCGCTATCCGCTCGATGCCGCCCACGACACCGAGCGATATCACGCGTGGCTCCGCGCGAATGGGCAAGAAGTCCGTCTCCCACCCGAGAGCGCGGCGCTTCTGGAGGGGAGTGGCGCGNNATCGTGGCGCCCGTCAAGTCCCCGGGTTCGAGACCGATGTTCAGCGTGGTCGTGCCGGTCTACCGGCCACCGTTGTGGGCGCTTTCGGCATGCCTGGATTCCGTCCTGTCACAGACCTTGAACGACTTCGAGTTGCGTGTCTGTGACGATGCCGGCGGCGACCCTCACGTGACTGACCTACTTGAGTCGTACCGAAGCGATCCCCGAGTCTTCGTGATGAGCGCACCGGTGAACGGTGGTATCTCCGGCGCAACGAACCTGGCGCTGGAGGGGGCGTGTGGCGAGTACGTCGCATTCCTCGATCATGACGACCTCCTGTCTCCGAGGGCGTTAGCGGAGATGGCCCGGGCCTTGACAGCGAACGAGCTCGCCGACGTTGCCTACAGCGACAGCGACAAGGTAGGCCCGGACGGTACGAGGTATTCACCCTCTTTCAAACCTGGCTGGTCGCCGGAGTACCTCCTCTCGAACATGTACCTCGGCCATCTCCTGGTCATCCGCCGATCACTTGTCGAGCAAGTCGGCGGCCTTCGGAGCACTTACGACGGCAGCCAGGACTACGACCTAGCGCTGCGGTGTACAGAGCTAGCGCGCGGCGTCGTGCACGTCCCGGAGGTCCTCTATCACTGGCGCGTCTCTTCGGTGTCAGCGGCGGCGAATCCGCTTGCCAAACCGTGGGCGTACGAGGCAGGCAGGCGGGCGCTCGAGGACGCGCTGGCCCGGCGCGCGAGACCGGCGCTGGTCTCGATGCCGGCGAGGATGCCCGGCCGCTACTCCATCCGCCCGCGGGCGGTCGAGACTCCCGTCACGCTTGGGCTGATTGCCACCGGGCGCCCGGTGCGCGATGTGCTCCTGCGCTCGTCGTTGAAGGCGCTGGAGAACGCTGCGGGGGTGCCCTGCGAGCTTGTCCTGGCGCTTCCGGCCGGTCCCGACCGTGGGTTCGACGCTGACGGGGCTCGCGTTGTCAGCTCGGACTCGACATCGTGGGGCGCCGCAGCGAACCTCATCATGCGGGCTGCCCACACGGACCGGGTGGCACTCGTGGACCCGACCTGCGTGCCTCTCGAGCGTGGATGGATGACGTCGCTCGCCGAGCAGATCGACCGCCCAGGCGTCGGCGCCGCCGGGGGCCGACTGCTCGAGGGTCGCAAGGTTCGCCATGCGGGTGTCGTGCTCGGCCTCGAGGGCCTGGCCGGCAATGTGCTGCGCGGATTACCGAGCTCGCGCCCGGGTTACCTGTCCCTCGCTTCGGCGCTTCGCGACGTAACGGCCGTGAGCGGCGAGTGCATCATCACCACCCGCCAGCTGGTGGAAGAGGTAGGAGGGTTCGACGAGGAGCTTCCGCTCGGCCTGTGCGACGTTGCGTACTGCCTCGAGCTTGGCAGGCGAGGACTGCGAGTGGTCTTCGATCCTGCCGCCGAGCTACGGGTGCTCCGTCCAGGCGCCCGGACGCCAGTTTCCCCGACTGGACACCGGGCGTTCGCCGAGCGCTTCGCCCAGGAGCTAGCGGAAGGGGACCCCTTCTACAGCATCCACCTCGAGCTCGAAGCTCCTTTCTGCCGTCTCCGCCTGGGCGACTCAGCGACATGAGCAGGTCGGTGTCGGTCTGTCTCTGCTCTCACAACGGGGCCGCCCATCTCGGTGAACAGCTCGCCTCTCTGTCCGAACAGACTCAACTTCCCGACGAGGTCGTGGTAGGCGACGACGGGTCACGCGACGGCACGCCCGAATTGCTCGAGCGATGGGCCGCGTCGGTGGCGATTCCTGTCCTGATCGAGCTGCGAGCGGACCCGATAGGTCACGGAGCGAACCTCGAGAGCGTGCTGCGGCGCGCGAGCTCGAGCATCCTCCTGATCTGTGACCAGGACGATCACTGGCATCCTGACAAGATTCGCCGCTTGGTGCAGGTGCTCGACACCAAGCCCGAAGCGGCAGGAGCGTTCTCAGACTCGGCTCTCATCGACGACGCGGGCGAGCAAGTGAAGGGTTCACTGTGGAAGACGCTGGGTTTCTCTACGGCTGAGCAAGCTGCGGTGGCCAACGGTCACGGTCTCGCTGTGCTGCTCAGGAGAAACGTCGTAGCCGGCCATGCCCTGGCCCTCAGGCGCGACCGTCTCGAATTGCTGTCCCCGCTCGCGGGTGCTCACCACCCAGATTGGTGGCTTGCTATGGGCCTGCTCCTTGACGGTGGCCTCCTGCCGGTCAATGAGCAGCTGGTCGATTACCGGCTGCACAGCGGCAACACCGTCGGCCTGAGGAGCCGGACCAGTGCTGCGAGCCGCATCGAGTCATCCGACCCCTCTGCTCGCTCTATCGCCGACGCTGCCCTACTCGAACAAATCGTGGCCCGGCTCGACCAGCTCCGCCCAGGTCTGCTCAGCGCCGAGCAGCGCTCGCTTTTCGAAGCCAAGATCACTCAGTCGCGCCTACGCGGGTCACTCCCGAAGAGCAGGGCCGCTCGGCTGTTTCCGGTTGCGAGGGCGCTCGTATCGGGGGGCTACCACCGCAGCTCGAACGGCTGGAGGAGCGCATTGATCGACTTGGCGGCTCCGCCACGATGAACTCGTCCCAGGAGGGACGACTGCGTCTACGCCGGAGGATCTTCTACGCGGGAGGATCGTTGCCGCTCAGGTTGAGCGCTAGATAGGCCGTGCCGGCTGAGTTGACCGGAAGGTCGAGACTGGCACTACGCGCTCCGGTAGCGGTTGGCCTAAACACCTAACAACAAACTCCCTGTGGAAAGTGACATCATCGGGCGATCGCGAGTCCCCCGGCCTCGAAGCCCATGTCGCCCCCGCCCGAGTCCGTATCGGCTGTCGTCGTCGCGTACAACTCCGGCCCGACGCTGGCTGACTGCGTGGTGTCGCTCGACGAGGCGGGAGTCGGCGAGATCGTGATCGTCGACAACGAGTCGACCGATGGCTCTGTCGCGCTCGCCACCCAAGCGGTGCGCCGGGCTCGCGTCGTTCGGACCGAGCGCAACCTCGGCTACGGCGGCGGTGTCAACCAGGGCATGAAAGTCGCTTCACACGAGTTCGTCCTAGTCTGCAACTCCGACCTCTCTGTCGGTCGCGAGGCGATCGAGGGCTTGGCTTCGAGGCTCATGAGCGACGACCGAGTCGCTCTCGTCGGGCCACAACTGATCGACCGAGATGGGACCGCTTCGGTCTCAGCGCGGGCGTTTCCGACGATCAGTCGGTCCTGGCGCCAGGCCTTTGCCGGCATACTCGCTCCGAAGGGTCGCACTGCGCGTCGCTATGCCGCCGCCAACCAGGCGATCGCCGGTGCCGGAGGAGACGTCGACTGGGTGACCGGCGCGTGTTTTCTCGTGCGCCGCGAAGCCTTCGAAGACGTTCGAGGCTTCGACTTGTCGTACTTCATGTACGTGGAAGAGGTCGACCTGTGTTGGCGCCTACACAAAGCAGGATGGCGCATCCTGCACGAACCTTCATTATCGGTGACCCACATCGGCGGTGTGTCCGCCGGGCGCAGACCGTACGCGATGGTGGTAGCTCATCATCGATCGCTTTGGCGTTACTCGAAGGCGACCGCCGAAGGACACGAGAGGCTCGCGCTGCCACTCGTGGCCGTGGCAATCGCTTGCAGGGCGGTGCTCGTCCTCGGCCGCAAGGCTGTGTCGGAGGTGTCGACCAGCCGCTTCAGCGACCTCGCAGGCCGACGACGGAGCGAAGCGTCCGGCCCATGATCCGCAGGTCGAGCCCGAGGCTCTGGTGGCGGAGGTAATAGAACTCGTACTGGAGCTTCTCGAGCGCGTCGACCTCGCTCGCGCCGTAGTCGTATTTCACCTGNNACGATCGAGAGATCGCGCCGAAGAACGTTCCACACCTGAGGCAGTTCGTCGACGTGTAGGCGACGCATGACTTTCCCGACCGGAGTGAGCCGCGGGTCGTCCGCCGACGTCCATTCCGCGGGAGCGTCGCCCGCGGTCATGGTGCGGAACTTGAGGATCGTGAAGACCTCTCCGTCCTTGCCGACTCGAGGTTGCCGGTACAAAAGCGATCCCCGATTCCCGAAGAGATTGGCGACGAGTACGAGAGGTGTCGCGAGGGCGAGCACCACGAGACCGCCCCCCGCGAGCATCACGTCGATGAAGCGCTTCAAACGGGCATAGAGCGGTCGATGTATCTCGTTGATGTCGAACAGCAGCGCGATTCGCTCGAGCTCTGAGAGGGGGAGCTTGCCGAGCCATTCGTCGTAGAAAAGTGAGAGCGTCCGGATCCTCGTGCCGGCGCGATGCAGCTGGGCTGCCTGGGCGACGATCTCTTCGCCTGACTGAGCCTCGCGATCGAGCACGAGCAATGTGGCGGAGTGCTCTGCCATCAGCGTCACGAGAGGCGTGGCGTCTTCAGCGCTTGGCACGAGGGAGACCGCCGCCACGGTGGCCCTCAGCACGGCGGGAAACTCGAGGCTTCCCTTCAGATCGTTGACCAGCCGATCCCGCTCGTCCGGGCCGACCACCGCAACAACCCGCTCCTGCTCGCCCAGCTGGATACGGGACCGCTCCCCGGCCGCTGACACGAGAGTTTGGAGGAGTATCACTCCTACCAGACTGATCAGCAGGACGAAACGTGGGAGCAGGGTCTTCGTCGCTGCGAGCTGGATCAGCGAGAGGATGATGATGGCCGTGCCGACCGCCCCAACGGACCTCAGAAAGCGCGCCCCGATCGTGATGCCGGACTCGGTCACGCCGGTCGCATACGTTGTCGTCAGCATCAGAACGGTGAGCGCCATCACCCACGCAAAGCGGGGTTCTGCGAGTACCTCGTAGTGGCCGATCAGACGGGCATGCACCACCTCGGCCCCGACTACGACGGCGACAGTGATGATCGGAGTGAGGAACCGGACGGGGCGCGTCATCGCGGGCAATTCAACTTCAAGACGAGCGTCGAGTCGCAGGTCATCGTCGCGATTGAGGACGCCAGGCGGCCCGAAGGTCTCCAGGGGAACTTCGGTTCCAGATCAGCCGGGCGCATCGCCATGGGGCATCTTCGCGGGAATTGCGGTCGCTGCGCTCGCTATCGCTGCGTTACCGGGTGTGGCCTCGGAGGGTTTCACTCCGAAATACGCCCTCCAGCCGGTTGGGTTCGTCTCTTTGGGCGTCCTCGTGATCGCGGCGCTGGTGCTCGGGATAACCATGATCGTTGGCGATGCCGCCTACGCGCATGCGCCTCCGCACGGTTACGACCTCGGAGATGCCCGTCGAGCCGACTCCGCCTTCCCCTACTGGCCTGAGTCTGCCTACGCACTCGAGGACATGGACCTTTACCTGAGGGCACAGTCGCAGAGCCCCCTCACTGGTCCGACATATCTCGTGGGCGCCCGCCGGGTTGCCTTGCAGTTGGCGAGCCGCGCTCCTTTCGAACCCCAAGGGTGGACAGCTGCTGCAGCGACGTGCGTCATCACGGATCAGCACGCGCAAGCGGACCACTACTACCTGCGTGCCCTCGAATACGACCGTTGGGACATCCCCCTCCAAGGACTTGGCCTAGTGGCAGCGAACGCGCACGAGTGGGCTATTGCAGCGCACTGGTTGAGCGAGGAGGACTCAGTGATTCCGCCAGGTCCGGAAAAGTCACAGGTGGTCGGCTGGCTGAAGGACGTTGAACGCCACGTGGTACCGACTGCGTAGGCGGCTTGATCAACAATTCGGGACGCGGGCTTGAGGGCACGATCCCGAGAGGCCGTCGCGGTGTTCTCCGACTCCTGGGTACAGGGCGGTTACGCTGATGCTATTGGCACCTGGAGTGCCGAGCGCGGCCCGGGCACCGTCCGGCCGACGGGATGGGGGTAGCGGAGATGAGTTGGCAGGACAGCCGAAGCGACGCAACAGCAGGGGTGGACGAGAACGGCGCCGAGTTGAAAGCGAGACTCGAAGCGGCTGAACGGTCATTGGGAGAGCTTCGAGCCGACTTCAACGCGCGCCTCGTCAATATCGTCGGCGAACTCCGCGAGCTCACCCAGGCCCTTGGTGAGCTCCGCCTTGCGCCTCCCGCCCCAATCGAACTCCAACCCGAACCCGAGCCAGTCGTTGCCGCAGAACCCGAGCCAGAGCCAGAGCCGGAACCCGTCGTTGCGGCAGAGCCAGAACCAGAGCCAGAGCCCGAACCGGAGCCGGAGCCGGAGCCAGTAGTCGCTCAAGTCGAGCCCGTGGCAGCGAGTGCACCGCTCTTCTCCACGATGGGAGCCGCCCCGTCGAAAGCGTCCGAACCCGAATTCGACGAGATCCTTCGGCAGGAGTTCGCTACCTACACCCCCGAGCACAATCCGGCTCCACCTGCTCCGAAGCCGGCGAGCGACGGAGAGACGAGCGAGAGTGGCGGCGACACGGATGCCGGGGGATCCCGGGGATCAGGCAACGGTGGCGGCGACGACGACTTCTTCGCCCGCTAGCGGTGGCCGACGGCCAAGCGGAGCTCTGACAGGGCCGGTCAACTGAAGGAGGCCGGCCGCCTCAGGCGGAGGGGCGCTCCAGGCTCACGGAGAGACGCCGCCTCCGGGTGCCACCATGGCACCGCCGTCCACCACGAGGGTCTGGCCGGTGATCCAGGAGGCCGCATCGGAGGCAAGGAAGAGCGCAGCGTTGGCGATATCTACCGGTTCACCGATCCGACGAAGTGGCAACCGTCTGGATACTGCCTCTTCGGCAGGCTCCCACAGGGCCCTTGCGAGGTCGGTCCTCACGAGGCCGGGGGCTATGGCATTCACCCGCACCCGTGGCCCGAGCTCCCCGGCAAGTTGGCGGGTGAGGTGTATGACGGCGGCCTTCGTGACGTTGTACCAGCCGATGCCCGGCTCGACCGCGTAGCCACCGATCGATGCGATGTTGATGATGTTGCCGCCTCTTTCGGCCATGGAGGCTGCGACGACGAGCTGGCTCCAGACCAGTACCGCCGTCTGGTTCAGCTGCACAGTCTTTGCTGCCCTCGGCAGGTCCATCGCCGCGAGTGACCCGAAGTACGGGTTCGTGCCGGCGTTGTTCACGAGGATGTCGATCGACCCGTAACGCTTCATCGTCTCCGCCACGCACGCCGCTGCCTGCTCAGGCTCGCCGGCATTGGCGGCGAAGAACGCTGCCTCCCCCGGAATCTGCTCGACGGCCGCCTTTAGCACGTCCGCCTTCCTCGACGTGATCATCACGCGCGCGCCCGCCTCCGCCATCGTGCGAGCGGTTGCCAAACCGATGCCGCGGGAGCCACCCGTCACGACCGCGACCTTTCCTTCCAACCTGAGATCCATGTCGGCCACCATAGATTGCCGAGCGTGACGCCCACCGAGAACCGGCTCGCTCACGAAGCCAGCCCGTACCTCCGTCAACACCGTTTCGACCCGGTGGACTGGTACCCCTGGGGCGATGAAGCGCTGCAGAGGGCCCGTGATCTCGATCGTCCGCTGTTCCTTTCGATCGGGTACTCCGCTTGCCACTGGTGCCACGTGATGGCGCACGAGTCCTTCGCGAACGAGGCGACAGCGGCTCAGATGAACGAGACCGTCGTCGCGGTCAAGGTCGATCGCGAGGAGCGCCCGGACATCGACTCGGTCTACATGGAAGCCGTCCTCGCCGCCCACGGTCATGGAGGTTGGCCGATGAGTGTCTTCGCGACGCCTGAGGGCAGGCCGTTCTTCACCGGCACCTACTTCCCCGATACGCCTCGGCAGCAGATGCCGTCGTTTCGCCAAGTGCTTTCGGCAGTGGCGGACATCTGGGAGAACCGACGCGAGGACGTCGAGGCGCAGGCTTCAGCTCTCGTGGAGGCTGTCGCGGGCAGGTTGCAACCTCCACCGGCGCTGCTCAGCCCGGGTGACACCGGGGAAGATCGCGGCGCGACCGGCCTCGACCGGCGTGTCGTTAGCCAGGCGGTGGCATCGGCTTGCTCCCGGCTGGCCGAGATCGCCGATCCCGAGCACGGCGGCTTCGGTCGCGCTCCCAAGTTCCCTCAGCCTCTCCTGCTCGACCTGTTACTGCGGGCGCACCTGTCGGGTATCGCTCCCGATGAGGGGCGAGGGCCACTCGAGATCGTTCTCCGCACGCTCGAGGCGATGGACTCGGGCGGCATCTACGACCACGTGGGCGGAGGCTTCAGCCGTTACTCGGTGGATCGGGCATGGCTGGTGCCGCACTTCGAGAAGATGCTCTACGACCAGGCGCTTCTCACCCGCGTCCACCTCCACGCGTGGCAGCTCAGCGGGGACGAGCGGTGGCGACAGGTGCTCGACGAGACGCTCTCTTACGTCCTGACCCGACTCTCGCATCGGTCCGGCGCGCTCAGCTCGGCGGAGGACGCGGACTCCGAAGGAGAAGAGGGCAAGTACTACCTATGGGACTACGACGAGTTCGCCGACGCGGTCGGCGCCGATGTCGTCGCGGCCGCGACAGCCTGGTACGGGGTCTCCCCGGAGGGGAACTTCGAGGGGCACAACATCCTCGTCCGGGCCAACCGCGGCGACTTGGGGCGGCCACCTGAGATCGAAGACGCCCGGGCACGACTAGCCGCCCGTCGTGACGAGCGAGTGCGTCCCGGACTGGACGACAAGGTGCTGACCGAATGGAACGCCATGATGTGCTCGGTGCTGGCAGAGTGCGCCGCCGCGACCGGCGACGGGGAATACGCCGCCGCAGCTGAGCGGATCGCCGGGGTGCTGCTCGATGCGAGGGAACGCAACGATGGGAGGACCCCGCGATCGTTGCGGGACGACGACGACGAACCAATCGCTGGCTTTGCAGGAGACGTCGCATGGCTCCTCGACGCGACCGTCCGGCTGTTCGAGCTGACCGGTCGCTCGTCATATCTCGCGGCGGCGAGTGATCTCGCGATCGAGCTCGTCACTCAGTTCGTCGACGCCGAGACGGGTGTCGTGTTCACGACTCGGGCCGACGGCGAGTCCCTCGTTGTGCGACCGGCAGAGCTGCAGGACGGCGTCATCCCGAGTGCAGCTTCGGTCGGGGCGATAGGCCTCGCTCGCCTGGCGGCCCTTCTCGGCGACAACGAGCTGACCGAGACCGCCACGAAGCTCGTGCGGGCTCGCGTCGAGGCTCTCGAGCTTGCTCCGACGAGCGTGCCCGAGCTCTTGTGGGCGGCGGATCTACTGGCGGACGGCTTGGTCGAGGTGGCAGCGACCGGGAAGGGGAGAGGGGTGATGGCCGAGGCAAGGCGGCGCTTCTTGCCGATGGCGGTATTCGCATGGCGAAGCGACGACCCCGACGAGCCCGACTTGAGCCTCCCGGTCCTGAAAGGCCGGGGCGGCGACGCCGTCTATGTCTGCGAGGCCGGAGCGTGCCGCCTGCCGGCGCACGACGCCCGTCAGGTCAACGAGGAGCTCGATCACGTGTTGGGCGCCAGGGCAACCAGCGCGCCATGATGGGGGAGTGATCCGGAACAAGACCCCTCGGGCCACGCGACACCTGGTGCCAGGCACGCTCCGCTTGGACGAGCCCGGCGGGTCGCTCCACTGCGTATTGCTGGCGCCGGCGCCTGACTGGGTCGCGATCGACCTCGCTTCCGGCGCGCTGGTCCGTAGCTCGATCGCCGCGACGGGGGCGATCGGCGCCTTGTCGGGTGGTCCCCTCACAGCGGTCGCTCTCGCGGTGGGACCCGAGAGGGACGAGTGGGATCCTTCTCGCCCGGAAGCGATTCTCGTGAGCGGAGCAGCGCAAGGAGCGTCCCCGAGCAAGAGATCGGTTCGAAAGCTGCTCTCGCAGGTGGCGAAGGCGGGGGAGGACCGAGACGTGCTCGGAACGGTAGGCCCGTCCCTCGCGTTCGCAGACCTCGAGGGAACCCGACCATCGCTTGCCGTGCTGTCGCCCGAGGCCGGCAGGGTGTGGCTCGTCGGCGAAGACCCCCTCACCGCACACTTCCACCTCGGATCGAGGGCGTACGCGATGCGCGTCGCCGAGGGAGCTGCCGGCTGGCTCGAGACCGGGCAGGTGCCGACGGCGGCCGGACGCGCGTCGAGCGGCGGGCGAACGTCGCGCGGCGGGCGAACGTCCCGCCGGGACGCACGAGGGTCGCTCGGGCCGGGCGTGGAGGTATCGGTTCGGGTCCTGCTCGTCGTGGGCCTTGACCGCCCTTTTGAGGGACAGGTCCGCAAGACTGTGCTCGGCCTCGTGCCAGCCGCCTGAATCTCAGAGAGCTAGCCCTCAGGCAGCCAGGCCGTCCCGCCACGCAGCTGCTTGGGTTGACGTCCGCAATGCGATCACGGTCTCGTCGAAAGCCGTCTCGGCAACGCTGGGGAGCCCGGTGCCACGCATGAGATTCACACCCTGCACCGCCACTTCGAGAGGGCCGGGAGCAAGCAGGAGGACGTCGACCCCCTGGCGCCTCAATCTCGAGACGTCCCGCACGAGCAGGCGTGATGGCACTTCCCGGACGAGGCGATTGCGAGAGTCCGGCGGCCGGGTCGTGTCGTAGGACATTGGCGCCACGCAGATGACTCGCCTCGCGCCCGCAAGGGCGGCCAGGTCGAGGTTCGTGAGCGACCAGGCTCCGCCGTCCACGAGCACGCTGCCGCCAGCCCTGACGGGTGCGTACACGCCCGGGATGGCGCACGACGCCCGCACGGCATCGGGGAGCGGCACGTAAGGGGCGCGCGCCCCGCCGAGCACCACTCTGCGCCGGGACACGAGGTCGTAGGTGGCAAGCCAGAGATCCCTCTCGGGCCAACTACGGGGGAGTTCCCGCTCGAGGATCCCGCTGCCCTCTCCCATCGAGACGAGACCCGCCGGGAAAGCACGGCGCAAGCTCGGGATGGGTGAGAGCGACAAAATGCTGGGCACGCGGATCGACGCCCGCGCGAGCACGTAGGCAGATCCGATTCCGTGGCGCACGAGATCGAACGGTCCAGTCGCGAGCGGGCCGGGAGCCGCCGATGCGAGGTCGCCGGTTCGGTCCATGAGATCTGTCGGCGTCCAGCCTGACCGAAGGTAGGCGGCGATCGCACTCCCTGCGGAGGTGCCGACCACGAGGTCAATCTGGCTTTCAGAGATACCGAGCTCTTGCTCGAGCGCGCACAGCACACCTATGTGATGAGCTATGCCGACAAGACCGCCGGCGCCGAGTACGAGGGCGAGCTTCACTCCTGGCAAGTGTTGCCGGTCCGGGTGACGGAAAGGGGGATCCTCTGGAAGCTCGCTGGGTGCAAGCACCTGCTCGGAGTCGCTGGTTACTTGGGCAGGGAGCCGGCGGCGAGCGCCTCCGCCATCGCCCATCCGAACGCCACGAGGGTGTCCTTGCGACCCTCATTGAGAGCCAGGAAGGACTCTGCGTAGATCGAGGCTTCCTTCGGTTCCTTTGTCGGCTCGAAGTCGAGTAGTCCAGCGAAGTCCTCGTCGCCCGCGATTACGAAGATCCGGTCATCGAGCCTGCCTTCGGCCCCGAATCTCTTCGCGAGCCGGCGTCCCCACGCTCGCTCCTCACCGCTTGCCTTGTGATCGGGCCGGGGGACGATGTCCTCGAGACCGACGAACGACCGGTAGCCCGACGGGTGGGCAAAGCGCGTTCCGACGAGGACGTCCTCGTCCGGGAAGGCGAGGACCGCCCGGCGGTACAGATCGTGCATCAGGGCATCCACCGCCCCGCCGGCTACGCGCGTTCGGCTGAACGCTGCCAGGCCGATCAACAGGCTCGGTGTGCCGCCGATGCGCTCGAGTGTCGAGAGCGCGTAGCCGCGAAGCTTGCCCTCCTCGCGGGCATGGGTCACGAGTACCCATTCCTCCCGCTGTTTGGAGAGGTAGCCGATCTCGAAAGCAGCAGCACGTGATCCGGTCGACAGGTCGGCCATCTCAGCCAGCTCGCCGTCGGTCAGCGCCGTGCAATCCTTGGTGGAGACTTCGATGCCGTTGGACATATGCGTTGCGTGCTCCAATATCGTCGCACCTACCTCGAGCCGCCTCGAATGCCGACCGCTCCCGCGGGCGTCCGGCACGTTCGGCGGAGCCAAGGTAGATGAGCGCGCTGTACGAGCGACATTCCCCCGGGCTCCGACCAGTCTACGCCCACGTCACGCGCGCTCGCCACGCAGACGTCTCCGATCCTGCTCTCAGGTACGACGATGTCCCGACGAGAACCGTCAGGAGGCCACTGCGCTCCCGCCGAAGAGCTCCTTCAGGGCACCGATGATGCCCCCACGGGGATCGACGTTGAACTGCGGCGGCAGGCGGAGCTCCTTGTCGCCGACCCGCAAGTGGACCGGGGCAGGTCCGGGATGGTCGACGACAAGTTCCCGAAGTTGGCGGACCATCGAGTCCGTCAGGCGATGGAGCGGGAGCGTCACGACGATGGGCGCACCGTCGTCGGCGGGCACGAGCTCGGGCCGGCGGACCTCCATCGCAACGAGTTTCGGCTGCTCGTCGCGAGTGTCGACCCGGCCCCGGATGACGACGACGGCGTCTTCCTCGAGGAGTCCTCCGTATTCCTGCATCGTCTTTGGGAACACGAAGACCTCGATGGCGGCTTCGAGGTCTTCGAGGGTGAACGTGGCCATCAGCTCGCCACGGCGGGTGTAGCGC
Organism: Acidimicrobiaceae bacterium; assembly: GCA_003136185.1. GTDB lineage: Bacteria > Actinomycetota > Acidimicrobiia > Acidimicrobiales > Bog-793 > Palsa-601. The sequence continues at coordinate 19,424 of PLDN01000162.1, read as the reverse complement.
CGCACGAGGCCCGTCACGATGCCGCCCGTGGTGACCGAACCGGTCATCATGGGCCCGCCGTCGGGCGAGTACGGAGCGCCTCCGATCTGTGACTGCGACTCGAGCACGGCACGAACGCTGTGCTCAGCCACGCGCCGCAGGGCCTGCTCCAGGCCGAGCAGCGGATGATCCGACACATAGAGGCCGAGCATCTCCTTCTCGAAACCCAGCCGCTCCCCCTTTTGGAATTCGCGCTCGGGGATCGGCACGCGCGTGTCGTCGTAGGCATGGTTGCCCTGCTCCCCCTCGGCCGGCTCGAGGACGGAGAAGAGCGTCGCGATCCCTTGTTCCTTCTCGCGACGCCGCATGAGCATCCGGTCGATCACCTCTTCGGCCACGAGGCAAAGTCCCTGGCGGGGATGGCCGAGCGAGTCGAACGCGCCGGCCTTCGCGAGCGACTCGATGGCCCGTTTGTTGAGCACGCTCGGGTCCACCCTCTGGCAGAAGTCGTAGAAGTCCGTGAAGTGGCCGTGCTCCTCCCGTTCGCGGACGATGAGGTCGACGATCGCCGAGCCGACGTTTCTCACCGCTGACAGCCCGAAGACGATGACGCCCGGGGAAGTGCCGCCGCGCCCAGGAGCGATCGGCCCGTCGCCGGTGGGCCGGCCCTCCACCGAGCCGAGCGTCGTGAAGGCCGACATCGACGTGTTCAAGTCCGGGCAGCGGACCTCGATGCCGAGCGAGCGGCACTCGGCGAGGTAGACCGCNNCGACGAGGCCGTAGCCGAAGGAGTGCGACTTGCCGAACGCATAGTCAGCGAACGGCTCGATGATGTCGAACAGCTCCGTCCCGAGCTTGTCGCCGTAACCCTGCGCGACGCAGCCCTTCACGAACTTCTCGCGCTCGGCCGCGATGAGCGCCCTGTTCTTCTTGCCGCAGGCTTTGCGGAGGTTGTCGGCCTCTTCCAGGGTGTACCCGGAGAAACGCTCTGCCACCCGCATCATCGACTCCTGATACAGCATCAACCCGTAGGTATCCCCGAGGATCGCCTCCATGTCGGGATGGAGGTAGGTGAGGGCCTTCCGCCCGTTCTTGAGCTCCGGGTAGTCGCGGTGCATGTTGGCTGCCATCGGGCCTGGCCGGTAGAGGGCGACGAGCGCCGCGACGTCGTTGAACGAGGTCGGGGCGAGCGCCCGCAGCGTCGAGCGCATGGCACCGCCTTCGAGCTGGAACACCCCGATCGACTCGGCTCGCCTCAGCATCTCGAACGTGCGCTCATCGTCGAGCGGGACCGAGTCGATGTCGGGGCGGGCGCCCGTGCTCTGTTCGATCAGGTCGAGGGCCATCTCGATCACCGAGAGGTTGCGCAGGCCGAGGAAGTCCATCTTCAGCAAGCCGAGGTCCTCGACTCCGTGCATCTCGTACTGCGTAACGATCGGCGCCTCGGCCGCGGCCTGACCCGGCTCGGGCTTTCGCTGGACGGGCAGGTACTCGGTGAGTGGCTTGTCGGTGATTACGACAGCGGCCGCATGGATGCCGTCCTGGCGCCGGAGATTCTCTAGCCCCTTCGCGACGTCGATGACGCGCCGGGCGTCAGGCTCTTCGGTGTAGATCTTGCGGAGCTCAGCCGCGGTCACAAAGCCGTCCTCGTAGCCCTCGACCTTCTCGAGGCAGGCCTTCAACGGAGTGTCACGGCCCATTACTAGAGGTGGCATTGCCTTCGCGATCCGGTCACCGAGCGCGTAGGGGTAGCCGAGGACGCGGGCAGCGTCGCGCACGGCCGCCCGGGCCTTGATCGTCGAGAAGGTGACGATCTGCGCGACGTGGTCCGAGCCGTACCGCTCCGCCGCGTAGCGGATCACCTCGCCCCGGCGGCGCTCGTCGAAGTCCATGTCGATGTCCGGCATCTGCTTGCGCCCGGGGTTCAAGAAACGCTCGAAGAGCAGGTCGTAGCGAATCGGGTCGAGATCGACGATGCGCAAGCAGTACGCCACGCAGCACCCGGCCGCCGAGCCGCGCCCCGGCCCGACCCGGATCCCGGACTCGCGTGCGTAGTGGATGAGGTCCCAGACGACGAGGAAGTACGCCGGGAACCCCATGTCGGCGATCACGCCCAGCTCGTAGTCGAGCCGTTCGGTCACCTCGGATGGAAGGGCGTCGCCGTAGCGTTCGCGAGCTCCGACGTAGGCGAGGTGGCGCAGGTAAGCGGCAGCGGATTCCTCGTATGAGCCCTGCCGGAACTCCTCTGGTACCGGGAACTGCGGCAGAGCGTTCTGGCCCAGCTCGATCTCGACCGACGCACGCTCCGCGATCCACAGTGTGTTGTCGCATGCCTCCGGCAGCTCGGAGAAGAGACTCCGCATCTCGCCGGCGGATTTCAGGTAATGCTCCTCGCCCTCGAACTTGAAGCGTTTCGGGTCGTCGATGTTGGCGCCGGTCTGCACGCAGAGGAGGGCGTCGTGCGACACGGCGTCGGCTCGCCTGCAGTAATGGCTGTCGTTGGTGGCGACGAGCGGCGCGCCGATGGACCGTGCGATGTCGACGAGCATCGGGTTGGTGCGATGTTGATCTGCAAGCCCGTGATCCTGCAGCTCGACGAAGAGGTTCTCGGGACCGAAGATGTCCTGCAGCCGGCCCGCGAGCGCCTTCGCCTCGCCCTGCTCACCGGCGAGCAAGGCCTGCAGCACGACACCACCGAGGCAGCCGGTGGTGACGATGAGCCCGGAGTGGTGGCGTTCGAGCAGTTCCCAGTCGACGCGGGGCTTGTAGTAGTAGCCCTCGAGATAGGCGGCGGACGAGAGCTTGACGAGGTTGCGGTAGCCCTCGGTCGTCTCGGCGAGGACCGTCAGGTGGTAGTAGAGCTTCTCACCTCGGTCGCCCGCGCCCCCGGTGTCGTCGATCCGGCCGCGCCTGACAGGTCGGTCGAACCGGGAGTTGGCCGCCATGTAGGCCTCGGTCCCGATGATGGGGGTGATTCCCTGCTCACGGCACTCCTTGTAGAAGTCGAGAACGCCGTACATGTTGCCGTGATCGGTGATTGCGAGCGCCGGTTGGCCGTCCCCGCGCGCAGCGCTGACGACGTCGCCGATCCGCGAGGCACCGTCGAGCATCGAGTACTCGGTATGGGTGTGCAGGTGAACGAACGAGCTTGCATTCGTCCGATTCCCGGCGGTCGAGCCTGGTTGCACTGCGTTACCCACTCCCTGTCCACAGGCTTTTTCCACAGCTGTGGACAAATGACAGTCGTGTGATTCGTGGTCCACCCGACGTTATCGCGACGCGCGCCCGCAAGGTCAGAGACAAGTGGGAGAACGAGCTTGCGATGCTCGGATCAGAGGTACGGCCCGGCGCGGGTCGCGCCCTGCTCGGGTGGCTGCTGGCCTGGTGGCAACCCGCGTTGGCGGAATTCGTCCAGTTGAGATCGGGCGGCCATCTGCTGAGCGAAAAGAGTGGCTTGGATGCCGTGGAACAAGCCTTCCAGCCAGCCGACGAGCTGAGCCTGGGCAACCCGCAGCTCCGCTTCGCTCGGCGCATTGGAATCGAACGGGAAGGCGAGGCGGTCGAGCTCGCTCGCAAGGTCGGGAGACAGTCCGCTCGCGAGCTCGCGGATGGACGTCTCGTAGATCTCTTTCAAGCGCGTGCGGCTTGCGACGTCGAGAGGCGCCTGCCGCACTTCTTCGAGTAGTTGCTTGGTCATCGCACCGATGCGCATGACTTTGGCCGGGTGCTCTATCGACTCGATGAGTCCTGATTCGTCCGACGAATCGCCGGGCACAGCTGCGGAGCTCAACTCCGCCGGGCTTTCGCCGGTCACTACGACGGGACGGACCACGGCGCGATCAATGGCCCCGGATTGCTGGTTCTGGTCTGGAGACGGCACGCCGTCGAGATTAGGCGTGCGAGAGCCGGCGCAGATCCTCGAGGGAGAGTTCGGAGGTCCGCTCGCCTTCGCACTGCTCGCAGCCGTCAACATGGCGCCATGAGCGGATCCTGCGGGTCCCTGCCGAATTGAGGATGACGACGAATGCCTCGGAGCCCTCAGCCAGCTCGAGCCGCTCGTACGGCCTCCAGTCAGTGGCTGCTAGCGACGGGTCCACGTCCAAGCCCTTGAGCACTCTCCGGAATCGCCGGCCGGCGACGTCGAATAGCCAAGTGCTGTGGCACGAGTCGAGTACTAGGAAATCGCCGTCCGCCTGAGCCGCCCCGTAATGCGCCCCGGCGGGCTCGGGAATGCTTGCCGACGCCGCTTGCCTAGGTTCCCATGGAGGAGCCGAGGCTGAGGGCACCGTAGTCATGACAGCATCATGCCGGTTGCGGAGGCCCCCGGATAGTAGTTTTCCGTTCCGATTCTGTGAAGATTGCGAACCGACGGCTCTCACCTGCGGCTCGCCATAATTCGAATAGTCGCGTGCACCCCCCAGGATTTGGTGAACTGTGTCGCCGATTACCACGCTACGTGACGTTCGCAGCTCTTCGTCGAGCCCGACAAAGCGATGCGCCTGAAGTTCGTCAGCAGTGGGTCAGCAGTGGGTCAGCGACTCCGGAACGCCCTGCGCGTCCTTTCCTCGACGAGGCCAACGTGGGCATAACGGGCCGACATCGCGCCGAGCGAGCCCTTGAGCGCTACTTGGTTCACGTTCGGGATGAGGAAGCGGTGCCGCTTGCGATCGCTCTGCACGTCGAGTGAGACAATCTCCGCCGACCCCTTCGGCTGTCGTACACTGGTTTGCAACCGGCGCAGGCTTACCCAGGGGATTTGCACTACAGCGCTACCGTCGCAACGCCGGACGCTCATCCCGTTCGCGTCGAAATGCAAGCCGAGCCGGGGAATCGACAGAGCCTCGCCACCGACCTCGGTGATGAGCGTGATGTCGATCAAGTCGAGCTGCTCGACTGACGAAAGGTCCGAGCCCGGAGCGTCGCCGTCGATGCGTCTCCAGCCCATCATCTTTCCCATTGCCCCCACCACGAACCTCCCCTCGTCTCGGACCCTCTCTGTACCCGGCCCCGATCGCACTGCACGATCACCCCAACGATAGCGGATACCATCTGGATTTGTGTACGGAGAGTGGTCAAATGCTCACTTATTGCCACTGGGCGTCGCATGCGCGACGATGCTGGTGTTATGAACCGCGGTGATCTCGACAGACTGTTACGCCGATTGGCCGACGCCGATGGCTCCGACCTGCACCTGAAGGTCGGGTCGCCACCCCGGATTCGCGTGAACGGCGACTTGTTCCGACTACAGGACGAGACCGGGCCGCAGCCCGCTGACCTCGAAGGTATTGCCCGAGAGATCATGCATGAGCGCCTGTGGACCAACTTCGAAGAGCACCACGAGGCTGACTTCGCCTACGCGATCATGGGCCTCGGGCGCTTCCGGGTGAACGCCTACCGTCAGCGTGGCTCAGTCGGCATGGTCTTCCGCCTCGTGCGGTCGTCCGCAAGGACCTTCGAGGATCTGTTCCTGCCGGAGCCGGTTCGCCGGCTGGCCGACGAGCAGCGAGGACTCGTGCTCGTCACCGGGCCGACCGGATCGGGTAAGACGACGACGCTCGCCGCCATGGTGGACCACATCAACCGCACGCGGGAGTGCCACATCGTCACGATCGAAGACCCGATCGAGGTTCTCCACCGGGACGAGGTCGCCGCCATCAGTCAGCGAGAGGTGGGTTTCGACACAGAGAGCTTCATCACGGCCTTGCGGGCAGCTCTCCGCGAGGACCCAGACGTGATCCTCGTGGGCGAGATGCGCGACACGGAGACGGTGGCGACAGCGCTCAGTGCGGCAGAGACGGGACACCTCGTCTTCTCCACGCTCCACACGATCGACTGCGTCGAGACGATCAACCGGATCATCGACTTCTTCCCAGCGAACCAGCAAAAGCAAGCACGGATCAGTCTCGCCGGTGCGCTCAGAGGAACGATCTGCCAGCGCCTCGTGCCGACGAACGATGGTTCGGGGCGCGTACCGGCGCTCGAGATCATGGTTGTGAACGGCCGGATCCAGCAGTCGATCAGCGACCCGGCGCGCGGCACCGATATCAACCAGATCATTCGCGAAGGCGAGTACTACGGGATGCAGACGTTCGACCAAGCACTCGTGAACTTGCTCGAGCAGGGCATGATCGATCTTCGGGCCGCCACCCAGGCTGCGTCGAACCCGCATGACCTGCGGGTCGCTCTTCAGCAGCGCGGGCTAGTACCCACGGGAGCGCGGTAGCTCAAAATACCGGGAAGGCGTGCAGGATCGGGGCGCCGAAAGCGACCCCGATGAGAGCGCCAGCGGCAAGAAACGGGCCGAAGGGCAGCTGTGTCTTGCGGTTTACCTTGCCCAAGACGAGGAGCACGATCGCAGGGGCGCCGGCGATAACGAACGCCGCAAGAAGCCCGATCGGCACCGTCCGTAAGCCGAGCCACCCAAGGAAAGCCCCGCACAGGCCTGCGAGGCGTACGTCGCCGAATCCCATTCCCTTCGGCACGGCGAAGTAGATGGCGAAGAACACGGCGAAGCATGCCGCTCCTGCGATGAGGCCTTGCAGCAGGCGGTCCCAGTCGCCGGTCGCGGCGCTCGCGACCCCGAGGAGCACACCGCCCAATCCGGCCGTCCAGTAGACGATCGGGGTCGGCAACCGGTGAAGTTTGATGTCGATGGCCGAGAGTGAGACGAGCCCTGCCGCGAAGACGCAGTAGGCCGGGAGCGCCCAGAAGCTCGGGACTCGCCAGGCAAGCAGAGCGAAGAGAGCGGCGGTCACGAGCTCCAAGATCAGGTCGCGCGGGGGGATCGTCGCGCCGCACGAGCGGCACCTGCCCTGCAACACGAGGTACGACACCACGGGGACGTTGTCGAGCCCTCGCAGTGGCGCGTCACAGGAGTCGCAGTGCGAAGGGGGATGGACGATCGAGTCACCCCGAGGGACACGATCGGCCAGCACGCCTCCGAACGACCCGACGGCGAGGCCTACGAGCGCGGCAGGGATCGCAGCGAGCAGGTGGAGATCGTGTGCGGTCATCGAGGCAGCCTCAGCATGGTCGAGAGCGTGGTCAGGAGGAAGCGGTCGAATCCCGCCGGTGCGGGACCTCGCCGAGGCCAGGAGCGTCCATTTGGCGATTCGAGCGAAAGGGGAGGTCCTTGTTACGCCAACGTCCTCCGCGTAGCCTACAATCTGAACAAGATTGAACGCTGTGGGCGCGCTTCCGACCGCGGATCGTGGGAAGGAGCGCGCATGGGGCGAGGGGAGGAAGGTACAGGATGCGGAATCACGACGCAGTTGGTCGGGACGCGTCCGAGGTCAGCCTAGTAGACAAGGGGGTCTCCGAAGATGAGCACCACTGAGGCTCGGGGTCGGGTGGCGCCCTCCAAGGCTGAGATCGACTCGGCTCGTGCGCTTGCCCGTGAGGTTGGGCTCGAATACGTCGACCTGGACCGTTACCCGCTGAACGCTGCCGCGTCTTCGCTGCTGCCCGAACAGCTCGCCAAGCGCCATCACGCATTGGCTGTCGGTTGGAAGTACGGTACGCCGGTCGTCGCTGTTGCATCGCCGGACAACGTGCTTTCGATGGATGACATCAAGACTGTCATCGGTCGCGATATTCACGCCGTCGTCGCGTGCGCCTCGCAGATCGACGCTTATATCGAGCGGATGTACAGCCAGGGCGGGGGACCGGTGAGCGCGCGGGCGCTGGCTCCAGCGGCGCCCGCACCAGCTCCACCGCCAACTCCGCCAGCTCCGGCGGTCGCTGCCCCACCCGCCCCACCCGCCCCACCCGCCCCACCTTCGGCGGCAGCGCAGGCGGAGTCATCGTCGAAGGCGGCCGGCCATCGTGGCGGGCCAGGCAAGCCCAGAAAGGGAGAAGCCGCTGCCGAGGCCGCGCCTGAGCCCGAGGCTCGAGAGGCCGTCGCTCCGCCTGCTTCGGTCCCAGAACCCGCAGAGCCCGACGCTGAAGCACTGGCGTCGAGCGAGGCTCTCGAGGCAGCGGTCGACTCAGCACGCCCCCGTTCCGACGAGGTCGCAGAGATAGCCGCTGAGGCAGCTGTTGTCGGAGAGGAGGCGGCGCCGGCAGCGAAGGCACCGGAACTGGCCGAGGTTCTTGTCGAGTCCGGTCAGGTCACCCCTGAAGAGATGGAGGCTGCGCTGCGCGAGCAGGCCGCCACCGGCCGGTCACTCGGGGAGATCCTCGCCGAGCTGGGGCTGGTGTCCGATGAGGACCTCATCCGGGCGATGGCAGCCGAGGTCGGCATGGAGTTCGTCGACCTGAACGAGTGGACGATGGACCCGAAGGCCACGTCGCTGCTACCCGAGACCATGGCGCGCCGGCACCAGTTGCTCGCCATCGGCTTCCGGGGCGACATGCCCCTCGTCGCGCTTGCCAACCCGTCGGACGTCTTCGCCCTCGACGACCTGAGGACCGTCCTCGGCCGTGACTTCCGCACCGTCGTCTCGAGCCCGCGCCAGGTGTCCGAGTACATCTCCCGGATGTACCGCCGCGACGAGGAGACTGAGCAAGCCGCTCGCTCAGCTGTGAAGGATGCTGGGCCAGAGGGCCCGGGGCTCGAGCTCACCGACCTCCATTCGGTGGTGGAGGACGCGCCCATCGTCAAGTACGTCAACCTCATCCTGCGCCAGGCGCTGCAGGAACGAGCGAGCGACGTGCACATCGAGCCGTCTTCCGACGACTTGAGGATCCGATTCCGGATCGACGGCGTGCTGCACGACATCACCCGTTCGCCGAAGGCGATCCAAGGTGGTGTGACCACGCGCCTTAAGGTGATGGCGGATCTCGACATCGCCGAGCACCGCCTCCCACAGGACGGTCGTATCTCCCTCACAGCAGGCCAGCGTCAGATCGACCTTCGTGTCGCGACGTTGCCGACCGTGCACGGCGAGAAGGTCGTGCTGCGGATCCTAGACAAGACGAACGCGATGCTCGATCTCGAGGATCTCGGCTTCTTGCCGGCCGTCAAGCAGCGCTACGAGGTCGCTTACCGTAAGCCGTACGGCACGATCCTTGTGACCGGCCCCACGGGCTCGGGCAAGTCGACGACGCTCTACGCGACCCTCAACGCCTTGAACAAAGCCGATCGCAACCTGATCACCGTCGAGGATCCCGTCGAGTACCAGCTTCCCGGCGTGAATCAGGTCCAGGTGAACCCGAAGGCCGGATTGAGCTTCGCGAGCGCACTTCGCGCGATCCTGCGTTCGGACCCGGACATCATCCTCGTCGGCGAGGTGCGGGACAGAGAGACGGCTGTCATCGCCATCGAGGCGGCTCTCACGGGTCACCTCGTGCTCTCGAGCCTTCACACCAACAACGCGTCCGTGACCCCGATGCGACTCATAGAGATGGGCGTCGAGCCGTTCCTAGTCGGATCGTCACTCGACTGCGTCGTCGCGCAGCGGCTCGCCCGCCAGCTCTGTGACAACTGCAACGTCGCCTACGAGCCGACAGAGGAGGAGCTCCGCGTCTTCGGTTGGGATGAGGCGGACACTCCGCCGCACGGCCGCTCCGAGTTCCGGCGGGCGGTCGGTTGCCAAGCATGTAGCCGTACTGGCTACCACGGCCGGATCGCGTTGCACGAGCTCCTGCTCATCGGTGAGGACATCGAGCGTGCGATCATCGCGGGGTCCTCGGCCGAGGAGCTCCATCGGCTCGGTGTCGAGCAGGGAATGATCCCTCTTCGTCACGACGGTCTGCGCAAAGCAGCGCTCGGTCTCACGAGCCTCGAGGAAGTTCTGAGGGTGGTCGCATGAGTGTCGGAGGAGGCCGCTCGTCGTCGGATTGGTCCCGCCGCCTCGTAGCGTCGCTCACTGAGCAAGGTCTGATCTCGGAAGAGACAGGCCGCGCCGCACTTGCCGAGGCAACTCAGAGCGGGCGCCCTGTCGCCACGGTTCTGGCGCAGCGGCGAGAGCTCGACCCTCGCGACGCGCTCTCCGAGCTGGCCAAGCTTTCGGGGTTGCCGACTGTCGACATCTTCGAAGAGCGGCCGATGGGAGAGGCTTTCAAGCTCGTTCCGGAGATGTTGGCCCGAGAGATCGGTGCCATCGGCTACCGCATCGAGAACGACAGGCTGACGCTTGCGTGCTCCGAGCCGTTGTCGACGGCCGAGCTCAGGCAGCTCTCTGACTTCCTCGATCGTGAGGTTGCCGGTTGCGTGTTGGCGGATCCGAGCGGCATCGATCGCATCATGGAAGCCGTCTACCCTCGCCTCGGGGGCGGTTCGGCGAGCGACATCGGTCCTGCCGCCGCCGCGGCCGTTGCACCTCCCGCCGAAGCGACGGCCGCCTCGGCGCCATCCTCGGACCCGCGTACCCGCCGCGCGCAGCTCGACGGATCGCAAGCGGTTGCGGCCCAGGCGATCGACCCGACTACGACGGGAGTTGGCGTGATTCAAGGCGCGAGCAACGAAGCTTCTCTCGGGCAAGCGGCCCCGCCGCCGCCGCCTCCTCCGCCCCCACCCCCGGCTTCGCCGCNNCCGCCGCCGCCCGCTCGGTTGGCGCCGCCGTCTTCGGGCCGGACCGCCCCGGCTGCCCCGCGCACACCACCGATCCCGGGGTCGGCAGCCGTCACGACGGGCCAGATCCAGATGCTCACCTCCCAGACGCCAGTCGTCGCTCCGAGATCGCCCCTCGGCGGCGGGACGAACCAGGCGGGCCCGCTCACCTTGGAGGAATTCGAGAGTGAGTTCGGCGACACGAGTCGGGACACTTTCCCGACAAGTGGAGTCGGTGGCATCGATCTCAACGACCTGCTGACTTACGCGGTCGAGCACGGTGCCTCCGACCTTCACCTCACCAATCAACTGGCGCCGACCATCCGAATCGACGGATCGCTCCGCCAGATCGATGGCATGCCCCGCCTCGACAACGAGCAGATCAGGGAGATGGTCTACCGGGTCCTCACTCAAAGTCTCCGCGAGCGCTTCGAAGCCGAGAAGGAGCTCGACACCTCGCATACGATNNGGCGCTTCCGCGTCAACGTCTTCCAGCAGCGTGGCTCCATCGGGGCGGTGCTCAGAGCCATCCCGCACGAGATCCCGGCTTTCGACTCCCTCGGTCTCCCCGAGATCGTGTCGAGCTTCGCCGAGCTGCGACGCGGGTTGGTCCTCGTGACCGGTCCGACCGGGTCGGGCAAGTCGACTTCGCTCGCGTCCCTCATCAACATCATCAACCGGACCAAGCCGCTTCACATCATGACGGTGGAGGACCCGATCGAGTTCCTCCACACCCACCAGCGGGCGATCGTGAACCAGAGAGAGGTCGGGGCCGACACAGCGAGTTTCTCGGAGGCATTGCGGCACGTCCTACGGCAGGACCCGGACGTCATCCTCGTCGGCGAGATGCGTGACATCGAGACCATCTCGGCCGCGCTCACCGCTGCTGAGACCGGCCACCTCGTGTTCGCCACGCTTCACACCCAGGATGCGCCGCAGACCATCGACCGGATCATCGACGTGTTCCCGAGCTCCCAGCAGGACCAGGTGCGGATACAGCTCGCCGGCTCCCTCGAGGCCGTCGTCACCCAGCAGCTGATCATCAGTGCAACCGGACTCGGTCGAGTTCCCGTTGCCGAAGTCATGGTCTGCTCGCCGGCAATTCGCAACCTGATCCGGTCGGCCAAGACACACCAGGTCTATTCGCTGATGCAGACAGGTGGTGCGGCCGGGATGCAGACGATGGACCAAGGGCTCGCCCGCGCCGTGAAAGCTGGGCGGATCACCGAAGCCGTGGCATTCGACCGCTGTCACGATCCGTCTGAGCTGCGCGACCACATGAAAGGCTGAGTTCACACATGGCGACTACTTTCGACTACAAGGTGCGCGATCGCGACGGGCGTCTCATCTCGGGGTCACTCGAGGGTGACTCGCTCGCGCTCGTGGCGTCGAAGCTGCGCGAGATGGGCTTTGCTCCCGTCGAGATCAAGCCTGTCGGCAAGGTGAACCTGCGTGGTGACATCCGCATCCCGGGCCTGACCGACCGCGTCAAGCTGAAGGAAGTGGCTCTCATGAGCCGCCAGCTGGCGACCATGGTCTCCTCTGGGTTGACCCTCGTGCGCGCGCTCGGCGTGCTGACCGATCAGCTCGAGTCGAAGCCCTTGCGTGATGCCCTCACACAGGTCCGCCAAGACGTCGAGACAGGGTCGTCGCTCTCCGCCGCGCTCGAGAAGCTGCCGAAGATATTCCCGCCAATCTACGTCTCGATGGTGAAGGCCGGTGAGGTCGGAGGCCAACTCGACTCGGTGCTGCTCCGGCTTTCCACCACCCTCGAAAAGCAAGTCGAGCTGCGCTCGAAGGTGCGCTCGGCCATGGCCTATCCGATGATCGTGGTCACGCTCGTCGTCATCATCGTGTCGGCGTTGATGATCTTCGTGGTACCGATCTTCAAGAAGCTCTTCGCCTCTCTCCACGCACCGCTGCCGGCGCCGACGCTCGTGGTGATAACTATTTCGAACGTCCTCGCGAGTTTCTGGCTCCTCGTCGTGATCGGAATCGTCGTAATCGGCGTCATCTTGATGAAGCGATGGATCGCGACGCCTAACGGCCGGCGGAAGTGGGACGCGTTCAAGCTGAAGCCTCCGGTCTTCGGTCCGCTGTCGCACAAGGTCGCTCTTGCGAGGTTCACCGCGACGCTGTCCTCCCTCCTCTCTGCAGGCGTTCCCATCATCGAGTCGCTCGACATCGTCGCCGAGAACGCCGGCAACCAGATCGTCTCCGACGCACTGCGCAGTGCGCAGGACGGCGTACGCGAGGGCCAATCATTGTCAGCCGTATTGGCACAACATTCAGTCATACCGATTATGGTCACCCAGATGATCGAGACCGGCGAGGAGTCTGGCGCGCTCGACGCGATGCTTGAGAAGGTCGCGACCTTCTACGACAACGAGGTCAACCAGACCGTCGACAGTCTTACCTCGGTTCTCGAGCCGCTGTTGATCGTGACGATGGGCGCAGCCATCGGAGCCATCGTCATCTCGATGTACCTCCCCATGTTCAACATCTACAACGTCATCCAGAAGAACGGGTCCAACGCGTGACGGGCCACGATACAACCCTCCGCCTTAGCGCAGTTGAGAACAGGAGTTATTGATGGCGGCGAAATCCTCTAGGCGGATCGGCCTCGAGATCAGCAACAGCGCGGTCCGGATCGCCGAGGTCTCGGTGAGCGGAGGTAGGGCCAAACTGCTCAACCTCGGCCAGGTTCGCCTGCCACCACGCTCGGTCGTGGACGGGGCGGTCGTCGACGTCCTGGCGGTCGCGGGCGCAATCGAGCGGTGCATGAAGGAGGGTGGCTTCACGATCAAGGAAGTGCACCTCGGCGCCGCTGGCCTGCGTGCGATCACCCGCGAGCTCGACATGCCGCACGTTCCCGACAGCGAGCTCGACGCAGCCGTCCGCCTCCAAGCGCTCGACGTCATCCCCTTCCCGGCCGAGAAGACGCTCTTGTCCGCGCGGCCTCTCGAAGACATCACCCTGCCCGACGGGACGTCGATGCGCCGGGTACTACTGGCCGCTGCTCACCGCGATCTGGTCGACCCACTGCTCGAAGCCATTACTACTGCCGGCCTCGTCGCGTTGAGCGTCGACCTTGCCTCGACGGCGCTCGTCCGCGCGCTCTACGACCCCGCCGTCGGTTCGGGCGGCCCGGAGGCGATCGTCTCCATCGGGAGCGGGCTCACCACCATCGTCGTTCACGAAGATGGTGTGCCGCACTTCGTCCGCACGATCGCCGAAGGTGGAGACACCATCACGGCTGCGATCGCAGGCGCGCTCGACCTGCCGATGGACGATGCAGAGAGCACGAAACGCAACCTCGATTCAACCGGCCCCCATATCCGCGCAGCGGCTGCTGCCGCTCAAGACGCCGCAGCGTCGCTCATCGCAGAGATCCGGAGCTCGGTCGATTACTACTCGACCCTGCCCGGGCGGCACGAGGTTCGCCGGGTCAAGCTGACCGGTGGTGGATCACGGTTGGCGGGGTTGGCCGACCGCCTGCAGCAGCAGACGAGGGCAGAGGTCGTAGCCGGCAGCGCGCTCGCGCGCCTGGACGTGAGCTCGCTCAGCCTGAGCCCGGACGATATCGTGCGGCGCGACCCGCTCGTGTCGACCGTCGTCGGCCTGGGGCTACCGGATCCCCCGGGGGTCAAGTCACTCGACCTGCTGCCACCGGAGATCCTGGCGGCACGGCGGCAGCACACCGTCGAGCGGACTGTCATCGCGATCGCGATCGTCATCGTGCTCGCGCTGGCGGGCCTCGGCGCACTCCGTTACTTGGACGTGCGCAATGCTGAAAACCAGTCCACCGCCCTGAGCCAGCAGATCACAGGGCTGAATGCCCAGATCGCATCCGAGGACAAAGAGGCGCGGACCTACTCCGAGATCACGGGCGACGCGGCATCGGTCGTACCGGTGCTATCGCGCGAGGTCGATTGGCCTCTCGTGTTGTCGGACCTCGCGAAGGCGACACCTACTGGTGGGGTCGTCACCTCGATCAGCGGCGTCTGGACGCCGCCGGCAGCCCCCGTCGCCCCCGTCGCCGGCGCCCCCACGACGACGACGCTGCCCCCGACTTCGCAGGCCGGCCTCGAGAACATCTCGATCGCCAACTTGTCGATCACGATCTCGACGAATCAGGGCTTCGCGTATTTCCGGACGTGGCTGCAAGCGATGTCGACATCTCCGCAGTTCCGTTATGTGGCGTACTCGTCGATCTCCCATACGGCCAGCACGGTCACCTGGTCGGCGACCCTCACAGTCCTCGGCACTGTCCAGTCCGGTCGGCTCCAGCAGTTCGAGGTGACAAAGTGAAACGGCTGCCTTCCATCAACCTCGAGGTGCTGAAGCGCCCTCGCGTCTTGATCGCCATCGGAGTCGTCGTCGTCCTCGTCATCGCGTTCTACCTCGCTTGGTGGTCGCCCGAGAGCAGCAAGCTGTCCTCGGTAGACGCGCAGCAGGTGGCAAAGCAACAGCAGATATCGCAGTTGAAGGCCCGCATCGCTCAACTCCAGCTTGAGAACAAAGTCGTCTCTCAGGAAAAGCAATACATCGGTTTCTTCGGCGCTGAGATCCCGCCGGCCCCCGAGCAGGGCCCGCTCGTCTACCAGCTCGGTCAGCTGGAAAAAGCGGACAACGTCTTCGTCTCGAGCATCGGCGCGTCGACAACGCAACCGCCGGCGGTCGGGAGCTCGATCGGCACAATCCCCCTATCGTTGTCGCTGACCGGGTCGCACGCCGACGTCATCAAGTTCCTCGCGGCCCTCTACAAGATGCCGAGGCTGATCACGGTCCAGAGCGTCAGCCCCTCCGCGACGGGCTCCGCGCCCGGCACAGCGCTGTACAACATCCTCCACATCGACAACGTGCCGTTCTCTCTCTCCCTCTCTGCCACTGCCTACTTCTCCGCAGCGGTCGGCGCTGTTCCGTAAGATCGTCGGTAGGCAGCTCGAATCGAAGCGGGAGATGCCGCGTCGGTATACTTCGCCTCGATGTGGCGGGGCGTGCCCGCTCGCCGATCTGGGGAGGTCCGCCTGATGCCAGAGCTTGCCCAAGAGCCCACCGCCGTGATCGTCGGCCGTGCCAGCGAAGCTTCGCCGAGCCGCTGCGCAGACTTGCCTGCGGTGGTGGACACTGCGCCCGCCCTCGCTCCTCTTGTCGAGGACGAGATGCTGGTCGAGGAGATCTCGATCGATGGAATGTGCGGGGTCTACTGAACTGCCGGCGAGCCCGGGTTGCGCAATAGGCCTTGATCTATCCAAGCCGTACGAGCTCCACCCTGACGTCGCGCTGAGGCGAGAGCCGTTCGGTGCGCTCGCGTACCACTACGGCAATCGGCGTCTCAACTTCCTGCGCTCGCTGGAGATGGTCGAGCTCGTGGAGACGCTCGGATCGCACGCGTGTGCTGAGGCTGCGATGGAGGCAGCAGGCATCGAAAGCGGCCGCCGCCTGGCATTCGGGCGCGCGCTCGAGTCGCTGCTCTCGAGCGAGGTGATCCGTGCCCGCTGAACCCCTTTCGGATCAGCTGGCGGGCGGGCTCGACGCGCCGATCTGCCTCACTTGGGAAGTGACGTACGGCTGCAACCTCGCTTGCACGCATTGCTTGTCGAGCTCCGGTCGGCGGGATAATCGTGAGCTGACGACGAGTGAGGCGCACGGCTTCATCGACGAGCTCGCTTCGATGCAAGTCTTCTACGTGAACATCGGCGGTGGGGAGCCGACACTGCGGCCTGACTTCACCGATCTCGTCGAGTACGCGATCGAGTCGAAGGTGGGCGTGAAGTTCTCGACCAACGGCACGACGATGACGCCCGGAAGGGCGCGCCGGTTCGCGGAGATGGACTACCTCGACATTCAGATCAGCCTCGACGGTGCCCACCCGGCGTCGAACGACCTCGTCCGCGGGCAGGGCAGCTACGACTCCGCCGTGCGGGCGATGGGTGCACTCGCGGATGCGGGCTTCTCGGGGTTCAAAGTGAGCGTGGTTGTCACGCGTCACAACGCGAACGAGCTCGATGAGCTGCTGGCACTTGCCGAGAGCCACGGCGGTGAGCTTCGGGTGACGAGGCTGCGCCCCTCGGGTCGGGGGGCGGTCTCGTGGCACGAGCTGCGCCCGACGGCCGAGCAGCTGGTCGAGGTGCACAGCTTCCTCGTAGACCACCCTCGCGTGCTCACCGGCGACTCGTTCTTCCATCNNCGCCGGGCTCAACCTGTGTGGTGCCGGCCGAGTCGTCTGCCTCGTCGACCCGCTAGGCGACGTTTACGCCTGCCCGTTCGTCATGCATCCTGAGTTCAAGGCGGGGAGTGTTCGCGACGAGGGTGGCTTTGCCAGGGTCTGGAGGGAGGCGCAACTGTTCGCCTCGCTCAGGCAACCGACGACGGGCGGCGCGTGCAACGCNNTGGCGGCCAAGTTCTTCACGGGCTTGCCACTCGACGGACCGGATCCGGAGTGCGTCCTCGGCCACGGCGAGACGGCTCTCGCTCTCGTGCGGGGGGAGCACGTGCCTGCGGTTGGTCATGGCCACTCGAAGCCCTCGCGCCGGGCGGCACATGGGTCTTCATCCGGGCCCGTGGCGGTGTCGCTCGGCACGACCCGGCGGTGACGGAGCTCGGCGATCCGCTCAGGCTCCGCATCGCCGCTTCTCCCAATCGACTCGTCTTCGGCTCTCACGAGACGAATCTCGGACGCGGCCGAGCGATCGGCGAGCGGCATGCCGAGTACTACCGCGCGAGGGCACGAGGCGGCACCGGCATCATCGTGACCGAAGAGGCGTCGGTCCACCCGTCGGACTGGCCGTACGAGCGCGCCCCACTTGCCTCGTCGTGCGGAGACGGATGGCACGCAGTCGCGCTCGCTTGTCACGCGGAGGGGGCGCTCGTGATGGCTGCTNNACGCCCGACGTCGCCACGCGCGAACCGCCTATGGCGATGGAAGCGACGGACATCGCCGAGCTCGTGGCGGGCTTTGCTGGCGCGGCCGCATTGGCCGACGAAGCAGGCTGCGACGGCGTCGAGATCAACGCCGGCCAATGGAGCCTGTTGCGGCAGTTCGCCTCGGGGCTCACGAATCAGCGATCCGACGGTTACGGCACCGACCGCGCCCGGCTCCTTCGCGAGGTGCTCGTGGCAGTGCGCGACGCCGCCCCNNAGCCGATCCCGAGGCCGATCCCGGAGCATCGAGCCCACTCGGATGCGTCTTCGACTACGTCACCGTCGTGCGCGGATCTGCATATGGCGCATTGGCAACCCGCGCCGACGGTCACCAGGCGCCCGGCTTCAACCGTGAGCTGACGGCTCTCGTGCGCCGGAGCCTGCCACCGCACGTAGCGGTCATAGCGCAAGGCTCGATCGTCGACGCCGAGATGGCTCGCACCATCCTCGGCAGCGGCGAGGCCGATGCCGTCGAGATGACGCGGGCACAGATCGCCGACCCGAACCTCGCCCGGAAGCTGCTGGCCGGCGACGACGCGAGGATCCGCCCGTGCGTCCTTTGCAACCAGCTCTGCCAGGTACGAGATGCGCGCAACCCGATCGTGAGCTGTATCGGTGAACCTCGCAGCGGCTACGAGTCACACGGCACCGGTCCGGAGGCCGCGCCGGTCGTCGCGAGTCGCGGCCCCGACCACGACGACGACAGGCCCAAGCGGTCGCTCATCGTAGTCGGAGGAGGTCCGGCGGGACTCGAATGTGCCCGTGTTGGCGCGCTCGCAGGGCTGCGCGTGACTCTGCTCGAGCGCCGCTCGGAGCTTGGCGGCATGGTGACGTTCGCGGCTGCACGGGCTCCGGGCCGGCAACGCTTGTCGATGCTGACATCGTGGCTCGAGAGCGAGTGCCGGCAAGCCGGGGTGGAACTTGTTNNCCGATCGCGCTCTGCACTGGATCGAGGCCGGGCCGGCGCGCCTACGACGTGGTGGCGCCCGGCACCGTCGTGACCGCGGCGGACGTGCTCGGCGCCGAGCGCCTGCCGGGAGACCCGGCTCCCGGGCCGGTCGTGGTCTGGGATCCGATCGGCGGACCGGTGGGCGTCGGCGTGGCCGAGCTCCTGGCGGNNCGGCGGGACCGTGCTCCTCGTGACCCCGGACTTCGTCGCGGGCGAGCATCTCGCCCGCACCGGGGATCTCGCCCCTGCCAACGTGCGCCTCGCTCTAGCCGGCGTGGAGATCGTGAAGCACTCGACTGTCCGTGCGGTGGACATGAATGGGGTGACGGTCGAGGACCGTTTCTCTTCGGATCGCCGTGTCGTGCCGGACGCGCTGCTCGTCGATGCCGGCCACCGACTCTCCGAAGATGGGTTGTACCGCTCGCTCGGAGCCGATACACCCCCGAGCGGTTCGGTGATGATCGCGGGGGATGCGGTTGCCCCCCGCACGATCTACGAGGCGATCCTCGAGGGTCGCCGGATCGGGCTCTTCCTCGCTGGCACAGCCGACCTCGCGGTAACGCGATGACTACCAGCCAGAGGTACCCGCTGCTGTTCGCACCGCTGCGGATCGGGCCCGTCACCGTCGCGAACCGCATCGTCTTCTCTGCCCACCTGACGAACTACGCGCAAGACGGCATGCCTACCGAGCAGCACGCGGCGTACTACGAAGCCCGCGCAGCCGGCGGGACCGGCCTCATCATCACCGAGGAACATTCGACCCATCCGACCGACTGGCCCTATGAGAAACTCATCCACGGCTTCCACGAACGCGTCGTGCCCGGCTACCGTCGTATCACCGAGGCCGTACACCGTCATGGGACGCCGATCTTCGCTCAGATAAACCACAACGGTGGGCAGGCGTCGAGCATGTACACACGCCTTCCCGTCTGGGCTCCTTCGCCGGTGGCGGACCCGTTGTTCCGGGAAGTCCCTCACGCTGTCGACGAGTCCGAGATCGCCGAGATCATCGCGGGCTACGTCACGGTCGCCGGTCACTGCCGCGAGGGCGGCTTCGACGGCATCGAGCTGCAGTGC
>PLDN01000175.1 GCA_003136185.1 Acidimicrobiaceae bacterium | reverse complement strand
GAGAGTTCTGTCGCTAACCCACGCTATGGGTGAGATGCCAGCGCCGCCATGAAACTCAAGCTCGACCTGCACGACATCTACAACAGGGGCCAGGATATCGACGCCGCCCTGACCGACATCATGCACGAGGCGGTGCGCACGAAGGCGAAGGTCGTCGAGATAATCCCCGGCAAGGGCTCAGGAGCGCTGAAAAAGCACGTGATCCGGTTTCTCGACCAAGAGGAGATCAAGAAGCTCTATCACCGCGTCGAGAAGGACTCGAAGAACTGGGGCCGCGTGTTCGTGCACTTCCGATGGAAATGACAGAGCCGGTGGAAGTGACGGCCGGAGTAACTCCGATCAGCATCGCCGTCCTACCGGCCGGACAGCTCGCCAACCAGATAGGAGCAGCCCTGACCGAGGTCGGGCTCGAAGTGACGACTGACCCCGAGAAAGCCGACGCCCTCGTGTGGTGCGCTCCAGGCCCGTCGGGCATGGCGGCAGTGCTCCAGCAGGCAGCGCGCGTGAGGTGGGTGCAGTTGCCGTATGCGGGGGTGGAGCGTTTCTCTCGGTTGATCGACGACCAGCGGACCTGGACCTGCGCGAAGGACATTTACGGACCCTCCGTCGCAGAGTTCACGCTCGGTCTCCTCATTGCGGGGATGCGGAGGATCGACCGCTACGCGGTGGCGACGCACTGGCAACCGTTGCCCGAGGCAACGCTCGCCCGATCGAAAGTTGCCATCTTCGGCGCGGGAGGAATCGGCCGGTCGCTGACCGAGATGCTCTTGCCGCTCGGCGCCGAAGTCACCGTGGTCTCGCGCTCGGGTGGGGCGGTACCTGGTGCCCATGCTGTCGCGGAGGACCAGGCTCGCGAGATTCTCAGCTCCGCTGACGCTGTCGTGCTGGCGCTGCCCCTTACGCCGGCGACTACCGGGCTCGTCGACTCTCCGTTCCTAGCGTCCATGAAGCCGACTGCCTGGCTCGTCAACGTCGCTCGCGGCCGGGTCGTCGTCACCGACGACCTTGTCCACGCGCTCGAGGTAGGCCAGATCGCCGGCGCCGCGTTGGACGTGACCGATCCCGAGCCGCTACCGGCGGGCCACCGGCTGTGGGAGCTCGAGAACGCCATCATCACGCCTCACGTTGCCAATACCGGTGCGCTCGGCGCACGGGAGTTGGTGGAGCTGGTGAGCGAGAACGGGTTGCGTTTCTCGGCTGGCGAGCCTCTGCTGGGGCTGGTCGATCCGCACCTCGGCTACTGAGGTCGGGCCTTCCGGTGGCACTTCTGAGTGTCCCTCAGGCGTCCCTCGTCATCATCCGCCACGCGCCGAGGACCGTCCATCCCACCAGCCAGGCGACGATGACACAGATGGCCACAGTGGTGGACTCCGGCAACAGCTGCGATGCCGCACGGCCTCCGCCTGGCCCGCCGCCGCCTCCTCCTCCGAACGCCAAAGGCAGCCCGCCCGGCTCCAAGTGGGCCGTGGCAAGACCCACCACCGAGCGCTGCAAGTTCGAGAGGTGAGGGATCCGCGCCATTGAGAAAATCGGCGTCAAGACGAGCTCGAGGACGATCATCAAGATGACCGCGATCGTTCTCTGCCCCATCAGTGACGCGAGCCCGAGGGCGACCACGAAACCGATGACGGCTTCGAGCTCGATCCACAACCCGGACTTGATCATGAGGGAGTCGGACGGATACAGGAATTCGGTGGCGTAGCTCGAGTAATTCTGCTTGGCGACCTCGATCGCAGCGGCCCTGAGCTGAGCAGTCGTGGGTTGGCCGGCGCCGGCGGACCCCGGGGGCCCGTTGATGACGGTGCCGCCGTTCGGACCATTGCCGCACTGGACGTTCGGCAGACCTGGTCCGTTGAAGTTGAAACTGCATAGGACCTCGTCGGCGTGATCCGCAGCCCAGTTGTCGAGCCCGCTGCGCGACAGCCCGGCGGGCACCTTGACCCCGTTGTAACTGAGCGTGGTCGGAGCAGCAAAGACGCTCACTGCGCAGACGATGGTGAAGCCGATCGCGACCAACGGCACGATGATCGCCAAGCCGGCTGGGATGCGGGCGAGGTACAGCGCCAATCGAGATCGACCGGTCACCACCAGGTGCCGGAACATCCCTTCGGTGAGGTCCACAGATCCCGCTGTCGAGCCCAACGTGGCGGCGACGATGAAGCCGAAGACGTACATCACACCGGCCACGAGGTTCGTGTAGATGTCGTAGCCGCCGGCCGGTCCGTAGGATTTCGGCGCGAACGCGTGAGCCAGCAGTCGGACAGTGAGGAAGATGGTGGGGAGGCCGATGTTTACGAGGATCAGGGCGAGCATGAGCCCACGCCGTTTACGCAGCTCCATGAATCTGGTGGCGATCATGCCGCCGGTCGGAATCCAGGATCCCCTGTGGTCACGCGGCCCATCGAACGGCGCCGCTGGCGGCGGCGGGGTTTGAGCCGTTGTCGCCGGCGCCATCGTCACTCCGAGTCCCCCAGTCGGCTCGTGACCTGCAGGAACCACGATTCGAGCGAGGCTTGAATCTCCTGCAGCCGGTAGAGGGAAATTCCACCCTCAACCAGCACGCGGGCGATCTCGGCGATGACGTCGCGGGCCGTCCCTGCCGGCAGCGTGATCCCCAGCCCCAACTGACCGACTTCGATATGGGCCTCGATGTTGGTGCCTTCGAGGAGGGCGCGCGCTCGATCGGGCTCGGAGCACTCGACCTGAAGAGCAAGGGAGGCTCCCGCCAACAACTCGGAGATCGGTCCCTGCCGGATGACGTTGCCATGGTCCACGATGGCCACCGCGTCACAAGTCCGCTCGACCTCGTCAAGTAGGTGGGAGGACAACACAACTGTGCGGCCCTCGGCCACGAGGGAAAGGATCATGTCGCGCATATCCGCCATGCCGGCGGGGTCCAGCCCGTTCATCGGCTCGTCCAGGATCAGCAACTCCGGATCCCCGATGAGACAGGCGGCGACCCCGAGGCGCTGACGCATTCCCATCGAGTACTTCGACACCCGGTCATCGGCGCGGTGAAGCATGCCGACCCGAGCGAGTGGGGACTCGATGCGGTCGCGCGCTGCCGGTTCGCGGGCGGCGGCGAGAATCTGGAGGTTCTGCCTTCCGGTCAGATGGCCGTGGAACCGAGGCTCGTCGACGATGGCCCCAACTCGTGCCAGCGCCACGTCGCGACGTTTGGGGACGGGGTATCCGAGGAGGGACATCGTGCCGGCATCGGCGTGCGTCAATCCCAGCAGCACCCGGATGAGCGTGGTCTTGCCGGCGCCGTTGGGGCCGAGGTAGCCAAAAGCGCACCCACGGGGAACGAGGAGCTCCACGCCGTTCACGGCGACGTTCTCGCCGAACCGCTTGGTCAGCCCATGGGTCTCTACCGCCCATTGGCTCGCGGCGGCCTTGTTGCCGGAGGTGTAGGCGAGTGAGGTGGTGCTCATCCGAGGCCCCTGCGGACGATCTCCAGGACGGAGTGAAACGAGTCGAAGAGCACCGCCGGTGACCTTACGGCCTTTGCTCAGTCTCGGTCCAGAACGCTTGCAGGGCTACACCGTGCGCCTGTCCGATTCGGAGTTGGAGCATCCTGTGGCCGCTCGAGCAGGGCCGGGCGGCGGCTCTCAGATCTTCTCAATCACCAGATCGAATTGGCAGTCGCCGTCGTCCATTGGAGCGATGATGGAGCCGCGGACGCCGAACACAGCGTCCTCGCTCAACCAGGGTGATCCCGCGTCGAACGCATGGGTGACGAGAGGCTTGTAGCCGGGAGCGCGGACCATCAGATGAACGTGCGCGGGACGCCACGGCTTTCGCCCGGCCGTGCGGAGCATCGCCCCGACCGGGCCATCGTCGGGGATCGTGTAGTCCACCGGTCGAACGGTCCGAACCTCGTAGGTTCCGTCACCGCGTGTGCGAAAGACACCTCGCAGGTTCCGCTTTTGTGGATTCTCCTCGATGTCGTACAACCCATTCGGCTGTACTTGCCACACTTCGATGGTGGCCTCGGGAATCGGGTGACCGTCGAGGTCTGTCAAGGTCCCATGCAGAACGAGAGGTTCCCCACCGGTGGACGGGTCGTCGACGATCGAATCGCCGAAGGCCCGGGGCAGAGCGCCCTCCACGTAGAAGGGGCCTAGGACCGTGGGCTCGGTCGACCCCGGCGCGGGCTGCTCGTTGACCATCTCGACCAACATCGAGACCCCGAGGGTGTCCGACAACAAGACGAACTCCTGGCGTACGTCGTCGCAATTCTTCCCGACTTCGGTCAAGAAGTTGATCCCCGCCAGCCATTCCTCGCGGGTCAGTCCGACCTCTTCGACGAAGGCGTGTAGGTGCCTGACCGCCGCCTCCATCACCTCGGTCATGCGGGGATCGGCCGCCTGGCCGAACGCGCTGCACACGTCAAGGCAGTGTTGAGCAGGGTTGATGGGCCTGTCCATGTAGCTCCTAAGGCGCTTTGACGGCGATGGCGGGGTTGGTCTGGAGTGCGCGGCTGCTGTACTCCTTCCTACTCCACCGATCGTCCAGAGCCCGCTCAGTGCGAGCGAGAGCCCGGCGAGAAGCGAGGACGGGCGAGCGGCGGCGAGGAGAGAAGACTCCGTGGCGACGTGTCAACTTTTACACGTGCGGCGGGAAGACAGTGCCTACCGCCGACAAGGAAAGCAGCGCCTACCGCCGACAAGGAAAAGCAGCGCCACACGCGCGCGCCGTGGGGGGCGGCACGCGGCGGCGCCTGCCTAGTGGAACAGGTCGAGGGTGTTCGTGACGTCGTCGACGAAGTACAGGCCCTTGTTGCCCGGCTGGACGGCGAGGCCGAACAGCGCTCCGGCTCCTTCGGGTGAACCGCTCTTGTCGAGGTATGTCCAGACCACCTGGGCACCCTTCGGCGTCGTCTCGACGACGTAGCCGTTCGCTCCGTTGACCGTCAGGATGTCACCGTTGGGTGCGACGGCGAGGCCGAGCGGGTTGTCGATGAAGTCGCCTGAAGTCACTACCGAGCCAGTGCCGGCAGAGGTCGAACGGAAGAGGGCATCGGGGATCGAGTCGATCCTCGAGTGGACGGTGTCGGCGACATAGAGCGTGCCGCTCGAGCTGAGGCCGACGCCGGTCGGGCCGAGTACGAGCGCCGCAGCGTTGGTCTGCTCGGCGTAGCCCGATCCGATTTTCTGGCTCTCGATAACCGTCGGCGTGGCCTTCGTGAGATCGAGGACGATACGGACGACCGTGCCCTTGTTCACGACGGCGCCCTTGGCAGCGACGGTGCCGTTCAAGACGTTCGTGACGAACAGCGCGCCCCAGCCCTCACCGTCGTAGGACGTGAGGTCCCATGGACCGTCGATGCCGTCATCGGTGATAGTCGAGACCAGCTTGCCGACGCTGTTGAGCACGTACAAGGCGCCGGACTTGGCTGTTGCGGCCGATCCGTCGGTCGTCGGAAGCGAGCCAACGACTACAAAGCCTCGCTTGAACACCGCAAGCGCCGTCGTGAGGCCGACGGGGCCGGAGACCTGGCTCCCGAGGCGGGCAAAGACGGTCGCCTTCCCCTTGGGCGAGATCTGCATGATCGTGGTCCCGGTTCCCTGGAGGTTCTTCGAGTTGTTGAAGTTCGAGATGAGTACGTCGCCCTTCACGAGGTCGCCGGTGCTCGAAGGGACGACTGCCGTGCCGTAGGGGTTCACATCGCCGTTGCCTGTCACGCCCTTGCCGAGAGACGGGAGAGTCGAGGCGATCCTCGTCATCTTCGTGAAGCCACCGATGAAGGTCTTGCCCGAGGCTGAGGCAGTGGCTGGGAGCAGAAGCGCTGCGGCCAAACCGATGCTGACAAGACCTGTGAACTTGAAGACGGTTCGGTTCATATCAGTCCTACGGGCGCTCCCCCGTTTCGGATTGCGCGCGGCGATCAGAGGTGGATCGCGACTAAAGCGTCGCCGCTGCGACCGTCGTCCCGTCGTCGAGCTCGAGGCGCGCACCGCTCACCGCGCCCGGCGAGACGCTGAGCGGCACGGCCCAGCCTCCGTAACCGTCGTGCAGCAAGAAACGCCCGACGGTGACCGCCCTCCCGTTCTCGGTCACGACACATCGGACCCAGCCGGCATAGCTGCCGTCTTGAACAGACATGAAGACCCACGAGGGATTCCCCGGCGTGACGACCACGTCGCCCAGGTCGGCACCGTGCCACGACAGCTCAGCGGTGCGGACCTCCGCGAGGCGGGGCTGGCTGGTGCCGCCCGAGACGAGAGATCCGACGCCGACACCGGCGCCGAGTAGCACGACCGCAGCAGCTGCCAGCAGCGCCCTCATACGCCGGGGCCGCGCCCGACGCGAGTCGAGCGACCGGATGACAGCTGGCGCCTCAGGCTGATTCTCGCGCTCAGCCTCGGCCCGCCGTGCGAGGAGCCGCACCTCGAAGCCTGCGGGCGGGTCGGCCTCAGGGGCGAGCTGGAAGAGCGCGTCGGTCGCAGCTGCGAAGCTCTGGACTTCGGCTCGGCACTCTGCGCAGGTCTCGAGATGAGCCAGCACCGCCGCACGCTCGGAACCCACCAGGATCCCGAGAGCGAGCTCGGCCGCGGCTAGCCGAACCGCCGTGCAAGTCGTCGTCGTCTCACTCATCTCGGCCCTGCTCCTTCATTTGCACTAAGTCTTCTTCGTCAATGGGTGCAAGCGCGGCGCGCACCTTGATTAGCGCGGCCCGGATTCTCGTCTTTGCCGTCCCGAGTGGGATCGACTCGCGCTCGGAGATCTCCTCCGCCGTCAGGCCGTAGTAGGCAGAGAGCAGCAGGGCTTGGCGCTGCTCGGGTGGAATCGTCTGGAGCGCCCGGTGCACCCGGCCCGAAGCGTCGGAGAGCTCAGCGGCGTCCTCAGGATCGGGTTCGCGACTTGCAAGGCCGAGTGCGATCAGATCGTCCGGCTCCACCGGGATGGAGCGACGCATACGCAGCGCATCGATGGAGAGGTTGCGTGTGATCGTGAGCACCCATGTCGTGACCGACCCCCGGCGCACGTCGTAGACGGGTGCGTGCTTCCAGACACGTATCAGGGCCTCCTGGGCGATCTCCTCGGCGAGAGACGGATCGCTCACTATCCCGAGGGCAAGGCCGAATAATCGTCGTTGGTACCTCCGGATCAACGCGATCGCGGCACCCTCGTCGTTGAGGGCCATGGCACCCAGGAGGTTCTCGTCGGATCTGGTGTCAGAAGGAGCCTGGCTCGTCGCCACACCAGGAGGTACGTCGGGGACGGCGATACCGATTGCTCTGGTCACCGAGCTTCGTCAGGCGCGACCGGCGTCTCGTGGCCGAAGCGCTGCGCGCTGGCCGAAGCGCTGCGGAGATGACGACCCTCCATGAGCGCCCATGCCCTCGCGAGGGCGACACTGAGCGATGCGATCGAGAGCGCTGCGAGATCTCCGACAAGGCTTCGCTGGTGCGGGCTGATGAGTAGCAAGGTCCCTTCGGTCATCTGCGCCACAAACGCCGCCGCGCTGAGCGCAAGGAGCGTCAGGTGGAACTCGCGCTTCGGCAGGCGGCGGTGCAAGTTGACCGTCGCCACCAACGCAACGAGGCCCAAACCTACCGCGACAGTGCCAAGGTCTATGTTCGGGATCAGCGCCATGAGCGACAGGAAGAAGACGTCCACGAGGCCGATGAACGCCCCGCCGGCCATCGAGCGTCCCTGGGCCGTGCCGTTCTCGCCGAAGATCGACTCGGGGTTGAGAGAGACCGCCACGAACAACAGGCCGATGAGCGCGCCAGCCGCCGCCGACGCAGCTGAGAAGTAGCCGGTATAGACGCTTGGCACCATCACGCAGAAGTGTGTCAGACCATCCGATCGATGGCGAGACCTGCGGCGAGCGCGACGAGCCCCCACGAGAGCGCGCCGAGAGCTCGCTCGAGCGGTTCGAGAAGGAAGAGCTCGTCAATGACTCGACGAGAGCCGTCGGCGGTCCGGATCGAGCCTTCGATATGGTCGACCGAGCGCCGGATGAGTCGCGCCCGGGTACTGAGTGACCGCTGCGCGAAGGAGAAGGCGAACGCCGCAGCGGCCACCAGCACCGGCGCTGCGCTCAGCTTGCGGGTCTGGGCGACGTAGGCGGTGAGAACCGGAAACGATCCCCAGGCAAGCGCGAACACAAAGTCGTTGTGGATGGCGCCGCCGAACAGCTCGAAGTTGTACGCAATGACGAGGAAGACCCCGAGAGCGATGAAAGGTACGAGCACGACACCGACCCGATCGACTCCGAGCCCACCGACGCTGGCTGCTCCGGCAAGTGCCACTCCCGCAGCACCGACCAGCCACCTCTCGGGAATCGAAGTCCCGAGCGGCCGGCCGTGCAACTCGTCGAGGGTGTGCGCTGCTACTCCCACCGCGAGGAAGAACGCCAGCAACGTGGCGAGCAAGGGCACGAGCTTCGGATCAGGTGCGAGCTCGGCACCGATCACGACGTAAGCGAGGTGCCAGGCGGTGTATGGCGGATGGAGCACAGTCCACCAGTCGCGCCAGGGACTGCCGGGAGAGGCTGCGTAGAACGCTGGTCGAGTTTGCTCCTCAGCCACCGGCTTTGCGACCCCACATCACGAGGCCACCGCCAAGGCTCATCTGCTTCACGCTTACCTGTTCGAGGCCGGCGGCCTGCCAGGCGTCCGTCGTCCAGGCGATCGGGTACCGGCGATAGTGACGGCTGATGCTAGGACCGAGGAAGCGCCCGACGTCGAACCACTCCTTGCCCCCTGTCAACGCCCCGGCGAGGGGCAAGAGGACTCGGGTGTAGAACCACCAGGCGCCCCGCCAGTACGGCTCCGGCGGGACACAGAACTCGAGGCTCGCCACCACGCCACCGGGGCGCACGACGCGGGCGAGCTCCTTCAACACCGCCGCCGGGTCGCCTACGTATCTCAAGAGGTACGTGAAGGTCAGCGCGTCGAACGTCGCGTCCGGAAAGGGCAGTCGCTCGCCGGTACCGCGGACGAGCGCGATTCGATCCGACAGCCCGTCGCTCGCCACGAGGGCAGCGGCTTGCTCCAGCATGGCGCTCGTGATGTCGATCCCGATGATCTTGGCTTCCGAGCGGCGGGCCAGCTGCCTCGCCACGCCGCCTGGACCGGTCGCGACGTCGAGCAACAGCTTCGGCCCCCTCGCGATGGCGTGATCGACCATCTCCCGCCGCCACCTGCCGTTCTGCCCGAACGAGAGCAGTTCGGCAAGATGGTCATACCGCTCCGGCAACGGTGTGAAAAGTCGCTGCGCGAAACGCGTCGATCTGCCGTCCGTCCCGGCTTGCGGCTCCTGGCTCATCTCGCGAGGATCGCACAGCGCGGCTCACCCTGTGCACACCGGGGGGCGCAAGGCCAGAACGCGCGAGCCGCCCGCGCACCGTGATGGTGGAATGGTGACATGACTCCGCGCCGAATCGTCGCTCCCTTGCTGCACACGGACGCGCCCTACGCCTACGCGACGGTTGCCGCCCCGAGCGACACGCTCGTGTTCTGTGCCGGCGCGTGCCCGATAGACGAGAGCGGTCGGGTTGTGACGCCCGACGACATCGAGGCGCAGGCCAAACTGGCGGTATCGAACCTCGGCGCGGTCCTGCGCGAGGCCGGCTGCAGCCTGAGTGACGTGCTTCAGACGACCGTCTACGTCGCGACGGCGGATCATGCGGAACTGGTGCGTGGGTGGGAGGCGGTAAGGGGGGAGTTTCTCGGGGTAGACCCGCCGAGCACACTCGTAGGTGTCTCGGTACTCGGTTACTCAGGTCAGCGGATCGAGATCGAGGCGATCGCGGCGGCCTCTTCACCTTCTCCCTGAGGGGGCAGCGCCGTGCTAATCAAGTGCGATGGAGTTCAATGGAGTCCTGCGACGCCGCCGAATGGTGCGGCACTTCACCACCGAGCCAGTCGATCCTGCTGCCGCCGAACGGATCATCGCGGCAGGCCTGCGGGCGCCATCGGCGGGATACAGCCAGGGCTACGCGCTCGTAGTCCTCGAGTCTGAACGCGAGCGCGCCCGTCTTTGGGCTACTCACTCCCCTCCGGGTGAAGGCGGCTGGTCGCCGGATGTGCAAGAGGGGATCAGAAAAGCACCTCTCCTCATCGCGGTGCTGGCTTCGAAGGACGTCTACCTCAACCGGTATGCGCAAGCCGACAAGGGTTGGACTGACCGCGACGAGGCGAGGTGGCCCGTGCCCTACTGGTACGTCGACGCCGGCGCCGTGGCCGTACTGCTGCTGCTCGCGTGCGTGGACGAAGGGCTCGGCGCGCTGTTGTTCGGGATCGTGCCGGACGATATCGCGGGATTCCGGAAAGAGTTCGGGGTTCCCGACTCCCACGATCTCGTTGGTTGTGTCGCCATCGGGCACGAGGACCCGGCAGCACCTCGCCGCGACCTGAGCGCGCGCCGCCGCGACCGGTCTGAGCTCGTTCACCGCGGCGGGTGGTGAGGCGGCCTTTTTTGTGGGCTAACGGCAGACAGTCGAGTTGCCAGATGTCGTGCAGTGATGCGCTACGCCGACAAGAAGGCCGATGACCAATGCGTAACCGGCCAATATGACGAGGCCTATCACGATGGCGGCGATCGCAAAGCCTTCTCCGCCTTCAGCGCCATTGCTGCGCCGGATGAGGTGTCGTGCGACGAAGCCCATCACTACCCCAGCGATCGCCGGGAGAATGCCTATGAAGGGTATGACGCCGCAGATCGAGAGAACCATCGCAGCGATCGCGAGGACGTTGTTCTTCTTGGCCGGCGGCCCGCCGTACTGGTTCTGGCCGACGGCGGCATAGGGCTGGCTGGTGAAGGCTCCGGGCGCGAATCCCCATGCTCCGCCGGGTTGGTCGGAACCCCCCGCTGGAGGCTGAGGCTGAGGTGGAGGCGTCCAGGCGCCACTCGCCGGCGGTGGTGGCTGCCAAGCAGGCGGCGCAGCTTGCCCGCCGTCTGGAGTGCCAGTGCTGCTTGGAGGGATAAAGCCGCCAGCGGCTGGTTGACCCTCCCGTTCCGTGTTCCCCGGCACATCACTCATCTAGGCACCGTTCCGTCGAGTCTCCGGAGACAGCGTTGCACACTGTCGGCCTCAAGGGAGGTCCTTCTGCCAGGCCGTCCCCAAGCCAACGACCTCGAAGCCGAGCATGTCGTTGACACGGATCATCGGGTCGTTCTCGATGGCGTTCCACGTGAGTACGTACTCGGTTGCCGGCGAGCGCTCTGCGAGAGCCCGCAGGTTGGCGATCTTCAGCAGGGTTCCCAATCGGTGCCCTCTGTGGGCGGGCAGGACCACGGTGTCGAATTGGTACGCGTGCTTGGGCAGCGTGCGGGGGACGCCGATCTCGGTGAAACCGACGAGCTCACCGGTCGACGTCTCGACGGCGCCGGCTGAATACTCGTCGCGGTCCATGGCGTCAATGGCCTTCTCGAAGGTTCGGATGCGGTCGGCGTCCACGTCGTCTGCCTCCTTAGCGAGCTTGCCCTGAGGCGCGTCGGTAGAGATGCTGCGGGCGAGCGCGACGCGCCCGTCGAGGTAGCCGTCGGGACAGGCTCCAATCCACGCGACGAGCTCGTAGGCGGAGCTGAAGCAGAGGCATGCAGCCTCGAGCCGATCGAGGAAGGCTGGGTCGACTGGCAACGCGAGCGAGCGGCGCGCCTCCGCCAGCGCTGGTTCGTAGCCGGCAGCCCGAGCAAAACGTGCGCTCGCCGACGCCTCCGCCTCCCGCACCGGCTCGTCGGTGGTGGCGACGATCGTGTGGCGATCGCGGCTCCTCACCATCTGCTCGCAGTGATCGAGAAGTGCCCGACCGGAGCCGCGCCCGCGCCATCGTGGGTGCACTGCCAACCGGACCTCAGCGACTCGGCGGTTCTCCCGCTCCGGCATTCGCACCCAGGCGGACGCTTCGACGTCACCGTCATCTCCACGCACGACGGCCAGCTCGCTCGTCGACGCCGTCCGGTCGCGGATGAGGACGGCTAGCTCGCGCAAGGCCCAGCCAGAGCCATCCGGCCAGTCCGCGAGGTCGGCTGCCCGAACAGGCTCGAACCACTCGGCTAATGCTGCTTCATCTTGCAGATCGACTGACTCGATCATCACCTGAGGGCTTCCTCGTCGTCGTTGACCGCCAGGCTTGGCCTGTCATGGTTAGCTGGCTCGTCCTGATTGTTTGGCTGGACCCGATTGTCTGGCTGGTCGAGCTCTGACCACTGAGTAAGGCGCCGCTGGAAGTCCTCCACCCGCCGGCGCTTGCGACGGGACTGCATCGTCCTCGCGCAGGCGTCGAGCACGACCTGTTGGCCTCCCTCCAAGGCAAGCACGACTGTCTGGTTCGGTCTTTTCACCATCGCGCTCTCGCCGAGCGAGACAGCTCCGACCGACTCGCGGGCAATCCGCCGTGTCGAGAACAAGTTGCGCGCCTCTAGGACGTCTCCCCGGACCACCACCGACAAGCTGAGGAGCCGGTAGTAGTAAGCGACCCAGACTCCGAAGGACGCAGCGGCGACTATGGCCCAGATGGTCCCTCGGCCGATCAACGCGATCGTCACCAAGAGGGCAAGGAATCCTCCGAGGGCAAGCATCGCACCGTGCGCGACTCGGTTCGCGGGCGCGGAGCGGATCTCGATGTCCGGCGCGGCGTGCACTTGCGACTTCCCGCTCACGGGCAAAATTGGGACGATGAGGGGCGCCGCGAGGTGCGCCGGTCGCTTTGGGTCATCTGCGCCGCCCTAGGCGCCCGCCGATTATGGGATCGTGGTCGGCGTCGCCGGCAGCGTGAAGGCGCTGCTCGGCACGCTCGTCGAGTAGCTAGAGAGCGTCAGAGTAAAGGTACCCGTGGTGGTCGTTCCCCTGACCTCGGCCATCTCACCCTGAGCCGTTATACAGACGGTGTACGACCCGTTGCTGGTGTGGGTCTTGAACGTGGCACAGGTCGCACTCTGGCCCCCGATCGTCTCTGTCGATGACGATACGTCGTAGGCGCCCGACTCCTCAGCCTTCAACTCGGTGAGCTCGGCCTTCGATCCGTACAGATTCTCGAAGTCCTTCACCGAGGCGCCAATCGCCGCGGCGCCGGCACCCGAGTAGCAAGTCCAGTGACCACTTGTCTTTGCACAGACCGTTCCCTTGCTGCCGCTCCCGATCTCCTCGAATTGGCTCGCACTTTCGTCGAAGCTGAACAGCGAGTTCGTGCCACTGTGAGCGATCTCGAACGTGCCGTTCACCGCTTTTCCCGACTCCGTGCCGCTGATTCTGTAGTCGGCAAGGAAGGTCGCGCTCTGGCCGCTGCCAAGCTTGGAAGCGATCGCCGCGAGTGCAGACTTGCTGCTTGCCGGCTTCGTCGTGGTGGTAACCGAAGTCGAGCCTGGAGTGCTGGTTGCAGTCGTGGAGCCCCCAGGAGCCGTTGTGGTCCCTGAGCTCGACGACGAGCCACAGGCACTTGCGCCGAGGGCAAGTGCACCGAGGGCAAAGATCGCGGTGACACGTCGCGCAGACATGCCGCGCACGGTCCTTCTCGATACGCCTTTTGAACTCGCAGTCGGGTCCATCGGTGGGTCCTCCTTCGCGAGCGCGCTCGCCGTCGCTGGCCTTCTCGGAGTTCTGCCGGCACATTCTGGCACGTTTCCGTCACCGGCCCGAGGACCTCTGGGCGGAGTATTCGGTCACCGGGCCTTCAGGTCGGTTGAACGTCACGGTGAAGCCACGCGAGCACTTCAGGAGCTGCCAGGTGCGACAAGCGTGCGCGGTAACGAGCCACCTCGTCCTCGCTTAGCAGCTCGAGTCCCGCTCCCGAGGTTCCGCGACGGAAGAACGCCGCTTTGTCTTTCAAGACGCCGGACGGATCGGGCGAGATGCGGTCGACGCCGGCCCGCATGCTCTCGAACGAAGCAGCCTCCACGAGCTCGGGCCAGGCTTCCTCCGAGACCGTGATCTCGAGCAGCCCGGCCAGTCGCCGCATCTCGCCCTCGAGGTCACCGCACAGGTCGTCGAAGTGCACGAGACACACGTTCGCCTCGTGGCGTCGCGCCCAGGCGTCGGAGAGGTGCCACATGACTCCCGGTAGCGAATCGAGTGCCTCATGAGGATCAGGATCGGCTTCGATCCATTCGACAAGCCATTCGTGTACCGGTGGCCTTGCAGGCGATGGGAGCTCTGGCTCGGGCTCAGCGGTGAGCTGGCGGAGCCGTTGGCGATTGATGTTGTCACCCTGGTGATACAACGAGACGGCTGCGTCGAGTGGATGGCGGCCCACGACGATGTAGGTAGCCCGCGGATCGAGCACGATGCCGTCGAGCGGCGTATGGGTCTTGATCACCCGTCGCTGCGACTGAGCAGCGAGCTGTTCGTAGATCTTCTCCCGCGGCGTGATCAGCCAGTCGAGCCATGGCGACAGCTCGGCCAGAGGTAAAGGCAGGTCCGGCGTTTGATGGATCATCAGCGCGCAGATCATCTGCATCCACGTGGTTCCAGCCTTCGACCGGGTGCTGATCACGATGTCACCCGTGCGGAACGGGAAGCCGAGCCAGCGGCCGCTGTCTTCTTCCGACGAGCGATAGCGGGTGGGGAGCTCGTCTGGCATCCGACGAGCGTACGGGACAGCGGTGGGCCGGTTGGGCGGTTAGGCGTTCAACTCAGCGCGGCGGCGGCCCGCTCGACTACGGCGACCGCGCGGTCGCGTCGTCCCTCCGCGGTCGGGCCGCAGGACGCGAGATTGATCTCAGCGAGTCGAGCGGCCGCCCGCGTGGCGCCGTGCGCGAGCTGAGCGGCGGTGAATGCGTCGCCGGCCAGGTTCGAGTTGCCATCGGAGAGCAGTCGCGCTGCTAGCTCGGTCACCTCCGCGCCGAGATCGGCCACTTCGAGCGGCACGTCGCTCGCGCCGAAAAGGGCCACAAGCAGGTCCTCGTCGGTACCGCTACTGGCCCCACCCTCGCTGCGCCGAATCCGGCGAACCTCGAGCACCGCCTCGTAGGCGTGCGCGTCGGCGGACGCGAGCGTCAAAGCACGGGCAGCGAGGCCGTCGCAGCGGGCGGCCAAGGAGGACGCATCAGTGAGGGCAGCCTCGGAAAGTCGAGCAGCCATCGCACAAAGACTCGCCGCCAGCGCTACCCCGATCGCAGCCACCGCTCCCCCGCCCGGGGCGGAGGTCTTGGCGGCCACCTCCGCGAGGAGGGCTTGAAGCGGCCGGCTTGCGAGCGACGACTCGGTCCCCTCGGTCATCGAGTCAGTGCCAAAGGGGCTGCGATCATGAGAGCCCGACGATCTCACCAGCGTCATCTATGTCGATGCGCTCTGCGGCAGGGTGCGAACCCAAACCCGGCATGGTCCGCATGTCACCAGACAGGAGGTAGACGAAGCCAGCGCCGATCGACGCCCGCGCTTCTCGCACGGGGAGTCGCCAGCCGGTCGGGGCGCCCTTCAAGCTCGGATCCGACGAGATCGATAGGTGGGTCTTCGCAATGCAGACCGGAAGGTTCCCGAAGCCCAACGACTCGTAGCGGTCGAGTTGGCGCGAGGCGACGGGTGAGTAATCGACGCCGTCGGCTCCGTAGACACAGGTCGCGACGGTCTCGATCTTCTCTCGCAGGCTTGACTCGGACGGGTAGAGGACGTGGAATCCACTCGGCTCATCCGAGGCTTCCGCCACCATTTCAGCCAGCTCGGCGCCTCCCCTGCCGCCTTCGCTGAAGTGCCGCGACACCGCCACTCGCACGCCCATCGAGCTCGCGATCTCCTTGATCGCCTCGTGCTCGGAGTCGAAGTCGCCCGGGAAGGCGTTGATCGCCACGACGGGCGTGACCCCGTGCATCTGAACGTTCTCGATCTGCTTGGTTAAATTCGCACCACCGATGTGCACCTCTTCGGGATTCTCCTCGAGAATCGCCGGGGGAAGCTCCCGACCTGCGATGACCCGATGCTTGCCGGAGTGTGCCTTCAGCGCTCGGACGGTCGCGACGATGACGGCCGCGTCTGGCACGAGACCCGACATGCGGCATTTGATGTTGAAGAAACGCTCGGCGCCCATGTCGGCCCCGAACCCCGCCTCGGTGATGAGGAATTCCCCACAGTGAATCCCGAGGAGGTCGGCGACGATGGAGGAGTTGCCGTGTGCGATGTTGCCGAACGGTCCCGCGTGCACGAGCACGGGCGTGTTCTCGATCGTCTGCAACAGGTTCGGCTTGATCGCCTCCCGCATGATCACCGTCATCGCGCCAGCCGCCTTCAGCTGCTCAGCGGTGACGGGCTCACCGGTGCTCGAGTACCCGACCACCACACGGCCTAGCCGAGCTCTCATGTCTTGCAGCGACGAGGAGAGGGCAAGTACCGCCATGACTTCTGACGCGGCGGTGATGTCGAATCCCGTCTCGCGGACAACTCCGTCCTCGCTCGTGCCGAGGCCGATGACGATGTTGCGCAGAGCCCGGTCGTTGACGTCGAGGACCCGTCGCCAGGTGATGTTCTTCAGGTCGATGCCGAGTTGGTTGCCTTTGTGCAGATGATTGTCGAGCATCGCCGCGAGCATGTTGTGCGCAGCGGTGACGGCGTGCATGTCACCGGTCAGGTGCAGGTTGAACGCCTCCATCGGCACGGCCTGGCTGTAGCCGCCACCAGCAGCACCGCCCTTGATGCCGAACGTGGGACCCATCGATGGCTGCCGGATCGCGACCGTGGCGAATCGGCCGACGTGGGACATCGCCTGGCCGAGGCCGACGCACGTCGTCGTCTTTCCTTCCCCGAGTGGCGTCGGCGTGATCGCCGTGACGACGACGTACTTCGCCTTCGGGCGACCTGACAGCTCGCCGATCGCTTCGAGCTTCACCTTGGCGACCCCAGTCCCGTAGGGCTCGAGTGCCCAAGGCGGGATGCCCATGCTGGCTGCGATCTCGCCTATGGGAAGGAGCGTCGCCTGTCGTGCGATCTCGAGGTCACTCGGAAACGACACTTGGACCTCCTTCTCGAGGAGCGGCGACGGACGTCGGCAGCATAGAGGGCAGGTCGGGCGACTCCCGGAACGTTCTCGCCTGCGCGAGGCTGGCCACGACAGTCCAGCCGGAGTAGCCTTGAATAGTCATTCAAGATACTAGGCACGAGGTGCACTATGCAGTGGGGAGCTCGCCGTAGCTACGAAGCGTTCTCTCCCGAGCGCGCCGGCGAGGTGATCGCGCTCAGGTCGTCTGAGCGGGGCCCGCTCATCGAGATCTTGCGTGACCTGCAGGCCACCTTCGGCTATCTCGATCCCGCTGCCACTCCGATCGTCGCCGAGGCGCTCAACCTGTCCGAGGCCGAGGTCTACGGCGTGATCTCGTTCTACGCCGACTTCCGCACCGAGCCGGCCGGCCGGCGCGTGCTTCAGATCTGCCGTGCGGAGGCCTGCCAGGCTATGGGCGCCGAAAAGCTGTGCGCGCACGCTCGGAAGCGGCTTGGCGTGGACTTCGGCTCGACCACGCCGGACGGTGCGATCACGTTGCTCGAGGTCTTCTGCCTGGGTAATTGCGCACTCTCACCCGCAGTGCTCGCAGACGGACAGCTGATCGGTCGGGTCGACGACTCGACGCTCGACGAGCTGATCGAAGCGGCGGAGCTGGCATCTCGATGAGCGGCCTCACGACGGTCTTCGTGCCGGGGGACGCGGCAGCTCGATCTGTCGGAGCCGACGCGGTGGCGCAGCGCCTCGAGACCGAGGCCGGCAGAATCGGGCGGCAGCTCCGCATCGTCCGCAACGGCTCGCGAGGCATGCTCTTCCTCGAGCCCCTCGTCGAGGTGGCGACCGAAGCCGGTCGCCTCGCGTATGGGCCGGTCGCGCCAGAGGACGTGGCGGGGCTCGTAGAAGCGGGAATGCTGGATGGCGGTGAGCACCCTCTTGCGCACGGCCTGACGGAGCAGATCGACTACTTCGCGCGCCAGACGCGCCTCACCTTCGCCCGCGTCGGCCTCACCGACCCACTCTCGTTCGACGACTACGAGGCGAACGGCGGGCTCGCAGGAGTGCGAAAAGCCCTCGAGCTCACCCCCGAGGCAATCGTGGCGGAAGTCACCGACTCCGGCCTGCGGGGCCGCGGCGGGGCGGGGTTCCCAGCCGGCATCAAGTGGCGCACGGTGCTCGGGGCTCCGGGCAAGGAACGGCTCGTCTGCTGCAACGCAGACGAAGGAGACAGCGGGACCTTCGCCGACCGGATGCTGATCGAGGGCGACCCGTTCCTGCTCATCGAGGCCATGGTGATCGCCGGGCTCGCCGTCGCCGCGACCGAAGGCTACGTCTACCTCCGCTCGGAGTACCCGCAAGCCGCCGCCATGCTTCGCGCGGCGATCCATCTGGCACACGAGCATGGGCTCCTCGGTGCCTCGGTGCTCGGCTCGGACCACGCCTTCGACATATTCGTCCGCGTCGGCGCCGGAAGCTACATCTGCGGTGAAGAGACGGCCATGCTCGAGAGCCTCGAGGGCCGCCGGGGGGTCGTCAGAGCCAAACCTCCGCTGCCTGCCATCGCCGGGTTGTTCGGCTGCCCGACAATCGTCAACAACGTCCTTACTCTGGCCGCTGTGCCAGAGATCTTGGCCGGCGGTGCCGCTGCCTACGCAGACCTAGGGACGGGGCGTTCGCGCGGCACCCAGGTCTTCCAGCTCGCTGGCAACATCCGGTGCGGCGGGATCGTCGAGACCGCCTTCGGTGTCACGTTGGGTGGGCTCGTCGAGGGCTTCGGGGGCGGTACTGCGAGCGGACGCCCGATTCGTGCGATCCAGGCCGGCGGACCCCTCGGTTCGTACCTCCCGGCGAGCGAGCTCGGCCTCGAGATGGACTACGAGGCTTTTTCCGGAGCAGACGCCATGTTGGGCCACGGCGGCATCGTCGTCTTCGACGACACGGTCGACATGGGCCTGCAGGCCAGGTTCGCCATGGAATTCTGCGCCATCGAGTCCTGTGGCAAGTGCACGCCGTGCCGCGTGGGTGCAGTTCGCGGAGTCGAGGTGATCGACAAGATCCGGGCCGGGATCGAAGTCGAGGCAAACCTCGAGCTACTCGAGGACCTCTGCGAGACGATGACCGACGGTTCCCTCTGCGCGATGGGCGGGCTCACCCCGCAGCCGGTGTTGAGCGTGCTCCAACACTTCGGCGGCGACCTGGTCGGTGCCAGAGGAGGTACAAACTGATGGCAGTGCTAATCGAGACCGACCTCGGGACACCCGCCCGGCCTGGGCCGGCGTCAGCGCGAGTTGTCGTCGATGGGCTCGCGGTCGACGTCCCAGCCGGTACCTCAGTGCTCCGGGCGGCCGCACTGGCAGGCATCGACATCCCAAAGCTCTGCGCGACCGACAGCCTCGAGCCGTTCGGATCGTGCCGGCTCTGCCTCGTCGAGGTGGAGGGGCGCCGCGGCACTCCAGCGTCCTGCACCACGCCGGTCGAGGACGGCATGTCCATCAGGACCCAGTCGTCGAAGTTGGAGCGCCTCCGGCGCGGCGTGATGGAGCTCTACATCT
>PLDN01000004.1 GCA_003136185.1 Acidimicrobiaceae bacterium | reverse complement strand
CGAGAGCGTCACAAGACCCGGAAAACGCCATGCCGGTGAACACGTCGAACCGGCTCCTCGACTGCTTTCCTTCAGCATCGATGCGAGAACGACGGTGCAAGGGCAATGGGCTAGCCCCTCCGGCATCCTCCTCGCGCATGTCTTCGACACGATGCATGCTCTGCCAGAAGAACANNGGCGAAATGGTCGTGCCGAGCACGCCGATGAGGAGCGCTACGTAGGTCCGGCTGAATTGAATATGCGGCACGACTGTGTTGAAGATCACCGTGCTCCACGGAACCTTGACGAGGAACAGCACTGCCACGTAGGCAAGCAGCGCGCCACAAAGGACCTTGAACACCCGCGCGATCGTGGCAAATGAGCCGCTCACGAGCAGGACCATGATGATTACTCCCGCCGACACCGCCCAGAGCGCCGTCGGCCCCGCGTCGAGGAGGTTCATTCCCGCACCGACCGCTACGAGGTCTGCGGCGATGTTGAGCGCGTTGGCAACGATGAGCGCGCCGCTGAGCAACCCGATGACGCACCCGCGACCAAATCTGACGACCAGGAGCTCGCCAAGCCCTTTGCCGGTCGCGAGTGCGGTGCGATCGCAGATCTCCTGGACGGCGTGTCATCAGGGGAAAGGTGAGAAGCGCCACCCATAGCATCCCGAAGCCAAACCGAGCCCCCGTTTGCGCGTACGTCGCGATACCCGACGGGTCATCGTCTGAAGCCCCCGTGACCAACCCCGGCCCCAGCGCGCGTAAGTACGCTCGCCAGGGTGCCGGTCCAGAGGAAGCGACGATGTCGATGTTTTGCCCATCGACGCGGTCAGCCGGGCAGGGAGTCGGCCCGAGGCTTAGGCCCTTTGTCCGAATCCGCTGGGTCGACGTGCCCGGTGGGCGAGTCGCTATTCCTCGTCATCCAACGTCGACCGCGGTGCTCGCGGCGCTCGAAGACCCATTCTTGAGCTCGTCTGGCCAAGCCTGCTCAAACGTCGATCTCTCGCCCATAGAAGGCGGGAAAGCAACTGAAAACGGCCGCGTCATCTTATGTTCGGTCGGTGGTGCTTCGCAGATAGTCGCCGATCGTTGACGTCTGTCGTCAAGGAAGGACACAACTTCTCCTCCACGCCTCGTCTTTCGGCTGTTCCTGGCTGTCGCCTCAGTCTCCGTCTGCCTATGAGAGCTTGGCTCCTCAGCAAACCGCTCTTCGGCCTCGCGTCATCCTGTGGCTATCCGGACCCCGCGGGAGGAGTCCGGGCGAATCAGGAGACACGATCTTCAGTCGATGTGGTCGTAGTCCCAGTCGGGCTGACACCGACCATGTGGATGCTCAAGCCGGTCGCGCTGACGAGATGGCAAATCGCGTTACCGCTCCGACGGCAAACTGACGAGACTGGTCATGATGCCCGCTCACTTCACCAGCGTTGGAAGCTCTCGGACCGCTAGCGCGTCGCTATGTACCGGACTTGGCGTCACTTCTTGAGAGCGTCCTTGACCTTTTCACCGGCCTGCTTGAGATTGCCCTTCGTGCGGTCCGCCTTGCCCTCGGCGCG
The DNA here is from genome assembly GCA_003136185.1 of Acidimicrobiaceae bacterium. Taxonomy (GTDB): domain Bacteria; phylum Actinomycetota; class Acidimicrobiia; order Acidimicrobiales; family Bog-793; genus Palsa-601. The sequence goes on along the minus strand of PLDN01000004.1, from coordinate 3,216 downwards.
GACTTTGTCATTGCCGGTTATCTTGCCGGCTGTCTCCTTAAGCCTTCCCTTTGCTTGCTGCGTGGTGTTCTTTGCCTTGTCTGTTGCTGACATGTGTTCCCTCGTTCGGAATGGGGTAGAGCAATCGTCTACCGGGTTGAACCTGCACTGACTTGTCGAAATGATGCCTACGCCGACTGGCGATCGGCGGTGGCCGTCTCGGTTTGGCCCATCAGGTGCTCATCACTGGGTGAGCCGCTGCTCGGCACGCTCGTCGAATAGGCCCGGGCGGTCGAGCGTTGGTCGATCAGATCGTCGCGGTCTCTACTGACAACAACCGTCTCGTCGCGCGATTGTTCAAGCCCGCGGCGCGCGGCGCTGCCAAGGCGAGAAGTGCGGCGCGCACCGGAGAGGAGCAGGCTCAACCCAAATATGGCAACGCCGCCGACCACGATGCCGAGGAGGAACAGCTTGCCGGAAGAGCCGCCAAGGTGATAGCTGAGGATGTCGAACCGATGGGTGAGTGAGTGTCCCGCGCCAACGTTGCTGATGACACCAGCTACGCCGACAACTACCGCGGCAATCAAGATAACGAGGCCGACAATGATGATCATGATTCGCTCCGATCCGGGACATTCGTCCCGTATCCCACGCTGGAAAGTGGTGGGAAAACCAGCCGCGGTCGGGAGTAGCTATCCCGCGGGGTCTGGACGGAGCGGCAGCACTAGGCCGACGGCACCTACGATGCTACTACAGGCCTCTTCGGTTTGGTGCGACGCGGCGGCGAGAAGCGATGAGTTCGTCGCTCACGGCAGCCGGCAAATTGCGGTTGCACGGCTATGGGCCGTCGAAGTTCCCTGGACATTTTACCATGGGCTGTGTCCATAATTCGGTCCGTAGATGTTCCGTTTGCTCCGTCCAGCGCAGCATACGCGAACGCTCACCCAGCGGCTGACAGGTGAGCTTCGGCCGTGTCCCAAGTCCGATGCCGGCGCGCATCACGAGGTCCTCATCTCGACGCCTTCGGATCCCAGCGAGCTGTTGCAGCGCTGCAAGAAACGGCAACCGCGTTGCGCCCATCGCGGATCCCGTCGAGGACGCCTCTCTCGCCTTGGCCTCTGTCTGGATTCCGGCTCTCGTGTTGCTCAGCCGAAGGGATTATCGGCCAAAGGTTGCTGGGTGAGCCTGCAGTGCCGTCGATAACGGGGCCGGACGATGCAGTGAGATCAGACGTTCCCAGGGTCTATTTATGCTCTGCGGTTGTTCCTAATGTCTGATAACTCATCTATAGTTGCTCGAACAATGGTTGGCGCGACAGATAACCCCGCTGGCGTTGCTGCGCGCGGTCCGGAGCACCCGGCCGGGAGGCTGGTGGTCGCTACCGCGCAGAACAAGGCAGGACTGTCCCGTCAGGCAAAGGCGGGAGCAGCATTCCGTGCTGCGCCGGGCGTATACATCGTCGGCGCGACGCTGCCTCCCGAGCATGCCGTTCGCCACCACCGCACCGGGATCATCTCGGTGTTCTGGCCGGGCGGGGTCCTTTGTGACCGCACCGCACTAGCCGGCGGCGAGCCGGTCGACGGGTGGGTGTTCGTCGCTCACCCCAGCCCCCGACGCCGGTCCGACCTTGTCCTGGCGGGCGTTACCGTCTCCCCGCGGACAGGCCCAGGCTCGCTGCCGGGCGACATGCCGATGCCCGACGGCCTGTACTTGTCCGGTCCGGCGCGCAAGCTAGTCGAGAACGTCAGCGTCGCCGGCCGCCCTCCGAAAAGCCGGCCCGCGAGGCAGGCGGGGACCGCAATAGTGGAGGACGAAATCGACGAGATCGCTCGGCGCGGCGGGGCGGGGTCGATTCAGAATGTCCTCAGTCAGCTCGACCTGCTGGCCGGCAGCCTCCCCGCCGGTCCGGCCAAGACGGTCCGCGACCGGCTCGTCGCCGTCCTCGGGACCGTTACCGGTGCCAAGCCGTCTTCCAAGCGACTCGCCGCTCGGTTGTCAGGAGAGCCCTACGACGAGAACCGGATCGAGATGTTCCGAGCACTCGCCGAGCTGCTCGGCGACACGGCGCCAGAGCCACGCCCGGAGCTCGGCGCCGTCAGTCGGTGGGCGTGGGAGCCGTTCTTCGAGGCGTACTTCTCCAACTTCATTGAAGGCACCGAGTTTGGCATCCACGAAGCGCGCAGAATCGCAATCGATGGCGCCATCCCACCGGAGCGCCCCGCCGACGCGCATGACGTCGCCGCGACCTACCGGATTGTGTCTGACGCCGCAACGCGGAGTCTGGCACCAGCCAGCGCCGACGAGCTCGTGGAGCTGCTCCGCGACCACCACAGGCGCCTTATGGCGGCGCGGCCGGACAAGCTCCCGGGCGAGTTCAAGGAGAAGCCGAACTACGCGGGCGGGTACGCCTTCGTCGACCCGGGCCTCGTGTTGGGCTCGCTCCGCCGGGGATTCGACGTGTTCGCGGCAGTCACCGACCCGTTCCAGCGGGCGGTCGCACTCATGCTGGTCGTCACCGAGTGCCACCCGTTCGACGACGGGAACGGCCGCGTCGCCAGAATCATCGCGAACGGCGCACTGTCTGCTGCCGGGCAGGTTCGGATCGTCATCCCGACCGTCTACCGGAACAACTACCTCGCGGCCCTCGCCGGTGTGAGCAACAGGAACGGCCGCGGTGAGACCCTCGTCTCCGTCCTCCAGTTCGCCCAGAGGTGGACCGGCGCTATGGACTGGACCACCTTCGAGGGCACCGACGAGACTCTCCGCCGGCTCGACGCCTATTTAGACCCCGGCCTCGCCGACGCGTCCGGCGTCAAGCTCCGTCTCCCTAACTAACTTAAGTTAGGATTCGTTCGTACCTCGGGAGCTGAGTATCGACCCGCAAAACGTTCTTGCGCAGGCCCTGGCGTCGTCCGTCCGGGTGGCGTCCGCAGTGCTCTCTGGACGGCAGCTTCAGCGTCTCGTCTTGCGCGAACCCGGTACGGGCAACGCGACCTGGTGCCTCACTCGCTCAGGAGTGCTCGCCTACTTCACGACAGACGGCCTCAACCTCGGTGCCGGAGGGCGGTTTGGCGCACGAGGCCGACCGACTCGAGTCTCTCTCCGCCACGGTTTCTCGACAGATGCTTGTTCCTCCGGCGCCGACGGCCCCGGGACAATGAGGCGGCTGCGCACGATCACGAGAGGGAGCTGACTATCGAAGAGCCGCTTTAGCCCCAATACCGTTCAGTTAGGGAC
>PLDN01000005.1 GCA_003136185.1 Acidimicrobiaceae bacterium | reverse complement strand
GATCGTGTCCGTCAAACCAGCGGCCACGCCTGGAAACCCTGGCGCTTCCGAGGGTCGCATGACCTGTTGCAAGCTCATCGTCGAGCCCGCGGCTCCCAGGAACGGATCCATCGTGCGTGTGGCACGCTGTGCCGGTGCAGGAGCGGGATCACGCCTACACCCCGGACACCGGCCCGACGCTTCGCCGTCTGGCGGCCCTCGAGCCCCGGGCGCTCGCACTGATGCACGGCCCAACCTTCATCGGCGACGGAGCGGTCCAACTCGCGGTCCTAGCCGATTACTTCGACAGCCGGTTAACTGCTGCGTAGCGCGGTGGGTGAGGGCGGACGGTGGTGGGTGTTGGCTACCTGAGATTATGCAGGAGCGGTCTCATCATCACTGCCCCGTTCTCTCGCCACGCGGAGAGCGAATGCGCAATCACTTGGTCCTCAGGGCACCATGACGTGCGTGCGCTGAACGAGCGGCTGCGCCAGTGTCGCGAGCACCTTTTGAAGATGCCCGGTCTGGATAATGCGCTCAGCGAAGGCAGCATCGTGAGCCTCGGGGGAGACCCAGCGCTGGACGAAGGTGAAGGCCTGGTCGTCGTCCTGATCTCGGTAGAGATCGAACGATTCGCAACCATCGGCAGCTCGCATGCGGTTCCTGCCTTCGATCAGGAGTCCTTCGAGCGTGCTCTCTTGACCAGGTGCAGCGTGGAACTGCGTGATGTGCGTGATGCTCATCAGAATGGCACCTCCGTGGTGAGTAGCCCGGTACTCGGCTGGCGGGAACCGACCGTCCAGCAGAAATCAAGAGCGTCAAGCTCAAGATGGTCACCTTCATCGCCCACTTGCCAGTAACCGCCTGCGGTACCGGTCAGCGTGAGCGAGAAAGCCCGGCCGTGGCGGCGGCCCCATTCGCCAACCACGTCGGCGACGAGGCGACCGTCATGTGCTCCCGTGAGGACCATCGACGTACCCGTGGCGCGGCTGATATCGAGGCGGTGCATCCACGTGTCTCGGGTGAAGATCGTGTCAACCAGGTAGCCGAACTGCCACCGCTCGGCATCGAACGGCGGATCCTGCTTCATGCGCACGGTGTGGCGGACTATCGCTGGCGTCCGCCGACGGGCTTTGACCGCCTTGTGGGCCACCGCCGCAAGGCCGCTGATGATCGCTTCGGGCGTCATCGACGCACGCTCGGCGACCTGCGCGGCGGTCATGGCGTCGATCATCTTTCCGCCCGATCTCTTGCTAGCCGCTCGAAAATCGTGGGCGAACTGGCGCATGGAAGCTTGCCCTTCCGCCATCCCGAGCACGTGAGACGCCATCGCGCGCACGTCCCAGAGCGTGCACACCGTGGGCTGCCGCCAATCTTCTGATGACAAGGTTCGGAGGTGCTCCACCATGCGTGCGAACTCAGTCGCGGCCAACCCCATCGCTTCTTTGTGGCCCAGGGGTTGGGAGATCGTCTTCTCGACAGTCGCTGCTTCCATCAGTCCGCCCTCAGTTTTCCGAACAGTGTCAGGAGTATCGCACGCTATTCGGATAGGATCAAGGGGTGGCCAAAAAGACCGCCATCGAGCCTCGTCGGGACCGACGGCACGCTCGACATCAAGCGACCAAGCGGGAGATTCTCGATGCGGCGTGGCAGATGGTGCGCGTCGCCGGCGTCAATGCCTTCTCCTTGCGGGCACTGGCGCGCGCGGTGAATATGGAGCCCCAGTCGCTCTACACGTACTTCGCTTCGAAGAACTCTGTGTACGACCACCTCTTCGCCGACGGCAATCGCGAGCTCCTGACTCGCTTTGATCGACTCGAAGTGAGCGACGATCCCCGCAGTGCGCTGCGCGCAGTTGCGAACCTCTTCGTAACCTTTGCTGCAGAAGACCAGGCGCGCTATGAGTTGCTCTTCCTGAGAACGATTCCGAACTTCGAACCGTCACCCGAGTCTTATGCCATCGCCGTCCAAGTCTTCAGCAAAGGTCGCGCCATCCTCACCGGTCTGGGTCTCTGCAACGATGCGGACTTCGACCTCTGGACGGTATTGGTTTCGGGTTTGTCAAGCCAACAGCTTGCCAACGATCCGGGGGGTGATCGCTACGTCAAGCTGATCGACGACGCCGTTGCCATGTTCGCCGAGCACGTGATCGGGAACCAGGACTGCTAAAGCGGGTCGCCCTTCGATCGCGAGCGCCAATCAGGTTGGTAGATCCTTGCTTTACCCCGATTGCCACCGCCGTGTCCGTTTTCTCTGCCACTCCGGCCTGTCGTGGGTCGCAACGACCGGCGCCACCCTTGCTGACCTGATGAAACGAGCGGGACACGCCAGCCCTACCGCGGCGATCAGGTATCAGCACGCGACGCAGGATCGCGAGATAGCCGACGCGCTCGCCCGGCTAGCAAGTCCGAAAGAGTCGCCGTCCGTCGACACCCTCGCTCCCTCTCGCTCAACCCTTCGCGGACACAACCCTTCGCGGACTTGGCCCGGAATTCCGACCGTCAAAGCGGAGCGCCGGGCGCTTGACAGGAGCCTGACCTGGCACTTTTGTTGGCAGCCCCAACGGGATTCGAACNNCCCGTGTCTCCACCTTGAGAGGCGCATTGCACCGGGATCACGACCTGCCGAAGTGCCCGCTTCCTGGACATTCTTCAAATTCGCCCGGCACCCGTAGGCACGTTTCTGCACCATCGCGCGGACATTCCGCGGACGCGTTGGGACCGACGGTCGAGTTCATCGAGCGTTACATACGGCGCAGTTCACTCGCCAGCCCCGGCGCAACGTGGGCGTTCGTGGGGGCCGGTGTGGCGTACGTCAAAGCCCTCCGCCCAATCGCGGCGCTCTCCGTTCCCCGTCCGCCCTCGCGCTCGTCGATGCGGCGCCAGACCTCCTTGACAGATATTGCCGGCCCTGTGAGCGCGCGCCGCGCGGCCCTACGGGCCGAACAGGGAGGTCCTAGATGACCAAGCAGCAGCGAAAGTCCTCGGCGCGTACGCGAGCTGGCGCTCTGGCAGCTACGGGGTTGATTGCCTCGTCAGCAGCCGCCGCGGGTCTCGGAACAATCGCGATGACGCCTGCGGGTGCTGCGACAGCTACGAAGTTTTACGCTTGCTACTCATCGAGGACACACCTCCTATCGGATCTCACTGCCACCGTCGCGCCTAAGTGCGGAAGTGGCACGACGCGCGTGACCTGGAACGGCGCCGGACCCCAGGGAGCAAAGGGCGCCAAGGGTTCGCAGGGTGCCGAGGGAAAGGCGGGTGCGCAAGGCAATCAAGGTAACCAAGGCGCGCAGGGCGGAGCCGGGATCCAAGGGGCCCAGGGCGCTCAAGGATTCCAGGGTGCGCAGGGGGCTCAAGGATTCCAGGGTGCCCAAGGCGCGACCGGTGCCGCGGGGTCGGCAGGGCCGGGCGAACAAGTCTTCAGCGCATCTGGCTCGTATTCCTACACGGTCCCAACCGGGGTGCGCGAGCTTCAGGTCGAAATATGGGGCGCCGGCGGTGGTGGTGGTGGTGCCGGCAATACCGGCACCGACGGTGGTGGTGGTGGTGCCGGGGGTCTTGTCACGGTTCTCATCCCAGTGACGAGCGGGACCTCCTGCACGGGCTCGGTCGGCGCCGGCAACAACGGCGGCAACGGCAACGGCGTCGGCGGCAACGGCAACGCCTCAAGCATCGCTTGTGGTTCTACCACCGTCACGGCCGACGGCGGTGGTGGTGGTGGTGCCGGGGGTGCTTCCTTGGACGGCGTCGGCGGTGCCGGCGGGGGCTTCAGCGTCGGTAACGGCATTCCCTTGGCCACCACCGATGGTGGCGTCGGTGGTGGCGGAGGCACCTCCGGCGTCGTCGGTGGCGGTGACGGCGGCGGCTACTACTACTTCGCCAACACCGACGCCGGCGTCGGTGCCGCACCCGGCGGCAACGGCACTGATGTCGGTAGCGGCGGCGGCGGTGGCGGCGGCGTCGGCGGCGCCCGACCCGGCGGCAACGGTGCGAACGGCCTTGTCCTCATCACCCCGGTCACCTCTTGAGAGTTCGAACTCGAACCGCAGCCCTGACCATCTAACTCCCAGGCGTCCTGGCTGTGCAGGACCTGGCTCAGGGCGGCAAGCAGACCGTGAGATCCGAGCCAATCGTTCTCGGATAGCCGCGTCACGCGGACGAGGCTGCTTTGCTGGATCTACGCGTTTGAGTGGGGAGAGCTTCCCGATGCGCGCGCTGTGCCAACTCAGTCGCCTGATCGGAGTATCGGTGCCCCACAGGTTCGATTGCAACACGCCCGAGGACCGACACCCAGCGGAAGCCATTGTGAGTTTCGAGAACACCCCGCCAGGGGATGTTCTCAATTCGACAGGCGGAGTGTTTGCAAAACGCTTCCAGCGCGGCCCTCCGAGGAGTCTTCGAGACTCGTTCGGGCCCTCAGATCGCTCGGATTGGGCCTGTTGTGCCTCTCGTAATTGCCGCGCGGCCTATCACCTACACGGGGCGCGGTTGCTACGGACTTTCCCACGTCACCACGAACGGGGATCCTGTGCGGCAGGGCGGGTCCGGGCGAGCGCGGACGACGCCTCCTGGTCCTATCATCGTGACCGAGATTAGGTGGTTGTCCCGCTGGAAGGAACCGATCGACTGCATCGCTTGGCCGTCGGCTGCTCGCGCGCGGGCGAAGCTCACCGTGTCGAAGTTCGCCAGGCCCGTGAATCCGCACGTGCGGCAGGCTGGTGGGGACGAAGCGATCCACTCCGCAGACGAGCTGTCCGCCGGAGCGCTCCTCACGGTGCTGAAGCTCCACCCTGCGCTCGAGCGCAACGACAGCGTGAACGTCGTCCCGGACCGAGTGACCGAAGCGTGCATCACGTCGGATGGGTGGACCGCGTACGCACGCGGCAAGAAGTGAACCGGTCCGGGCCAAAGCTGCCACCAGCTCCGGTACTCCGCGCGCCCCGTGGCGCAGCTTGCCTTCACACCGACCTGCTCGACGGTCGCGTCCCGGAAGCCGTCGAGACCGACCCAGAATGCCGCGGCATCAGCAGACCCGTTGCAGGCCACGGCTGGCTGGACCCAGGATCCTTCCACCGCGGTAAACGGTCGCTGCGCCTGGGCGACGTAGCCGGCCCAGTTCGGCGAAGTGGCGGACGTCGGCGACTGCCGGGAAGCCTGCGCCAGCGTCACGAGGTAAGGCACCACCACCGGCGCCTGCGCTCGAGCTGCCGCGGCCGGAGCAGCGCAAAACAGGGCGAGGGAGGCAACTGCGGCTGACCCCAGCACGGATCCGACCCACTGCCGTCGCCACCTGCGCCGTCCTCGCACCACGGCTGTCGCGGCCTAGATCCCCATTGTGGGGTTCGACCACTCGAACTGGTTCGGGAAGCGAAAACTGGTGCTTGAGATGCTGATGCTCGTCTCGAGGGCTGTCACGTGGTGCCACCAGCCAACGGGGATGAACAGCGCCTCGCCGGGTCCAACCGTGACGTGTAGTTGGTGCACCCCCTCGAAGCCCGGGAAACGCCCGAGATCGGGAGCGAGGGGGTCAACGTCGCTGTAGACACCGACCGAGTTGGAGAGTCGGTGCGTACTGGTCGGAGAAATCAAGATGACATGCTTCCAGCCGTAGACCTGGTGGAACAGGATGTTCATCACGTCGTGGTGCAGATTGGTCACGGTACCGGCCGGGCCGTACCAGACGAAGGTCTCCGCATGTGGAGCCCTGGGCCGTAGGTACCGGTCGTCGAGACTGAAGTCCTTCCAGAGCGGGTCGGCGAGCTCGCTTGCCAGCAGGCCGTTGTTGGCGACGAGGTAGAAGTCGTTGCTCCACTCAGTCGCCAAAACGCGCCCCACGTACTCCGCGAACGAGGTCCGGGTCCGCTGCTCATCCATCTTCAGCTCGTCCCCGGGCCCTTCCCGCCGGCCATCCATGACTTCGACTTCGACATCGCCGATCTGCTGGACGAGGTACTCAGGCGACCAGCGATCGAGTGCCGGCCACTCCTGGCAGACATCCTCGAGTAGGACCGGAAGATTGCGGGCGTAGTACTCGGTCAGGAACTGCTTCGAGCTGACACCGGAGCGTCGAGGAACCGCGTCGCTCTCCCCTGCGAGATCTCGGAGCTCTTGCCGGATGTCGAGCATGCTCTCGAGCTTGTAAAGGCGCCCGATCGCCCACTTGCCAGCCTCAAGCGTGGGATCGCTCAAGATACTTCCGGCCAGCATTGCCGCCGCTGCTTCAGGCATTCCGTTGTCGACCAGTGGCGCAATCACGTCTGATACCGGAGTCCCGCGCAGGAGAGAGATTGCCGCCCAGCGATGCCACTCAAAGGTGATGTCAGGTTCGGTGGTCACGATGGCTCCCGGTCCGGGGTGAGCAATAATTCGACCGGCCGGCGGAGGGCGTGGTCAACCGAAGCCTCCGACGCAAGTCTGGGTCATGACGCCTCTGATGCCAGCTCGACGGGCTGCCCGCCTTGCTCGGCTCAGCTCTTGCGGCGCAAGCGCTGAGAACCCCCTGCGGCGCGCTTACGAGGGCGCTCTGATCCGTCGGGTGAACAGCCGCAACCACAACCACCACCACAACCACCACAACTGCTGCAGGCCGGAGTCGGAGTGGGTGTCGGCGTGGGTGTCGGCGTGGGTGTCGGCGTCGGAGTCGGAG
>PLDN01000044.1:1969-4034 GCA_003136185.1 Acidimicrobiaceae bacterium | reverse complement strand
GTAGACGTAGAAGCAGTCGATCTTGGGATCAGAGCCCGGAGATGCCTTCTCGATCGTGCGCGTCCCGTTCGCCGCGACCGCCGTGCTGGTGAGGTCGTCGGTACAAGGGTCGGGCGACTCGCCCGGGCGACACAGCCAGACCTGGTGGTCAGGCCCGAGATTGGCGGTCGTAGGCAGCGCCGAGGAGCTCGGGGCGGAGGATGTCGCCGGAGAGGCGGTAGTTGGGGACGTTGCGGCCTTCGAAGCACAGCCGGCGAGCAGCAGCGCTGCGCCGATGAAGAGCAGGACGGCGCGTCGGTTCATCGGGCTGCCTCCGATTGCGGGCGTGCCTCGGCACGCAGGGCGAAGCGCATTATGTCATGGGCGCTGTGTCGCCGACGCGATAGCACGGTGGCCGCGCGGCTCACGTCCGCTTGGCCCAAGCGTGAGCCCTAGGCGCCCTTCACGAACTCCCTGAAGTGCAGGATCGCGTACTGCGCGACGCTGGCGGGCGTNNCTCGCTGCCAGCTCCGCCGAGGCGGAGCACCACGGACCGGTGATGCTGAGGCAGGGGCGAGTCATCCATTACGCTACTCACCGCGTCTTCTCCCCGTAAGACCTCCGCGACCTCGATGAGGGTCGGGAACACCACGTCATCGAGCTTTTGAGACGCTGTGTCGAATTCTTCCTTGACTCTCANNTCTGCGGCCTTCGCCGCCTGGTGCTCTCGCACTTCGTGGGCCGCGCTCTTGATCTCATCCTGCCACCGCGCGGGAGGGATGTCCCGCTCTCTCGAGTCGATCGATTCGTCAAGCACGCAAAGAACATCGGCAGGACCGGCTGGCGCCTTTAGAGTCGAACGGCCCTTCTTATGGCACTGGCGGCGTTGGCAGCCGTGACCTCAACCTAGTGAGCTCTTCGCCTGGCCCGGGGTCACCGCTTGTCGCCCGCGGTGCCAAAAAGGCGGTTGTGGATCTATGAGCACCTTGGCTTGATCCTCGTATCGCAAGTGAACCAGGGACTATTGAGCAGTGATCGCCTCCGCCGTGGTCCGATACGTCATCGAACGTAGTGTTGTCGCGATCGCCGTGTCCGGAGGTCGTGCGACCGCCGACCGACTCAACCCGGTCACCGCCTTGTGCGACAGTGAAGAGTCAAATGGGAGGAGGAAACGTGGATGACGAACACGCGAGGGAGCTGCTCACAGGTGAGCGGCTGCGAATCGAACGGCTTCTTCACGAAGCTACCGAGGCGGCTCGGCAGGACCGGATCGCAGCNNAACGAGTCCGGTGACATTGCCGATCCCGCCGAGCCCCTGACAGCGCAAGAAATGGACGATGCGGTCATCGCCGGATTGCGCGACCGCCTCGGTGCCATCGAACGAGCTGAAACCCGCCTTCGAGAAGGCACCTTCGGCCGCTCAATTGCGAGCGGACAAGCGATTCCCGACGAACGACTCGAGGCCGATCCGGCGGCAGAGCTCACTGTCGAGGAGGCGTCCGAGGGCTAGCGCGCAGCTCTCAGATCCCGGTGTGCTCAACTCGGATCGGATTCGGATCCGGTACGTGCGGCATCAGCGCGTTCGGGGGGATCGTGCCGAGACGTCCGGCTTGGAAGTCCTCCAGCGCCTGCNNGTTCATCACGAACGGTCCGTAGTGCTCTACCGGCTCCCCGATGGGCTGACCCCCCAGCACGAGTAGCTCGAGGTGGATCGTGCTCGAATCCTGACGGTCGTCGGCCCTGACAGCCATCCAGTCTCCGGGACCGAACGCAATCAGTTGGCCGCTTCGAACCGGCTGCTCCTCGCCGCCGGCTCGGCCGGATCCGGCCAGGACATAGACGAGGGCGTTGAAGCCGGGGTTCCAGGGGAGTTCCAGTCTCGCGCCAGGAGATACCGTGACATGCATTAGCGCCATCGGCGTGTGGGTCCAACCGGGCCCGCTCTCGGCACCAAGCTTGCCGGCGATCACGCGCACCAGGCACCCGCCGTCTGCCGACGACAAAAGGGCAACGTCGTCAGCTTCGAGCCCTTGGTAGGCGGGTGGAATCATCTTGTCCTTCGCTGGCAGGTTCACCCAGAGCTGGA
>PLDN01000044.1:0-1904 GCA_003136185.1 Acidimicrobiaceae bacterium | reverse complement strand
TCTGGTCCATGTGGACAAAGGGGTCTAGGTCGCGCATGCTCATACCGGCGAACGCTCGGTGCACCGGGAATCCCTCGCCCTCGAATCCACGTGGCGCCGTTGTCACTGACGCCACGGGACGTTCGGTCGCGAGTTCGGGGTCGGGAACCGGGATTGTCGGCAGGGTCGACAAGTCACTGACGGTCACAGCGGGCATTGGGATCTCCTATCGATGCGTCCAATCAATCGCTACTCCATATTGCACCGCAAGCCTTGTCGACTTCAGTCCAAGGTGTCCTTATCGGTGCGACCTTCGCCCCTCTCGGCGTCCCGGAGGCCACTCGCACGGCGCAAGCCGTCTCGTAGGCCGGCCGGAGTCCACCGAGATCGCTCAGACCAGCAAGTCTGTCATAAGCAAGTGTCAGCCCACACGACCTAGCTTCAGCGCCGACGCGAGCCCCCAACGCGTCGCCCTCTCTTGTCACCTCCGACCACCGCCGGGCCACTTCGCCATATGGTGCAGGGCTCGCCCACGTTGCACAGAGCGTGATCAGCGCCTACGAATCCGGGCGCCGTGAGCCTTCCCTGAGCACGCTCGAGCGGTTGGTGGCGGCAACCGGCCACTGTCTGGTCCTCGGGCTCGAGGCCGACCCTGATGTTCGGCCCGGGATGCCCGATACGCCCCTCGGCCGGCGGCTACGTCAGCGCAGGGCAGCGGTGCTGACGACCGCCAGTCGCCATAGTGCATCGAACGTCCGGGTGTTCGGCGGCGTCGCTCGCGGCGAAGACACCTCCGAGAGCGATATCGACTTGCTGGTCGACCTGGCTCCAGGTACCGGACTGTTCTCGTTGGGCACGCTCGAACGGGAGATCTCCGAAGTCCTGGGCACTCACGTCGACGTCGCCCCGTCCGACAGCCTGCGACCGACGGTGAGGGCCGAAGCTGAGGCGGAGGCGATCGAGCTGTGAGTAGACGAGGTGACGAGTGGCTGGCCGATGTTCTCGACGCCATCGAAGCGGCACGCCAGGACGACCTAGCCGGTTACGCAGCTCCAGGTAGCATCGGCACGGTGGGGATGTCCCCCATTTATCAAAGCCTCGGGACTAAGGAAGAGAAACGGCATGGAGAAGAGCGGGTCGCAGAAAAGCAAGTCTCCTTCTCAGCTGATAGACGCGAGAATAGAGGAGCTAGGCGACTGGCGGGGCAAGATGCTTAGCCGGCTCCGTACCTTAGTCAAGGAAGCCGATCCCGAAGNNACTCCAGTCTTGACGGGAACACAAGGCGTGCCATCGACTTCCACGAGGACGAGAAGATAGACGAGGAGGCGCTGAAGACTCTCGTTCGCGCCGCCGTGACCCTGAACAAGTCCACAGCCTAAAGCATGGCCGAAACGCGGATCGGTGAGCACGCCCGATTATGACGCCGGGAGCGCCATTCCTCATCAGGTGCGCGTACGCGAACGCCAGCCGACGAGGCTTCGACTGAGCACGGGACTCGTGCTCAGGTGGGCCCTCGCGCTGGTTGTCATCGCTGTTACAGCAGCCGCGTGCTCGGCCGGGGTCAGCCTCCCGCCGACGACGAGCGGCGTGCTGCCGACGACCTCGCAACCGAAGCAGCCGGCTGCCGCCGTCCGTCCGCTTAGCCGAGCCGAGACGGCCTGCAACGCTGACCTCAGGACCCGCGGTGAGCCAGCGGCGATTCCAACCCCAACACGTGTCGCGGACACGACAACCGTGGTGGGCGTCCGGCTTGCTCCGTCGCCTGTCGGCTACCGCCCACAGATCCCAGCGTCAGCCGCTTGGCACCACGCTGACCCGTACGGCGAAGCCGGGTCCACCTACTACCTGTACCTCGCTCGAGCTTGGTCTGCTGTTCCCGCCAAGAATGGAGTGCCCGAGTTCGCTGGTCAGCATCCCAGAGCCCT
>PLDN01000169.1:9196-9869 GCA_003136185.1 Acidimicrobiaceae bacterium | reverse complement strand
GCGAGTACTTGCACCCTTCAGGCAACAAACCAGCGCACGCGCCTCGACGTAGTCCGCTGTTGTTAGGATTGATGTTTTGGAAGGATTGGTTCACACATGCCCATCGGCGTTGGCACGCTGGTCATCATCCTGCTGATTGTAGCGATCCTTTATTTCCCTTCGCCGAGCATGACTAATCCGCCGACTGTGTCTCAAACGACCGCGACCGGAGTGTTCGAAAGGGCTCGCGGCCTCTGGGACACAGGGCCTTGCGAGATCGTCCAGCCGCGTGAAGACGCTTTGACACGGTGGCAAAGCGTGCTTACGGCTAGTCCACGCCAAGCGCCAAGCTTCGACGAGGAAGAAAGGTGACCACAATGAGTTCACAGAGTGATGACGTAAAGAGCAGCGCCAAAGGGGGCGTTGGAAGCGCTAGTGCTGACATGGAGCTCGAAACTGAAGGCGATACCGAGGGTCGATCTGGCGAGGCGCCAGAGGGCCTCAGCCACGCGAAGGACGTCGAAGAGGTGATCACCAACGCCGATGGCACCGTCGCATCGGAAGAAGGCCCACTGAAGCGTCTGGCCGATGCCCCGGGCAACGAGATGGAGGGATAGGAAATGGGACGCGCAGGAATGTTCTTCAGCACCGTCGCAATCGCGGCGGGTGCAGTCATGCACTGGGCGGTGACCAC
>PLDN01000169.1:0-9175 GCA_003136185.1 Acidimicrobiaceae bacterium | reverse complement strand
GGGCACCAGAATGTCGATCGCGTAGCTTGGGCGGCACGCTCGCGTGGTCGTTGCTGCCGACGGAGGAGAAGCACAGTCATCGACTCAGCAACGCGACGCGACCTCTTGACGGGAGACGAGTTCGAGACTGTGCTGCCAGCAGCGAGGGCGACTGATCTCCGCGAGACCGGTCGATCACGCCGCCGCTGGGTGGTACTCGTGGATGAGGCCGCCCAGCACGTCGTGACGCCGGACGTCAAGCGTCGGGGCCGAGGGGCCGGCCGAGCCGGCGGGCACGCCGAGACCGATGGCCCGGTGAGGGCGTTGCTCGTTGTAATGGCTGACAAATTGGCGTAGGACCCGCTCGGGATGACCCGACCCGAGGATGAGCATGTGGTCGAGACTCTCGGCACGCACCGTCCTCACCCACCGCTCGGAATACGCGTTGGCCCGAGGTGAGCGGACGGGCGTCTTGATCACCCGGATTGAAGGGTGCAAATACTCGTGCACTGGGATTGACCTGGGCTTAGATGCGGACCACGCTGGCAGGCCGTGGCCCTGTCGTTCCTCTATCTGCTGGCCCGTCGTCTCGTCGAGATGATCCGCGTCCGTCGGATGGGCAACGTCGAGAAGGACGTCGAGATCCTCGCTCTGCGACATCAGTTGCTCGTACTCCAGCGCCACGTGAAGCGTCCGAGGCTCAACTGGTCGGATCGTGCCTTCATCTCGCTCGTGGCGCGATTGCTGCCGCGCTCCGCGCTGTCGTCGTTCATCGTCTCTCCGTCGACGATCCTCTCGTGGCACCGGCGTCTCGTGGCGCGGCGGTGGACTTACCCGAGGAAGGGTTCGGGACGGCCACCACTTCCGGCCGAGACGGTCGAGCTCGTGCTTCGCCTCGCTCACGGGAGAACCTGCGCTGGGGATACATGAGGATCGCCGGCGAGCTCAAGAAGCTCGGCGTCGCGATCTCGGCGACGAGCGTGAGCAACGTGCTCAGAGCTCACGGTCTTTCCCCGGCACCGCGGCGGAGTGGCCCGACCTGGGAGCAGTTCATCCGGGCACAGGCGAGAGGCATCCTCGCAACGGACTTCTTCAGCGTCGACACCGTGTTCGGCAGCACCCTCTATGTCCTGTTCGTGATCGAGGTGGACAGCCGCGTCGTCCACCTCCTCGGGGTCACCAAGCACCCGGTCGATGCCTGGGTCACCCAAGTAGCGCGGAACTTCGTCTCCGCTCTCGAGGAGGAGGGGCGTCGCTTCCGATTCCTCGTCCGCGACCGGGACACCAAGTTCACGCGGAGCTTCGACGCGGTGTTCTCCTCGGCCGGCATCGAGGTCCTGAAGACGCCGGTGCGATCGCCGAAGGCGAACGCGTACGCCGAGCGGTTCGTGCGCACGGCGAGATCCGAGTGCCTCGATCTCGTGCTCATAGTCGGCCGCCGGCACCTCGAACGCGTCGTCAGGGAGTTCGTCTCGCACTACGACACCGCACGGCCCCACCGTGGGCTGAACCTGGCGACCCCGATCGCCCGTGTGCCCGAGCAAGGCGCGCGCGGCGGGACGCTCCGACGCAACGACGTCCTCGGCGGGATCATCCACGAGTATGAGTGGGCAGCCTGAGCCGAGACGTCGTTCCGGCCCCGCCATCCTCACTTCGGTCCGGCCGCCCGGGAATCAGGACAACCACGGCACACAGATCGCTGCTGTCGACACCGACTCACCTACCGACCCGGCGTTCACCGTCGACGGGCTAACCCTCGCGACAACGCGGTTCGCAGGTCGTGTTTAAGGTCGGTGAACGAGTATTTGCACCCTTCACGCTCCTGCGGTTTCGATGTCGTCTTATAAATTTTCGATGCGTCAGCAGTGGTTCACACACGCTCGTCTTCTCGTCGCTTACCTGACCCGCTGTTGGCGGGCCGTTTCCGCAGTCGCTTCCCACCTCGGCTCTTGACCGACATGACACTGCGGAGGTTTGGGATCTCCGCCTGCACGGCGACCCCGGAGGACCTACCTCCATCACTGGAACAGCACGGTTCGCTCTGGCGATCTTCTACATCGACATCACGTTCCTTTCAGGACACACCGACCATCATTTACATCACCGGCGCTGCATTGAGCGCCATGGTGTAGATCCGTTCGATCGCATCGATGGTCTTGGCCGGATCCGCCTCATGCACCCGGCGGCGGCCAGCCGCAGCGAGCCGCTCCCCTAGAAAAGCATCGCTCAAAACCCGAAAGCAGGCATCTCCCAGCGCGCGATGGTTCCCTGCGGGGACGAGCACCGCCTCTATGCCATCACGGACCTGCTCAGGTATACCCCCGACTGCCGTGGCGACGACCGGCACTCCCGCGTTAGCCGCCTCGAGGACCACGAGCGGCGTACCTTCGGTATACGAAGGGACGACCAAGAGGTCGAGCTGAGCGATCAGAGCCTGCGCGTCAGCTCGGAAACCGAGGAAAGTCACCGGAAGCCGGCGGTCGCTGGCGAACCGCTGCAAAGCTCTCCGTTCGGGACCGTCTCCCACAATCACAAACCGCGCCGCGGGAAGGCGCTTCGACAGAATGTCCACGGCGCGCAAGAACACCGCGACCCCCTTGTCATGTTGAAGACGGGCCACTACACCCACCATGGGTTCACCCTCCGACCGAGACCAAGCCGACTCTGACGGCTTCGTTGGCAGATCAGGCAGAGTGTTCGGTATGAGGTGAATCTTGGCTGCCGATACCCGATCCACCTCAAGCAGCCGGCGCCCGATCGCCGCGGAAACTGCAATCACCGCCGCGCTGGACCGGTAGGCGACCGCGGCAATCCTTCGTGCGCGTTTGTCGCGCCAGAACGCCTCGCTGAGTTCGTGCACAACGAGGGGGATGCCGAGACCACTCAGGGCGTGGGCTGCAGCGACCGTGCTGGCGTACATGTGGCTGTGAACGAGATCGGGAGGGTCACCAACGATCTCCTCTCGCAGCGCCCAAGCGAAGCTCGCATCTGCCCGCCGCTTGACCTGGCGGGTGCCGAGGGCGAGCACGCCTACACCGCTGATCTCGGCATCGACGGCCAAGGCCCCACCCACCGAGCAAGCCAAGGTCACCTGCGTTCCCCTCGCGGCCAGCCCAACTGCAAGTCCCATGAGTGCACGCTCGGCGCCGCCGACTTCGAGGGAGTCGGCGACAAAGAGCACTCGCTGAACGGTCATCTCGACCGCCGGCTGGCGGTTGCGCCCGGAGTCGGCACCGGACGAGGCGCCTTGCGGGGAGCCTGTGGCTCACGCACCGCGGCACACCAATGCTCCCACGCGTTGTCATAGAACGCGCCCTGCCTCAGTTGCTGGCGCACTCGCGAGCCTTCCTCAGCAAGATGCTCATAGGTAGCCGCGGTCTCGACAACGCCAACTGCGGAAGCAGATAAGACTGGACATACTCGTCGCGTCCATTGGCCAGAAACCATCCGATCCAAAGATAAGGCGGCTCGACTCAACGCTCGTCAGCGCAGGTGACCATCGGGGCAACTGGTCACGACACGTACGCGAACGATTGGCGCCAAGCCGCCACGACGACCTCGTTCTTGCATTGGCCATTGGCATCTATGCCGCCAATGCCACGGCCGGTCACCAAAGCCGCCTTCAGTGCCCGCCGGACGTCCGCCACCGCTCAATCGCAATCCACGGACGCGCGTCCCGAGCCCCGCGTAGCAACAGCGCCACCTTCGCCGGGTGCTCAAGCGATGAGCCCGAAACCAAGTTGGGAGATGAGCAGAGGAGGCGACGGTTCCAACCGAACGAGGAAGACGGATGGGGCTGAGGGAGCAGTGCGCGGTGAAGGTGGTGCTCCGGCCGCAGCCCGTTCCCCGTGCAGCGCCGAGAGCCGCTTCGCCCGCGTGGGGGTACTCAGACCGGACCCGGCTCGGGGATGCTCAACGGCCCGGGCTCGGGCACGTCCACCGGCAGTGGCTCCGGGACATCGATCGGGCCGACGGGCTCGGGCACGTCGACAGGTGTCGGATCGATCGGAGGCATCGTCATTGCAGACACGGTACACCGGTCGTGCGAGCGTTATGCATGCGGTCTCGCGGAGGGCAGTCCCGGCTTACGGTGGTCCCAGCTCATAGTGTGCTCGACGTGCAGCTTCGCGACGATGCGCTTTCGCGAGCATGGTCTCGACAAAGGGCCGCATCTCCGCGCTGCAGGAGGGGGGCGATGGCCGGCAGCGAACTGACGGCGCTCTTGGCTCCTTCATTCTGGGGGTCATTGTGAGCGTCGAGGGAGGAGTGGTCCTTCCAGGAGACGCCGGAGCATGTGGATCGGGTGATCCGGCTCCAATGTCTCCTCTGGACCACTCGGCGGCCACCACACGATCGTGCGCAGTCCCAGGCACAACCCGTAGAGCCACTGTCGGCGATCAAGCTCGGGAGCGGCAAATAGCTCCGGGCAATCCTCCTCGAACCACTCAAGGAACGGTAGGCGGTCCGGACCATCGCCACCCCAAATCTCATCGAACCGGGCCAGGAAGTACGGGAGGGTCAGGTCAAGGTCGCGCGGACCGATGCGGGACCATTCGAAGTCGATGGCGGCGGCGATCTCCCCATCCTGGATCAAGACGTTGAAGGGTCCGAAATCGCTGTGGAGCACGACCCCGTCCTCGATCGAGAGTTCCAGAGGGTCGGGATCAGCCAACGACTTGATCAGAGCCACGACCGCGTCAACGAGGCCGGCGTCTACGAAAGGAAGTTCCTTCGCGAGGTTTGCAATGGCGTCGATGCGCCAGATCGGTAGAGGAATCACGTCGGCGGCCCAAACCGAAAGTTCGACCGTCGGATCCAATGTCGGTCGTTCACCGAGCATCGTTCTGATGGACGGTGGGGGATCCCAAGAATGCAGGTCGGCGAGGAGCCTCGCCGCGTGACGAAAGACCTCGCGTTGCTCGGGCCCGGGCAGTTCAAGCATCACGTCGCTAAGTCGGACCCCCCCTACACGTCCCGTCAGTATCCAGCTTGCCTCGTCGTTCCGGCCGGCGTCAAGGACCGCCGGATGCGGGATCTCTGGCGGGAGCGATTCATACAGCGCCGCCTCTCGCAGGATCCGGTCACGGTCTGCACGCCAATCGAAGTGTCCCGGCCCGAATGTAACACTCGGGGTCCAGGGTGTCCTACCGCAGCCCGCGTGGTCGCTTCGGTGCGCGGACTCCGGCGGTGCCGCCTCTTCCCTGATCGCTGCCCCGCACGAAGCGGACGGTCCGCGCATTGAAGTCCGGATGAGCCGTGAACCCCGCATCGAGCCAGGAAGCGGCGTGTGCGTGGGAGCGACGGCTGTTCGCCCACCAAGCCTGGTGGTCTGAGCAGTAGGGTTCCTCCGTGCGCCTCCTATCGCTGCTACTTGTGTTGTGGTTGATCGTCGGTGTCATCGCCGCGGGCCAACGCGACTACTACAGCGGTTCCGTCACGAACTGCGCCAAGGCGAGCACGATCGCTGTGACCGTCATGGCCGGTCCTCTCAACTATGCCGGTGTGAACCCGAAGATCCACGGTTGCCGAGTTCCCCAGCCCAGCAAGTAGCCAGCCAAACTCTCCATCGAGCTCACGCCTGGTGAGTATGCCCTGCGAGCGTTCGTGGGTGACATCTCGAAGGCGACTCTCGAGTCTGACGAAATCGCCATCACGACGCTCGTGACATACGCCCACACAACCGAGCCGAGAGGAGGGCTCTATACCCTTGCAATGACTGAGGGGCTTCTTCCTAAGAACGCGACAGAGGCGCAAAAGGACGCCTTCCGGATCGAGCATATGAATCTTGCTTACGCGAGGTGGCAGCGTGTCCATCGGCCACCGGGCGAGCGGTATCGAGATGTTCACTGACCAGTAGGCGCCGCCGCGACGGAGAGGAGCCAAGCCGAGCGCCGACCCTCGGCGTTCCGGCAGTGATCAGACGGCAGCGACGATAGCGATGGCGAGCAGGACGATGCCCGCCGCCGCGCTGACAACATAGATGCTCTCAGTGGCGCGTTCGCGGCTGCTCCGGTGTCCGACGCCGACGCTACGCCATAACCGGGCCGAGAACCGCTGCGAGCGCTTGAGGGTGGCGTACTCAACGACGGCCGCCGCTGCGGCCGCGGCGAGCCAACCCCAGGAGCCCCAGAACAGGACGGTTGCTACGACAGGAGCGGAGAGGAGCAGACAGACGACGATCACGCGATTGTCGAGCTTACGGCGACCAGCCCAGCTGGGCACTTCACGGTCTGAGTTCTCACCCGGTCCTGGCCCCCCTCCGGCCCGCGTCCGGTGCGCTCCGCACGAGCTGCTACCTGAGAGGGCGCAGGGCCCACCGTTCGGTGGACACCTCCACGGGCCGCGTTTCGTTCGCTTCGACCCGTTCTATACAGGTCGAGAACCTGAACCGCCAGTGGAGCTGGTGGTTTCCCCGCGGGACGAACCTGAAAGACGTCCAGCCCGCCGAGGCGGATCACGTCGCCTCGATCATCAACGGACAGCGCCGGCGCAGCCTCGGATACCAAAGCCCGACCGCCCTCTATGCTGCAGCAACCGTGCAGTGATCACTGGAACTGGCCGTCGCGCAAAGTGGGAGCAAGGATCGAACAAGTAAAGGGCCAAGGCAAAGAGACTGTCGGGGCTATCACCGGTGACAAGGATCTTGAAGCCGAAGGCAAGACCGATCGCTGGACGGGTTAGGCCAAAGAGAGTCTCGATCACGCGAAGGTTAAGCTCGAAGAGGCGATCGACAAGGCCGGGGACACGGGCGCGGAGGCGATCGACAAAGCCAAGGATTCATTACATCGGAGGTAGTTCGCTGGCTCCCAGTTCCGGAAGTGCCGCAAGGCGATGATCGAAGTGTGGGATCTGTGGTTTCCCGACGCGGGAGCCACTGGGATCTCCTTTGCTCGGAGTCAGGTGGACTCCGAGGCTGCTGGTAACCGACTGCTCGTACACGCTGCGCCGTCGCGCTTGGACGTGACCGTCCGTGGCGAAGATGGCGGAGTGCTCGCCAGGGGCGAGAAGCTGGAGCGCCACGAGAAGGGCCCTATGTCATTCCTCGTGCGCCAGGACCAGGAGATCACGCTGCAGGATGGGTGGCCTACGGAGCAAGATCTCGGACGGGTCGTCATACTGCCCGGAGGTGAGGCGGGCACCCTTCAGAAGTGGTGGAACGCCGAGAACAAACGTGAGTGGCGATGGGAGGTTGAGTTCTACAACCACACTTGATCGCTTAGGGGCACGAGAGTTCGATCACGAAGAGCACATAGAGTTTCCTCAATGTCACGTGGGATCGGACCGGGGCGCGGTGCCTGCATCTCGGCAGGTCCGTCTCCCCGGCCCGTCCCCCGAACCGGACGTGCGGCTTCCACCGCATCCGGCTCTCCACGAACCCATGCCGCCGGGCTAAGCGGCCTCGTCCGTCCCCGCCCACGGTGAAGGGATCATCGCCCCGCGATAGCGGTAGCGGGTCACCGGCACGGCTCGACAGTCGAACAGTGCTTCACCGTCGTGCTCGGGCCACCAGGCATTCGCCAGGTAGTGCCGTCGCAGCCACCCCCAGTTGGCACGGCGATGTTTCCGGCGCAGCCATCCGACCACCCGCAGCCAGGTGAACTGGTGCAGGTAGGCGAAGGTGTCCTTCGACACTCCGTGCCGGAAGTAGTTCGTCCAACCCCGCAGTACCCAGTTCAACTGGCGCAGGAGGTCGGAGAGCGGGTTGTTCGTTCCCTGCTTGGTGATCGCCTTCACCTTTGCCATCACCGAGGAGAGCGATTTCCTCGACGGCCATGTGTAGACGAACGCCTTGTCAGACCCCCTCTTGCGCTGCCGCTGGATGCGGAGGCCGAGGAAATCGAACCCATCGTCGATGTGGCACACCGACGTCTTTTCCTCCGAAAGGCGTAGCCCTACAGTGGAGAGGACGCTTGCCACCTCGTCACGGAGCGCCGAGGCGTGCGCCTCGGTCCCGTGCACCATCACGACGAAGTCATCGGCGTACCTGATGAGGCGGTACGTCGGCTCCCCGTGACGGCGCAGCCGTTCCCGGCCATGACGAGTGGCCATGTCCCGCTGCCAGGCCTCGGCGAAGTGCTCGTCGAGTACGGACAGCGCGACGTTAGCCAATAGTGGCGAGAGGATGCCACCTTGTGGGGTGCCGGTCTTGGTGTCCCTCGTGATGCCATCCTCGGAGAGGATGCCCGCATGGAGGAACGCCTTCACCAGTCCCACGACGCGCTTGTCCCCGATCCGGTCTCGCACTCGCACCAACAAGGCGGAGTGCGAGATTTCGTCGAAGCAGGCCTTGATGTCTCCCTCCAGCACCCAGGTGTAGCCGTGGGTGGCGAAGGTGTGAATCTCGGCGATGGCGTCGTGTGGCCGGCGACGAGGACGGAAGCCGTAGCTGCACGGCTTGAAGTCCGCCTNNATCGGCTCGAGGACCAGCTTCAAGCTGGCCTGCACGCATCTGTCCAGCGCAGTGGGGATGCCTAGGCGCCTCAACTTTCCCGACGCCTTCGGTATCATCGCCTCCCGCACCGGTAACGGGGCGAACCTCCCCGCTTTGAGGTTCTCTCGCAGCATTGGAAGGATCGTTTCCGTCCCGAAGATGATGTCGCGAGGCTTCACGCCATCGACCCCGGCGGAGCGTGCGCCCCGATTGCCCCGCACGCGAGCCCACGCCACCGTTAAGAAGGCGGGATCGCAGACGAGGTTGTACAGGTCACAGAACCGACGTTCAGGACTGTCGGTCGCCCATTGGTGCAGCTTGGCCTGGATCCCCAGTACCCTTGCCTCGGCTTGTTCGAGCGTCGGCCATGGTGCGTCGGTATTCACCGGCGACCTCCTGGCATGCCAGTTCCAAAACTGCGGACTCGCTGGGTCCCTTCGCCATGTGGACGGCTTTCCCGTCCTCGGACTACTACGGACCCTCCGCCCCGCCCCAGGGCCATCAGCCGACGGCGTGCCTGCCCGTCCTCGTGCCGGATGCACGAGGGGGAGGGCGGCCTTGGGGCGGTTCCCATGTTCACCATGTACCGGTTGGCAGGATCGGCGCCCAGCTGTTCCGCTGCGGACTCGCCACGGCTACGCCGCAGGCCTTCGCCGTGGCCTCCTGGTCGGCGACACTGTCCGACGTCGGAGTCGTCTCTCCCCATACTTGCAGGGAGGACGTGCACCGCTGCCCGGCCCATATCCACCAGGTTGGAGCCGGTTC
>PLDN01000114.1 GCA_003136185.1 Acidimicrobiaceae bacterium | reverse complement strand
CGACCTCGTCGTTCACGAGTCGGACGACACTGTTCGGGTCGGAGAGATCGAGATCCGGCTCATCCACACTCCAGGGCACACACCCGGCAGCCAGTGCTTCCTCGTGGACGGAAGATTAGTGGCGGGCGACACTCTGTTCCTCAATGGTTGCGGAAGAACTGACCTGCCGGGTTCCGATCCCGCCGCGATGTACGACAGCCTCCAGAATCGGCTCGGCCGTCTCCCCGACGGTACCGTCGTCTACCCGGGTCACCTCTACTCAGCAGAACCGTCCGCACCTCTCGCCGAGGTGAAGCGCTCGAACCCGGTGCTCGCGCCCAGGTCCGCCGAGGAATGGCTCAGGGTCTTCGGCACTTGATCGTGGTCCGGCAAGGCCACCAGCCTGCTTTGCCACACCAAGGGCGCAGTTCGCCTAAAATGCGATATGGCGCCCTCACCATCTTCCCTCCCGTCGTTCGAGACGAAGTTCGGCCGCGAGGGCCTCACCTTCGATGACGTGCTGCTGATCCCTGCGGCGTCCGAAGTGCTGCCGACAGAGGCCTTGACTCAGACTGCGCTCACGCGCCAGATTCACCTGGCGATCCCGCTCGTCTCCGCCGCGATGGACACCGTCACCGAGTCCCGGTTGGCCATCGCGATGGCGCGCGCTGGCGGGATCGGCGTGATCCATCGCAATCTTTCAATTGCCGACCAAGCGGACGAAGTCGACAAGGTGAAGCGTTCGGAGTCGGGGATGATAACCAACCCGATCACGATCTCGCCGAGCGCGTCGATCGCAGAGGCGATGGAGTTGATGTCTCACTTCCGAGTATCTGGGGTGCCTGTGACCGACGCCTCCGGTCGCCTCGTTGGGATCGTGACGAACCGGGACTTGCGTTTCGTCAAAGAGACCGCTCCCGCCGTCTCTACGGTCATGACATCGGACGGACTCATCACCGCGCCGGTCGGCACGACGCTCGAACACGCTCAGGTCATCCTCGGCGAGCATCGCATCGAGAAACTCCCGATAGTCGAAGCCGACGGCTCCCTGCACGGGCTCATCACGGTGAAGGACATCCAAAAGCGCATCGACTACCCGCACGCGACGAAGGACGCGAGGGGTCGGTTGCGCGTCGCAGCGGCCGTCGGCACCGGTGCCGACGCGTTCGACCGTATCGAGGCGATCGTGGCCGCGGGCGTCGACGTCGTCGTCGTGGACACCTCACACGGCCATGCCCGCTCGGTGATCGAGACCGTCTCGAAGATGAAAGCGAACTTCGAGGTCGAGATCATCGCCGGCAACGTCGCCACGGCCGAGGCGACCGAGGCCCTGATCAACGCAGGCGCCGATGCCATCAAGGTCGGGATCGGGCCCGGCTCGATCTGCACCACCCGCGTCATCGCCGGCATCGGCGTACCCCAGATCACGGCGATATTCGACTGCGCACGCGTGGCGAAGGCGCGCGGCGTACCGATCGTGGCAGACGGCGGCGTTCAATTCTCGGGCGACATCGCGAAGGCGCTCGCGGCCGGTGCCGACACCGTCATGCTCGGCAACGCGCTCGCGGGCGTCGAAGAGTCACCGGGCGAGATCGTCATCCAGCAGGGCGAGCGCTTCAAGGAGTACCGAGGCATGGGCTCGATCGGTGCCATGCAAGGCCGGTCGTACTCGAAGGATCGCTACTTTCAAGGAAGCGTCGACTCCGGCAAGCTCGTCCCAGAGGGCATCGAGGGCCGTGTCCCGTTCAAGGGCCCGCTCGGCATCGTGCTGCACCAGCTCATCGGTGGGCTGCGCCAGGCGATGGGCTATTGCGGAGCGCGGAGCATCAGCGATCTACAGACCAACGGACAGTTCATGCGGATCTCCCCCGCGAGCCTTCGCGAGAACCACCCACACGACGTCCTCATCACGAAAGAGGCACCGAACTACCAGCTTCCCTGACGGGCGGCTACGGCTGCGCGACCGGACGCGGGCGTCACGTACGGGTGCGGTACTTGTGTACAGCGAGTGGTGCCAGGACAATGAGCAAGCCGACCGACCAGACAAGCGAGACCTCCACGTGACCGGCCACGTCGGCGACGCCTCCCACCATCAATCCCCTCGCGGCGTCGATCACCTCACTCACCGGTTGGTACTTGGCAAAACCCTGCAGCCAACCGGGCATGTACTGGACCGGCACGAAGGCACTCGAGGCGAAGGTCAGGGGGAAAAGGAGCGGGAACGACATCACCTGGGCAGTCTCGGAGTTCGCAGCCGACAATCCGATCACCGCAAAGCCCCAGCTGAGTGAGTAGGCGAACATCAGGATAAGTAGGACCGCCGCCAAGTAGCCCCAGACACTCGTCTCAACCCGGAACCCGACGGCATAGCCGACGCCCGTGATGAGGCAAGCCACGAGAACGTTGCGGCACAGGTCCGCTACCGTCCGGCCCGCCAGCACGCCTGAACGAGCCATCGGAAGCGAGCGGAACCTCTCTATGAGTCCCTTTTGGAGGTCCTCGGCCAGCCCGATGGAGGTCTGCACCGCCCCGAAGGCGACGGTCTGCACGAAGATTCCCGGAATGAGGTAGTTGACGTAGCCACCGGGGTCCGCCACGCGGATCGCGCCACCGAAGACGTAGCGGAAGAGCAACACGAACATGATGGGTTGGACGCTCGAGAAGAAGAGAGCCTCGGGGATCCGGGTGTAGCTGATCAGGTTCCGCTCGGCGATGACGAGCGTGTCCTTCACCGCCCGGAGGGGAGTGATGCGCGATCTGCGCTCGGCAACGGGGATAGCTGCTGTTCTCATGGCTCTGTCGTCCCATGGCCTGTCAGCGCAAGGAAGACATCGTCGAGGCTCGGCTCCCTCACCGTCAGGCCGGTGGGAGCCAACCCGGCGTCATCGAGGAGGCGGAGCGCCTCGATCACGTCGCGGGGTCCCTCGTCGAGCGGGATCTCGACGACGCTGGCCTGCCGAGTCGCCGGGCGGCCGAGCTGATTGCCGAGCACGACCATTGCCTTCTCGGCGATCTCGTCCGAGCCCATCTCGAGGTCGAGGACGCTTTTGCCGAGTTGCGCCTTTAACTCCGACGATGTCCCCTCGGCGATGACCTTCCCGTGATCGATCACCACCAGCTGGTCGGCGAGACGGTCGGCTTCCTCGAGGTACTGAGTCGTAAGCAGCACCGTCGTGCCATCGCCCACGAGGGCTTCGATCGTTGCCCACATAGCGACCCGTCCGTAGGGGTCGAGGCCCGTGGTGGGCTCGTCGAGGAACAGCACCGGCGGGCGGTCCACCAGTGCAGCGGCGAGGTCGAGCCGGCGGCGCATCCCGCCCGAGTAGGTCTTGACGGATCGCCCTGCCGCCTCGGTGAGCTCGAATTGCGCCAAGAGCTCGTCCGCCCGGCGCGATGCGTCGACGCGACGCAGTTGGGTGAGCTGACCGATCATCCGCAGGTTCTCCCTTCCGGTCAGGTTCTCATCGACGGCCGCGTACTGCCCGGCGAGCCCGATCAGCGCACGAACCACGCCAGGCTCCTTCACCACATCGTGGCCGAGCACTTCAGCCGAACCGCCATCGGGGCGCAGGATCGTAGTGAGGATGCGCACGGCAGTCGTCTTGCCAGCACCGTTCGGACCGAGCATTCCGAAGACGGTCCCCGGTTCGACGGCGAACGACACTCCGGTGAGTGCCCGCACGCCACCTTTGAAGGTCTTCTCGAGATCGCGGGCTTCGATGGCTGCCGGAGGCATCGCTCTGTTGTAACAGCCGGGCACGCCGTCGCCGACGCCTCGCTCGGTTCAAAACGGCCCGCCAACCGCCGCCCCGCCCGCGGCCGCCGATCGGTACCACGCGTCCACGACTTCGTGCGCTTTCAGAGCGTCCTGCAAGGTGGGCGACGGCGGTCGACCGGCGAGCAGGGCATTGACGAAGTTCTTGTTCTCCTCGAGGTATGGCCGGACACCGATCCCGGCGGCCCCTTCCGGCAGGATGACCCCGTCGACGTAGTCCGGCGGGTCACAGCGTCGCGTGATCTTGCCTTCGCTCGTCTGGATAGTGATCGGCCCGGTGAAGTCGTCTTCGAACTCGACGTAGCCACGCTCGAAGATCACCTCCACGCGCCTCGTAGAGGGCCGGGAGAGCACCGAGTGCCAGGCGCTCACCATCGTGACCGAGAGCCCGCCGGCAAACGTCAACACGCCCGCCGCCGCGTCCTCGATCCCTTCGTATCCGGCGAAGTTCCCGGTCCTAGCCGAGACGGAGTCGATCTGGCCAAAGCACATCCGCGCTGCATCGAGGTCGTGGATGGAATGCTCGAGAAGCGCTCCCGACCCGGCCTGCTCGGCGTCCATACGCCAGGTCGACGCGTAGTGACCCTGGATCGGGAAGAATTGGTCGTCGCGCATCATGGCAACCATCGGCCGGCCGAGCTCACCTGACTCCACAAGTCTCGCGAGCTCGCGGAACACGGGCGCGGTCCGCAACACGAGACCGGCCTGGGCCGGCACCTGTGCCTCGGTCGCGAGGCGTACCAGGGCGGAGGACTCGGGCAGGGAGCAGGCGAGGGGTTTCTCGCAGAAGATGGCGCGGCCGTGCCGAGCGGCCGCGCCGACTGCCTCGAGATGGCCCGCCGTCGAGGTGCAGACGTAGATGGCATCGCACCGCTCGGCGACCTCATCGGCGGTCGAGACCCGTTCGAGGTGGAGGCGATCCGCTAGACCGGCGGCGCGCTCGTCGTCCCGGTCGTGCACCGCCGTCAACTCGGCTGCCACGAGCCCCTCTCGGATCAGACCTCTCAGCGCCAGAGCGTGAGCCCAGGCGATGACGCCCGCACCGGCCAACCCGATGCGTATCGTGCTCTCCTTCGCCATCGCCGGAGTCTCGCGCGCAGGCTGCGACCACCTAGAGCCGCAGCCTGTGGTGTGATTGGTGCGATGTTGAAACAGATTCGTGTCCGCCCTGGAGATCCGGTAAACCTGGCTGGTCGGGACCCGAGCTCTACTCCAACCGCTCCCCCGGGAGGCCGCCGCGCTGCCGAGGCGCAGGCGGCCGACCAGCTGGCGGTCATCGGGGAGTTGCAGACGCGCCTTTATGCCGAGCGCCGCCGTTCGCTTCTCGTCGTCTTGCAGGGCGTTAACTGCGCTGGCAAGAGCGAGGCCATCAGGCACGTCCTCTGTGGGATGGACCCGGCCGGCACGCGCGTCGTCTCGTTCAAGGCGCCGACCGAGCACGAGCTCGCGCACGACTTCTTGTGGCGCGTTCATACGCAGGCTCCTGCGGCAGGCCAGATCGCCGTGTTCAACAGGTCGCCTTATGACGACGTGACGACGGCGAGAGTGAGGCGCCTCGCACCTCAGCAGGTCTGGCGGGCACGGTTCGAGCACATCAACGCTTTCGAGCGATTGCTCGGGGACCGAGGCACTCGTGTCCTCAAGTGCTTCCTTCACCTCTCGAAGGAAGAACAGGGCCGACGCATGCGCGCCAGAGCCGAGGATCCGGCGCAGCGTTGGAAGGTAACGGCTGACGACATCGCCGACCATCAGAAGTATGACGACTACACCCAGGCGTTCGGCGAGATGATCGATCGCACTTCGACCGAGGAGACTCCCTGGTGGGTAATCCCGGCGGACCAGGATTGGTACCGCGACTGGGCCGTCGCCGAGGTTCTCCTGCGCGCCCTGAAGGATATCGACCCGAAGTACCCCACCCTCCCGAAGATCCCGGCCTCGAAGACGCTTTAGAGGGGCGGTCGAACTCGCCGCACGAGTCCTCTCGACCAGCCGCTCGCCGCAACGGCCCGATGCCCGTGCGACGAGCAGACTCGCGACGCCTGTATCCCAGGAGCCAGTCCCCGCTGGAGGAGCCAATCTAGCAGTCGTGGCACGCTGCCGCCAAGTTACTTCGGGTCGGCTGAGACACAATATCCCCTGGTGGGAGGCTCGCGCAGTGGCTGCTTTGCAATTCCGCCCTGAGGTGGCAGAATTGCTCCTGTTACGCGAGTGACGGATGTGGCGAACGCGCCGCCCGCACCGCACTGAAACGAAAACGGCGAACGGGGCTCCCCGGTGACACATAGAAAACTAGCGGCGGCATTGATCGCTTGTCTGATCGCCACTCTGAGTGGTCAGACGACCGCTCTGGGGGCTCAAACGCATAAGCCGAAGGCGGGATCGCCGACGTCCTCGACCACGACCACGACGCTGCCCAAGGTACCTGCTGCCGCCGAGCCCCTTCTTAAGCGACTGATCGGGGTGGCCGGGTCGATCACTTCCGAGCAGCAACGAGCCAGCCTGTTGTCCGAGCAGTACGACCAGGCGAAGTTGAGTCTCGCGAAGGCGGACATGCACGTTCTGCAGCTCGACAGTCAAGAGCAGGGAGCGAATCGGACCTTGCAGGCCGCAAGAGTCCAATTGCGGCAGGCAGCCATCGAGGCGTACGTGACTGGCCAGCCCTCCTCAGTCGACGACTCATTGCTTGCGAAC